>JAITVZ010000154.1 GCA_031285505.1 Propionibacteriaceae bacterium
GATCAACCAACCCCAACAACAGGAGGCCACCCTCAACCCATAAACCACACCGTCCCAACAAGGTTGACAGAATCCGCCGTCGAACAAATCGACACAGCCGCCACTCAACTACGAGTCCAGGCCGACACCCTGCGCCAACTGACCCGCCACATCGACACCCTGATCAACGAAGCCAGCCACCACTGGCAAGGCCGCGACATCCAGGCATTCAACGGGCAGTGGCAACTGCAACTTCGCGGTCGTTTGGTGGATTCCGCCAGCCGCATCGAAACAATGAGCAACCAGCTGCGAAGCCAAGCTGACGCACAGAGAGCAACCAGCGCTGCCGGAGAGGAGACGATCACCACCGCACAGAACCCCATTCTGCCTTCCACCGCATTTGGCATCCCGACCACCCTGACCGCACCATCGACAGCTATCTTTTCCCCTCTCTTGGTGCCGACAGGGCCTTCACTCAACCCCGTGTTGAAGGACATGCTCAATAGAATGTCTCCCGACGACATTGCCTCGTCCGATAGTGCCATCAGTCCAGCCGACAAGAGCACTCGCCAGGAGGATGACCACAAACCGACGGCGCCATGCTTTTCCGATGGGCTTGGTAGCCCCACGGACGGAGATCAGAAGGTCATGCCACTTGTGCCCGATTGGCCGGCAAAGGATGGTCCGCTGAACGACGGATTCAACACCAAGTCACCGACCGACGAAACCTACTGGTCTGAAGCAGGCAAATGGTGGCAGGCCCGAGGCGCGGGTTTTCTCGGAATGGGCGATGCTGCGGACAATTTACTGCACTATCTCGACGGCAGTGGCACCGATCAACCACTCGACGTTGACGGCATGATGGCTGTTCCCGAATTCCAACAAGGGGTTAGCGATCGTCGAGAGGCGCTGGCTCAAAGTGCCATTGAACGAGCCCTTGCCGATGGTGCCACCGGCCCGATCACCTATCCGATTAGCACTCCCTGGGAGGGCTTTTACTTTCAAGAGGGTTATTCAAAAAACTGGTATTTCGCCGCAGGAGGGGTCCAAGTCAGTCAGCAGGGGTCAGTGACGGTGTACCCACCAGGTACAAGCTCAGGGGAAACGGGCCCGGACGCCACATCGTGGCAGGCAGAAGTGTCAACCAAGGTGTCAATCTACGATGCAGACAATTGGGATGCCGGCAAGAGCACTGAGCTACCAAGTGGCGAGACCACGACGGATGAGCAGATGCGGGAACTGATGCTCGTTGGCCAGGCCAAAGAGTTCAACATGTACGGCAGTTCTTCGCGCAACTCTGAGTCATTCACGGTGGAGCCATGAAAGGCCGAACACCTTTACCGCTTCTGGCCATTGCTCTCGTCGCTCTCATCCTGACTGGCTGCACAGCTCCTACCAACATCACCCCACCCAATGAAAGCCCTTCCATGCACCCATCCACACCAGCGACCACACCCGTACCGGCTGATCAAGCCGCGGCCTTGGCCATGACCCGTTTAGAGAAGACCGGCTGGCGGATTCCAGACTCGGCCGCTGGTTTGGCGGTGAATGAAATCCCAAGCGGAAACTACACTGATTTCACGGATATTATAACTATCACTTTTACGGCCCAGAGGGACGAACTTTTGGCTATGATTCCTGAGGGTGGTGGGGCACCCTTCCTCCGACCCAGCGACCGGTTGAACTCGGTGCAAACTACATTCGCCAATGTCAGTAGAATTGAGCAGCCGTTTCATTTCGCGAGCGCTAATTCCCAAACTGTCCCCTACTGGGTAAACGTCCTGCTCCTGCCCGACGATGGTGACCATCCACAG
This sequence comes from Propionibacteriaceae bacterium, assembly GCA_031285505.1. Classification (GTDB taxonomy): domain Bacteria; phylum Actinomycetota; class Actinomycetes; order Propionibacteriales; family Propionibacteriaceae; genus WQYJ01. The sequence goes on from JAITVZ010000154.1 coordinate 1,794, forward strand.
GTCACGATACTGTCCTACTATCAATCCCGTTAATCAGTGTTGAATTATCCAGGCCGCCATCCTGATGATCATCCAGGCTCAAGCTACCCCTTACCAATCGTGATCAAGCGAAGATGATCTGCCCCGGGCCACTTTCATCTGTGGGCGCGACAACGACATGGCCCTCGGTAGGCCCGCGCCGATGGCGCAACCGGCTCGATCTCTTATCCGATTGGCACTCGGCTGTGTTCTCGGGGTTCAAGGAGACCCACGTCGTCAATTCACCGCTTCCGATAATGACCTGACCTATTCGCTAGCCCCGCGCCGCCGCCTTGTCGCGCTCTTCCTGCTCCAGCTCGGTGTAGGCGATCTTGCCGACGCGGGTGGTCGGCAGTGAGGCCCGAAACTCGATCAAACGGGGCACCGCCCATTTGATCAGATGCCGCTTGCAGTAGGCCACCAGTTGAGCCCGGATGTCCTCACTGCCCTCCTGCCCATCGACCAAGGTGACGAAAGCCTTCAGCGACGACATCTGATACTCATCAGGCAAACCGATGACACAAGCCCGACTGACCAGCGGATGCGACTCGAGGACCTGCTCCACCTGCATCGGATAGACCGAGACGCCCGACACTTTGATGATTCGCTTGATCCGACCCATGAAGTAGAGATACCCCTGGTCGTCCATCCGGCCGATATCGCCGGTGTGCAGCCAAAGCCGACCGTCGTCATGGCGGCGCAGGGTATGAGCCGTGGCATCAGCGTCTGCCAAATAACCGTGCATCAGCGTCGGGCCGGTCATGCAAATCTCACCGGCCTGGCCGTGTTCTTTGAGCTCACCGCTGTCCGGATCGACCACCACCACATCGACACCAGGGATGGGGATGCCCATCGAGTCGTCGCGGTAATGACTGCGCGGGCTGACCACACAGGCGGTGACACATTCAGTCGATCCGTAACCCTCGATCAGTTCGGTGCTGCCTCCCTGGGCCTTGAGCACCTCGTCGAATCGACCTTTCAGATCAGCCGAGAGCATGTCGCCACCCGAATAGGCCGCTTTCAATTTGTCGAAGCGGACCTTGGCGAACTTCGGATCGCTCATCAACGCTTGATAAAGCGTCGGCACACCAGCGATGAAGGCTGGCTCATATTTCAACAAGTTGGCGATGTAGGTCTTGGTCGAGAACTCCGGCACCAAGATGAAGTAGGCGCCGAAGCAAGCCGGCAGGTGGATGCACAGCCCCAAGCCAAAACCATGGAAGGCCGGCAGGATCGCCAAAATGGAGTCATTCGGTTGCAGGCCGGTGATCGGCTTCATCGCCACAGCCAAAGCGTTGAAGTTGGCCGAGCTCAACTCGATGCCTTTGGGAAGGTCAGTGGTGCCACCGGAAAAGAGGATGGCGGCTGTCTGATCAGGCTCGATCGGTCGGCGATAGGCCTGGTCGCCGACCGCGTCGAGGCGGCCGACCCTGCGCCCGGTCAGAATTGAACCGGCCTTGCCCGCCCCCAGGCGCAAGAAGTCTTTCCACATGATGACCCGAGGATCGCTGGTGGGCACCGAAGGGATTTTCCGCCCCTTGGTGACGGCGAAACCGAGCTTCATCGGCTTGGACAAGTAGTCCGAGAACCGGGCGATGATCAACCGTTCCAAACCGGCTTCGTCAGCCAAGTCGCGGAAAACCGGATAGAACATGTCCATGGTGACGACGGTGCGGGCGCCGGTCATGGCGATGTAGTGTTGCAATTCCGGCCCGGACGACAGCGGATGGGTCATCACCGCTCTGGCGCCGATCTTGTTCAAGGCATAGAAACCGATGACCACACTCGGCACGTTTGGCAGTGACATCAACACTGAATCGCCGGCCTTGATGCCCATGGCGGTCAACGAGGCCGCTGTCACATCGACCTCCGTCAGCAACTCGGCATAGTTGAAACGCCGCCCCAGGTAGTAGCAGACCGGCTGATTGGGCCAGAGCCCGGTGGCCGAAGCCAGCATCTCATAGAGGGTGGCATCAGGAGTCGGCACGGATTGGGGAATCCCCAGCTCTTGGTAAATCCCCAGCCACGGTCGGTCATCGGTCACGGTTGGCCTCACCATTCCAATTGGGCCGGATCGGCCAGGTAGGTCTCCAACAAGGTCAAAGCCTTGGCGTCGATATAACCGTCGGCGATCCGCTCATCAAGGGTCACCTTGACGTTGACGGCTTGTTTGACCACCGGCACGTTGCCCTGACCAACCATCACCTTCGGCTCAACTTTGCCGATGACAACGAACAAGGAACAGGTGCCCCACTCAAACATGTGATGGTAAGCGGCGTCGAGACCGACCGAGCCGACATTGGCGATGTAAGCCGACCCGCGCAATGGATCGACGCCGCGCAAGAATTTCGGCGTGTCGCGATAAAAGTCCCACCACTCCAGCAGTTTGATGAAGACCCGTAGCAGACCTCGGGGCAGTTTGAGAAACTCGCCGATCAGCTTGTCGTCATCTTTCGGCGGCGCGTCCTCGGCCTTGGCCACTCGGATCTCACCGCGCAGTTTCGACAAAATGGTGGCTCGGTCATCATCCGGCTTGATCGACACCAAGACATTGGTCTCCTGGGAGTTGTCGACATACTTCTTGCGGGCGATGAACGACAGCACGACATTGCGCCGCTGATACATCCGCCGTCCGATGATGTAACGATTGAGCGACGGGCTTTGCCGCAACACCTTGACCAAGGCGAGCATGAACGATTCAAAGAGACTGATCTCCTGGTCGGTGCCTTTCTTGGCGGCGATGTAGGCTAGCAAGGGTTCCATGTCAATGGTCATCGGGAACAAAGCGAATGACTCGTTGCGCCCCTTCATCAGGTACGGGAAAAGGGCGTTCAGGCCGAAGGCCGGTGGGACGAACGAAGCGTCATAGCGATCGCGGCGTGATCGCTTGGTGGGCGTGTTTGGCATGAGGCGTCCTCCCTGTCAAGGCCGGTGCCCGCCGGATCCTGCTCGGCAATGGCACCGTCGGGTCACGAACATGCTACTGGTCAAATGTCCAACTATGCAGAACCTCGCTCCAAATCGGTTTGGCAGCCATGATGCCTTGAACCACACCAGCTCTCAAGCCTGGTGGCACGACCAGCCCAATCTCCGTTGGCATCACCAGCTTGTCCGCCAAGAGTTCCTCTGCTCGAGCATCGACCAAGGCCGCGATCAGTGGCGTCAGATCATCGTCAGCCAGTGGCGTCTCATCGGGCGACAAGGCCGCCAGCAGCCGACGAAACAGACCACGCTGCAACAATTGAGAAACCGCGGCGTCACTGGGGCGAACCTCGACCAGCCAATCATTGACCCTGCTGGCCACCAGTTGTTGCAGGGCATCGATCCGTGATCGGTCATCTTGGCCTTGTGGTCGGGGCAATTGCTCTGCCAACGGCAGGCTCTCCAGGGCCGCCAATCGGACCGACGGCGGTAACCGCTCATCCGCCTCAGTGATCTCCAAGCAGAATCGATCCCAAGGATCCAGGCGTTTCTGCGTGTCCATCAGGGTTTGGTTGACCAATTGCCAAGCTGACACCTCCTCCTCATCGATCGACCAGTCGATGCGGAAGCGCACCCAATAGCTGAATTCACGCAAATCACGTTGATAGTGGGCCAGAGCGGCCGGATCGCCCCGCAATTCGGCCTGATAGGCCAAGGCAAACACCCGATCGATGACCGATTCACAGCCCCAGGGCAGCAGCAGGTCATGGCCCAGTTGCCGTTCAAAGGTGGCGACCACGCTCAGCTGCTCCAATTGACTGACCTGGCCTGCTTGCTCCAAGGCCACCGGATCATTGGACAGCCATGAGACGAACGAAACGATCGCTTGTTCCCAGGCCTCCGCCCGCTGATCGACTGTCGCGGCATCGGTCACCGGATGACCTTGCACTCGGAAGAGCTTGTGGGACATGGCCACGATCTGCTCGGGAGTGAAACGCAGCGCCTCAATCGCCTGGTCGGGCGGCACACCCTGTTGGGCCGCATAGTTCCGCTCGACACCGGCCAGCGCCAGCAACACCGCCAGCAGCGTGTCATCCCCCAATTGGGCCGACAGCAACGCGGCGTCTTGACCGGGACCGACGCCGAAGCGAACATCGGACAAGAGCACTCGAGCTGCCCGACGCCCAGCCGTGGTCCAGGCCGGCACCTGTGTCGTGGTGAAAGCATCGCGGGTCGCCGGCGTGGTCGCGTAAAGATTGAGCAGGAAAAGGCCATAGCTGACGATCCGCTGGGACAAAGTGGTGCCCGCGACAGCGTCCGTCTCGTCTGAATGGGGCACAAGCAACGCTCCGCCGGGGCCATCGGGCCCGCTGGGCAAGTCCGCGGTGAAGCGCCGCACTGTGTCGATGACCTGCTGGTCAAGCTGATCGAGGTCGGGTGTTTGATCCGATGCATCCATGCGCAACAGCTTAGTCAGCGCCTCAAAAACGCCCACCAAACGAGAAACGGCCAGCCAGAAAAACACCATCTGACCAGCCGAAAACACTCGTGCGCGAGAGAGGAGTTGAACCTCTGACAGGGTGCCACAAATAACCTTCTGACAAGCCATTATACCGGCTGATTTTGGATATGACGGCTGGTTCGTTCCCTTATCGTTCCCTTAAGGCGGCTTTTGTGGGCATTTCTGGACCCAGTGTAACTCAGGCCAGCGTGAGCGCGCCCTGGATGGTCTGGTGGGTCGGTTGGGGATCGCTGCGGGCAGCGACCGGCCTTAGAACGCAGGAATGGCCCCCACCGTGGTGGGGGCCATTGTCTTGCCCGGCCAGGGCCGGTTGGTAAAAGAGAGTCAGATGCCGGTCTGAGTCGGGTGGCCGGGCGAGTCAACCATGCCCGTCGCGCCTTCAACCTCGACCACTGTTGCTGCACCGATGGCGGTAGCTGCAGGATCGGCCGTCACGCTGCTGTTGAGGTTGGCCTGGATGGCGCCGTTCATCGAGTCGGGTACCAGGTTGGCCAACGATTGCCCGCCGGCGAAGATGGCCGCGACAGCCGCCAGGGCTTGGAAGGCGTGCTGCCAGACCGTCGGCACGTCGGGGATGATGAACGGGACAGCGACAGCGATGATGCTGGCCAGGATGACGACGGTGGCACGGGCCTTCGCCGGGATCAAGGTCAGCGGGTTGACGCTGACCGGGGTTGATTGGGTTGTGCTCATTGGGTGGATCCTTTCATTAGTCCCTGCTTCAACAGCAGGTTGATTTGGTAGTTGGCTTGCTCTTGGGCCGCAGCTTGGGCCTTGAACCCGGCGGCCAGTTCGGCGGTGGCCTTCGCCAGATCGGCGAGGGTGGTGTTTTGCCTTTCGAGAACAGCTGCCGTGTCGGCCCGGAATTTGTCGTGGCCGGCCAGCCCTTGAGCCATGTGCACGACTTGCCCCTCGATCTGCTGCAGCTGCTCGGATTGTTCGTGCAGCTGCTCGGTTTGTCGATCGGTAGCATCCCCGATCGAGACACTGCCGTGGTTGGTTTGGAG
>JAITVZ010000160.1 GCA_031285505.1 Propionibacteriaceae bacterium
TGTGTTGGGCTCGCTAAACCGTGCCCCTCTCACGGCGCGCGGGGTGGTGTTGCGGGCCCCGCCCACAACACCCCCCACCGCTGCTGCACCGCTGCTGCTGCACCCCTGCTGCTGCACCGAAGGCACAAGCCACGAGGCAACTTAAGGTAACACGCACGGCCCCGCTGCTAGACTCCGATGGTTATCAGTCCCGATGGAGGTCAGTTCGATGAGCCGGATCAAGGACGCTGCTGCTTTCGTCGTGGGCAAGGCAATGCTTGCCGGAATGCGCCTACTGGGCAAATCCGGCTACCACCTGCCGGGGATGTATGCCTATCGACTGTCGCCCACGGTCTTCAACTTCATCGCCAAGCCCAAAGACGTCGTCTTCATCACCGGCACCAACGGCAAATCAACCACCACCGCCTTGGTGCGCCACATCCTTCAGACCGCTGGCCATAAGGTCGCCTCCAACACTGAGTCGAACACTCAACCAGGCATCATCGCCGGTTTGCTGCGTTCAACGACGATTTTCAACCGATCCAAGGCCGATGTCATGGTTTTAGAGACCTCGGAAGAGGCCTTACCGAAAGTTGTCGCCACTATCCGCCCCCAGACGGTTCTGTTGACCAACATCCAACGTGACACCTACCAGGTCAACCTCTCCCCCAACTACATCTATGACAAGATCTGTGGTGCACTGGGTGACGATATGACACTTTGGCTGAACAACGAAGACCCGCACATCTTGTCCTTGGAGCGGCGTTTTCCGAAGACGCATGTCTATTCGATGGCCGGCAACGACTACTCCCAAGCGCCCGACAGCTCACCCTTCGCCGTGACACAGCCTTGCCCGATCTGTCAGCAGCCGATCGTCTTCGACCAGCTCAATCTGCCCAGCATCGGCCAGTTCCATTGCAGCGCCTGCGATCTACGGTCTCATGGCGACGCCGACGTCCGCGGCAGCGCCTTCGACTTGGACAAGGGCACCATCACCATCGGCCAGCGGACCTTCCCGATGCATTATCGTGCGCCGCACTTCGCCTACAACTACTTGTTGGCCTACGCCTATGCCAAATCACGCGGTATTTCAGATGACACCATCGAGCGAGCTTTTGACAGTTTCACCAACATCGACGGCCGCTTGGAGACCCAGCAACTCGACGCCACCCGCATCCATTACTCGCGTTTCAAGCAGGAGACGCCCGACACCTTGCAGTCGGCCATCGACCTGATCTGCCTTGATCCAGGCCCGAAGACGGTGCTGGTCGACCTCCATTTGGTCGACAACATGCCCTGGGGCCCACGCTTCGCCGAGAGCGGTTACGCCTATGATGCCAATTTCGAGAAGCTGGCAGGCGCCAACGTCAGTCGCTTCATCTGCACCGGCTCGGTCATCGGCTATGACGCCGCCAATCGCCTGCGTTATGCCGGGGTCGATCCCGAGCTGATCGAGGTCTTGCCGACCGACGACCCCGCCGATTTTGTCCGTGCCCTGCGCAGTGACCAACCGAATGAGGCCTACATTCTGGCCTATCTCGGCTACTACAAGAAGATCAGGAAGGCCATCACCCATGCCGCAACTGACCATTAACTGGATGTACCCCGACCTGTTGTCGCTCTACGGCGATCGGGGCAACCTGATGGCCTTGCATCGCTGGGGAGCCTGGCTCGGCCTCGATGTTCAGATCCGCCGGGTCAACAGCGGTGACCCGATCGAGCCAGCCCATCTGGCCGTCTTCAATTCTGGCGACCTCGATGTGGCGGCGATGCTGACCAGTCGCCATGCCGACCACCTGCGTGCCGCCGTCGCCGCCGCCAACCAGACTGTGGTTTTCGCCACCTCACTGGCCTTGTTCGCCCGCACCACTGCCCGCCAGTCCAACCCGGATGTCGTCGGCTTGGGCCTGATCCCGGCCGACACTCAAGAAATGACCGTTGACCTGACCGCCATCAAGCAGCCCTTCGGCGACGATTACCTCCTGGAATTGGCTCAAGACTCCCCCTTCATTCTGGCCGGTCAGCGCCACTTGGCCGGCTTCTACATCAAGACGTTGGCCGTCGATCTCGACCCCAAGGTCAGCCCCTTCGCTGATGTCTCCTATGGCTTGGACAACACCACCTTGCACCGCCACGGAGGCAATGACGGCGCGACCCACGATTCGATCTGTTGGACTGGCCTGCTCGGACCGGCCCTGGTGCGCAACCCCTGGTTGACTGTGGCTCTGATTGAGCTGGGGCTGGCCGATGCGGCCACTCATCCCGATGAAGGTCGGCTGCGCCAAGCCTGGTCATTGGAGCAACAATCATTGGCGGCGGTGACGGCCTTCGCCGAGGCCAAACGGGCCGATCCACGCTCTTGGCAACCAGTTTTGGCCCGGTGACGACCATGCTGACCATCACCATCGGCAAAGTGGCACGGGCGGTCGGGCGGCGGCTCGGGCGTGGATCAGTGCTGCCCGGGCGGATCGCCTTGGCGCTCGACCGCCACCTGCTGGCCAAGTTCACCCTGCCAGCGGTGGTCATAGCCATCACCGGCTCCGGTGGCAAGACCACCACCAGTTCACTGCTGCGCGACGCCGCCAGCAACGCCGGCCTCAAGGTGGTCAGCAACGCTGAAGGCTCGAACATGGCCCCGGGCATCGCCACGGCTTTGATCCAGGCCAGCGACCGGCACGGCCGGGTGCCAGGCGATGTGGCCATCCTCGAATGCGAAGAGCGCCACTGCCAGTATCTCTTCCCCGATCTGCGCCCCGGCTTCGTCGTCATCACCAACCTGTCGCGCGATCAGGTGGCCCGCAACGGCTACCCCCAGTTCGTCGCCGGTGAGATCGCCAAGGCCCTGACACCTGCCATGACGCTGCTGCTCAATGTTGACGATCCCCTGGTCAACGCTTTGGGGCGCGATGGGCGAGTCATCCCCTTCAGCGTCGAGGCTGATGCCCTGCGCGAGCCAGCCGGCGTGCCCCACCGGGCCGATGATTCACTCTGCCCCAATTGTGGGCTGGCTTTGGATTACGACTATCGCATCATCGGCAACCTCGGTCGTTACCACTGTGGGCACTGCGGTTATCAAGCACCAGCACCGCAGCACAGCGTCTCGGCCGTCGTTGGAACAGAGCTGGTGATCGACGATGATTATCGGGCCGCTCCCCAGATCATGAACCCGGCTTTTGCCTACAACATCCTGGCGGCCTATGTCGGGCTGGTCGAGGCGATGGGCGTCACACCACAGGCTGCCGCCGATGGCTTGACCCACAAGGATGTCAAGAACGCCCTCCAGGATCGGGTGATGACCTTCCAGATGGGCGAGCATCGCGGCGTCTTCTTACTCAGCAAGCATGAGAACACCCTGACCTACAACGTCTCTCTTAGGACTATCGCCGATTCGGCCGAGCGGGGCTACACCTTGGGGGTGATGCTCCACCGGGTCAGTCGCAAGTATTTCGCCGGCGACGTCTCCTGGCTGTGGGACATCGACTGGGAGGTGCTGGCCAAGAACCCGCCAGCCAAGGTGTTGCTGGGCGGCCGTTTCGCCAATGACATTGCCGTGCGTCTGGTGGCGGCTGGCATCGACCAGGACATCATCGAGGTTGACCTCAGCCTCGACGGTTACATGGACTTGCTGCGTCGCCAGTCGCAGGGCACGATCTTCTTCCTGACCGGCTTCGAGGACATTGATCAGTTCACCAGCCGGCTGCGAAAGGACGAGCAGTGATCACCATCGGCCAAGGTTTCGCCGGCCTGTTCAACTCCTATGGCGATTGGGGCAACGCCCAGTTGCTGGCCCGCCGCCTGGCCGACGCTGGTTTGGCAGCCGAGGTGACCGCGTCGGCCTCCGATCTGCCCGATTTGGGCACTTGCGACATTGTCTTCATCGGCGCGGCCACCCTGCCAACCTTCCGCCGTCAGCTCGACCGCCTCCTGACCTGCGGCGACGAGCTGCGCCAGTATTCGAGCGCTGGTGGGGTGTTGTTCGTCACCGGTCTGCCCGCCGCCGCCTTGGGGCGCAGTCTGACCTACCACCAGCAGAGCCTCGGCTGCCTTCAGTTGACCGATCAAGAGTTTCAAATCCACGACAAACGCCGCTTCACTGATGGCGTCTGGCAGTTGTTCGGCAGCGACACAGATGTGGTCGGGGTGCTCAACAGCCACCTGACCTGGACCGATTCAGCGACACCTTTTCTCAAGACATCGCTGACCGCCCAACCAGGGCATCCCCGCACCGATGGCTGCCAGCAGGGCAAGCTCTTCAGCTCGCAAGTGATCGGCCCGCTATTGGCCCGCAATCCCGACTTGCTGGATAAAGTGGCGAATATGGTGGCCGGCCAAGAATTGGCCAGTGATGATCAGCCATGGATGGATTTCGAAAAAGCCGCCCATGCACAAGCCGATCGTTATTTAACCGAAATGCTTAGCCTCACCGAGAAGCAACGGGCCAACGCCACTGGCGGTTTGAAGTCACCGACTCCCTGAAGGAGCCGTCAATGGCAATTGGCCAATTGCCATTACTAGATCAATGACGACCAATCTCTGGCCAGTGACTCACCACGCACTCCAACGACCTGAGGCACACCTGATGACTTGCATATCAGGCATCCGATGAGTAGTATCAACGTGTGTATCAATTGGTGCTACACACTTGGTGAAAGGTGAAGGTGATGAGATCAAAGAAGACCATCACGAAGATCGGCGTTTCGCTCGTGGCAGGATTAGGCTTACTACTCGGAGGCCTGGCGCACACCTCTGATGCATCGGCGGCCACTCTCCAACACCCTAAAGGTTGCTGGGCTGTAGGGGCCTTTTCTGGCGGAGTCGTGAATGTCGCGAACATGACCTGCACCAAGGTGCAGGCGTACGTGGAGTGGCGAACGGCCACGGGACTACTGGATCAAGACTGGGGAGCTTGGACTAGGCCGGACGCGCAAGAGGCCTCCGTCACAGCCAGCCTCTCAGGTGCTCCAGTGACAGTCACTTACCGCGCGGGCAACCTCTCGGATGACGGTCAGGTCGTCATGCGCAGCTTCTGAGGAAGAGCGAATTGTGGGTTCTCGCAGAATTGTTGTGATTCCATTCCTAGTGGCACTGCTCCCGCTCGTGAGTGCTTGCTCGAATGATCCACTGAACGGTAATCCGTATGCGGCAGAATTCCGCGCTGCCCGTCAACAGACCGACATTCCCGAGATTTTGGCGGCGTTGGATGACGGAGTCATTACTGATGCCGAGTATCAGCAAGCTGTGCAGTTGACGATCAACTGCCTGGCCGATCATGGCTACAACGCCGAGTACAACGGAGATGGAGGCATTCGGATCCACTCAGGCAAGACGACGATCACTGATGCTGATCGGGAAGCCACGAACCAGGATTTCCATGACTGCGAGCTGCCTCGAAAAGGAGTACTCGACCTCTTGTACTGGGGTGTGAAGGAGAACCCGCATAACCTAGACCAGAGCGCAAGTTTCCTAGATTGTCTCAAACGCTTCGGTCTGATCGGCAAGGATGTGACGGAGGATCAGTACAGGGCACTTGACCCTAACAATCTCCCGTGGTCGGCAACGGACGGTGATTTTGCCGGTTGCATGGCTGATCCCTTCAACTATCAGGGTGGCCATCCGGATCTGACACCAGAGGAAGCTGGCTTGATCGGTACTTCAGTCAGCCCAGCAGCGGATCCATCCGAGAGTGCCGCAGGTGCGGCAACTGGTGGGTAGCGAGACAACACGGGCTTTCTGGCCATCCCTGATCCAAAGTGGTTTGGAATGACCAGAAAGATTGACTGTTTGTTAGGGCCTGTCAAGGGATTCAGGGATCGTTCCTGCACCCAGTCGGTGTCGTGTATGTCATCATAGCCCTGCGTCGATGCGCATGAGAGAGAGGAAACGGGATGAGCCGGGCATCGTCTCCGGGGTCGCGTCGGGTGCGAGTGTCTCGACGTGGGTTCAGTCTCCCGGCGGTGCTGTTAGCCGTGGTCGTGCTGTTGGCGGCGGGTGTCCTGATTGGTGCCTTGTTCTTGCCGCGGGTTTCACTGCCGACGGTGGCCCCATCGGTGGCCCCGGCACGGGTGGTTCAGGTGACGAGCCAGCTGTATGACGGGGCCCGGCAGGTGAGCGCCACACCGATCATTGATCAAGCAGCTACCCTGCGGGCCGGGTTGGCGGGTGTGGTCACGGCGAGTGGCTGCACCGCCGGGGCTAACCTCTCGTCTGGTGGCAGTGGGTGGATGGTCGATGGTCAACCCTTGTTGAGCTTGGCGACAACCGAACCTTTATGGCGGGACTTGACGCCGGGCTTGAAGGGGTCAGATGTGACGGCCCTGCAAAACGAGCTGACACGATTGGGCCACCCGGTCAACTCGAGCGGCGTCTATGACTGGGCCACTCGCCAGGCGACCAGCGACCTGTTGAAGACGGTTGGCGCGACGCCACACAGTGATGGGACACTGCCACTCGCCTGGATCGTCTGGCTGCCGTCATCCGAAATCGAGATCGCCAGCTGCCAGCTGGCGACCGGTGATCCAGTGATGGCGGGTGATGTCGTGGCCAAGGCAACCGGGGCATTGCGGGGGTTGCGGGTGGCCAACCCACCCGGTGAGGGCTGGTTGGCGCGCTATGGTGACGCTTCCAGCCCGCTTGATGCGGGTGGCTTGGCGAGCGATCCCACTTTCCTCGCGGCGGTGGAGGCTGGGCCTGACTATGCCGCGCTTCCTCAGGATCAACCGGGGACGATTGCTGTGACTGTGGCCTTGGCTCAGGCCCGTGCCGTGCTGGTGGTGCCACCTAGCGCAGTGTTGGTCTCAGGCCAGGGGAAAGGCTGTGTAATCAGCCAGGATGAGACCAAGATACCGGTCGATATTGTGGCGTCATCATTGGGTCAAACGATGGTGGCACTAACCGCTGATGTCACCGCTATATCCGCAGTGCTGATGGCACCAGACACCAACCAGGCCTGTTGAACACTCCTGAGCGTGAGGCGACGCAGAGACCATGATTGAGCAGGACAACTCAACCGGCGTGGACGTGCCTGGCGGAAAGCGCGCCATCGGGTCCGGCTTGGCCCATCGTTTTCCTGGTACCCCGCTACTCTTCACTGACTTGAGTTTCGTGTTGTGCCCAGGTGAGACGGTGGCACTGGTGGGGCCATCCGGTTCGGGAAAATCGACCCTGCTGTCGATCCTGGCTGGCTGGGTCAAGCCGACAGCTGGTGAGGTTCGTTGGGAGGGTGTAGCGCGGACGGGCTGGGTCTTTCAAAACCCGCATGGTGTGCCCCGCCGCACAGCCATCGACCATGTGGCCCTACCCTTGCTCGGCCAACACCTCACCCGGGTGCAAGCCGATCAACAAGCCGAGACCATCATGGCGCGCTTTAGTTTGACCGAGGTGTCCGACCGGCAGTTCCGGGACTTGTCCGGTGGCGAAGCCCAACGGTTGATGCTGGCCAGGGCAGTCGCCGCCAACTACGACCTGCTCCTGGTGGATGAACCAACCGCCCAGTTGGACATGGCCACTGCCGCCACCGTCAATGCAGTCTTGGCGAACGTCGGGAATAGCGGCAGCATCGTGGTGGTCGCCACCCACGACCCTCACACACGAGACTCCTGCGACCGTGTCATCAACCTGGCCGACCACCAACCCGCCAGTGAGAAGGCCAGGCTCGAAATCGAGGCTCAACCATGAGTCGGTCAATTGATCGGCGGATGCGCCCCACGGCAGTCCTGGGTGAGGCTATCCGAGATGTCAGCTCCGGCACCACCAGGATGGGCGTCTTCGCCCTGATCTTCATCCTACTGGTCGGGCTGATCGCCGCCGCCGATGTCAACGCCGTGGCCGGAGTCGTTCGCCAAGTGGTGGGCTTTCGTGCCGCCGGTGCCAGTGTGCTAACCCTCAAAGCCGAGCAAAGCGTCGACGGCCAGCGGTGCAGCCGCTTGATGGGCGTCGGTGCCATCACCGGTGCCGCCGCGCTACGCCCCGGCCAGCCAGTCACCCTGGCCGCCATGCCGTCATCACCGGTCACTGGCGTGGAGGCCACTCCCGACCTGCTCGCCCTGCTCCAAACCATCGCCCAACCCATCACTATTGATCCTGGCACCAGCGCCGGCATCTGGCTATCCGCTGATGTGGCGAGCCTCCTACAGGCTCAACCGGGTGACACCGTCCCCACCTCGGCGGGCCCCGTCCAAGTGGCCGCCATCTACACTTGGCCTGACGACGGGCGAGGGCGCGACTTGGGCTACGCCATGGTCACCCCAGTCGCAGCCGATGGTGTCTTCTCTCAATGCTGGATCGAAACCTGGCCGCTCAGTGACACTGTGACCAACCTACTCAACCTCAGCGTCATCAACCCTAACCCGGACAATCCCGCCACCATCAACCAACTCAACACCAGCCTCGGCCTCCAACTTGACGGCCAAGCCCTCCTCGACAAGCGACTGACCGCCCAAGCCGGCTGGGTGGCCGGCATCGCCGGTCTCCTGCTCGGCTTCACCGCCACCCGTAGCCGCCGCCTCGAAATCGCTGACGCCCTCCACGTCGGCATCACCCGTACCGCCCTGCTGTGGCAACAACTCCTCGAAACCGTCATCTGGGTCACCGCCAGCCTCATCATCGTTGCCGCTGCTCTCCTCTGGTTAGTCGGTGCCCTGGGCCAGGAACCAGCCTGGGCTATCTGGTTGACCGGCCTTAGGGCAGTCATCGCCGCAGCCGCTACCACCCTCCTCGGAGCACTCCTCGGCGCCAGTAGCGCCCGCGAGAAAAACCTGGCCCACTACGCCAAAGACCGCTAATTGGACTGGTTTCGGTTTGGTGGAATCACCTTGACGTTGATTGAATTCTGAAGGGACTTGGTTATGGGTTCACCCACGAAAAGGACTTCTTCCACCATTTCGAGAGCCACTGCCCATGCACCCTTCTGATGGGGCGGTGACTTCACCCGTCCGACAACCTCGCGGATCGGCCCGACTCAGGTGTGGTCGTCTGATGGCCCAACCACACCGCCAGTGGCACCACCGGTCTCGGGGGTCGTGCCCTCGGTCGGCGGCGGGGTTTCCTCAACCGGGCGCGGCCCCAACGAGAAGGTCTGAGTGCAGGTGCCGCCATAGGTGTAAGGGCACTTGGTTCCCAAGTAGGTGCCGACCGGTGCGTCGTTGTAGGCCTCAACCCGACTAACAGAGAAGCCCTCGGCCTCGACGGCCTTCTGGGCCGCCTCAGCGCTCAGACCGGCCGTCTTCGGTGGCGTCACCTTCCGGCCATTGAGGATCTCATTGGTCGGTTTGGTGAAGTCAGTCTTCGGCAGACCTTGAACACCGACGGTCATGGCCGCCTGCCAAATCGGCCCGGCGTCTTGGGCGCCGAAGCCATCCAGGACCACGCCATTGTCGAGCCTCAGGTATTGCAGGCTGCGCGCACCGTCTCTCATGTGTGACGTCCACAGATCAGCGATGCTCGGATCAGAATCAGCTGAGACATTGGCGATGCCAACGATGTCCGGGCTGTAACCGACAGCCCAGGTGGCCGATCCCTCAGCTGTACCAGTCTTGCCGGACATGTTGTAGCCCGGCACCCCATAACCGCGCAAGGTGCCGTTGGTGAAAGCCTGGTTGAGCACCCGGTTGACACCATCGGCCACCTCAGGGCGGATCACCTGCTGGCAGTTGCCGGTCGGGGTGGCCACGTCGTTGCCGTCACGATCCTTGATCGAGGCAATAACCACTGGATCACACTTGACCCCGCGGGCGGCGAAAGTCGAATAGGCGACCGCCAATTGCATCGGCGCCACCGGCGCGATGCCGAGTACGAAGGCTGGCACCATGTAATCACCGGTGGCACTGGACGCGGCCTTGACCGGGTCCAAGCCGACGCCGACGGTCTGAGCCATAGTGACGGCGGCGCAGACCCCGACCAGCTGCTCCAACTGAGCAAAGTAAGTGTTGACCGATTTGGCTGTGGCGGTGTACATGTCGATCGTCCCAAAATTCGACCGCGGTGAGTTCGACACATTCCAACCGCCATAGGCGAACAGTGAGCCATCGCAACCCTTGTAATCAACCTTGTCGCTGATGCTCATGGCCGCTGGCGCATTGAAAGTCTTGGTCGGCGGAATGCCCTCATTGAGGGCCGCGCCAACGACGAAGGGCTTGAAGGTCGAGCCGCCCGGCGAGCCGCCGTCGCCGCCTTGCCCCTCGGCGGCAAAGATCTGATAACTGCTCATACCAGACAGCACCTTGTCGCGCTCGGACGCCGTGCCCGTCGGCAGTTCAGTGCGGTTCTGGGCGGCTGCCCAAATGACACCCGTGCCCGGCTGCATCATCACCATCGAGCCTTCGACAATGGCGCCGCCGGGAATTTGGCTGGAGACAGCCTCTTGGGCGGCTCGCTGCTTGACTGGGTCGATGGTGGTCATGATTGTGTAACCACCCAAGCGGAGGTTCTGCTCGACGTCGGCGCCGGTGCTGCCGAGGTGCTCGTTGTCGCGCAGGGTGTTGATGACATATTGGCAGATCTGCTCGAAGGCCTTTTCGGTGATATTGGCGCAACCATTGGCCTCAGAAGTGATACCAGAGAAATCATAGGTCTCAGCCTTGCCGGCATCAGCCTCGGCCTGAGTGATGACACCGAGCTCCAACATGCGCCCGATGACGGTGTCGCGCCGCTCCATCGCCCCGGTCGGATCGAGATTCGGGTTGCGACTGGGGGTTTGGACGATGCCGGCCAGGGTGGCCGCCTGGCCGAGGGTCAGATTGGCCGCTGAGGTATTGAAGTAATGGTGAGCGGCTGCCTCGACACCATACTGATGATCACCGAAATAGGCGATGTTGAGGTAATTCTCGAGGATTTGATCCTTGGACAGTTGGCGCTCGACAGCGATGGCGTATTTCATCTCGGTGATCTTGCGCGCCAGAGTGCGTGCCTGGGCGGCGGAAATCGCCGCTTGGCGCTCTTCGGCATTGAGCGAGGTGTCGGTGGCGGCCGTCTCCACCAAGACCTGCTTGACGTATTGCTGGGTCAGGGTCGACCCGCCACCACCGGAATCGGAAGTGAAGAAGGTCAAAGCGGCCTTGGCCAACGACTTGAAGTCGAGGGCGCCATGCGAATAAAAGCGGTCGTCCTCAATGGCCACCTGCGCCTTTTGCATGATCGGCGCGATCTGATCGAGGCTGACAATCTGGCGGTACTCGTCGTAGAGCTGAACCAGCGGCGTGCCATCGGACAAGAAGATGGTGGTCGGCTCCGGCAGAGGCGGGGCCTTCAACTCAACCGGCAGGTCAGTCAATGAGGTCGACACCACCGATGAGGTGACACCGGCGAAGGCCGCCGCCGGCACCGCCAACCCGGCGACCAGCATGCCGGCCAGCACACTTATCAGCAAAAACATGCCAAATGATGACCCTTTGGCGGGACGAGCGGGTGACATAGACTCAACCTTAACATCTGAAGATAAGCGTGACCCAGCGATTTTCTCAGGCTTGCTGGGTTCACCAGGCTAACCGATTAACAACCGAAAGGCCCGGTTGCCAGCGCACTGCGACAACCGACCTGTTCATCATGCCAGGCCGGGCCCACCATTCAAGTCGTCAGGAGGGCGAATCAGTCGGTTCCAGGGATTGTTCAGGATCAGAGGTACCTGTGGATGAGTCGCCAGTGGATGAGTCGATTGTGCCGAATTGGGGCTGGCCTTCGGTCAGACCGCATTCGCTGTAAGCGATCTTGCCACTGCTCAAGCGGGTCTTGTCATCGGCCACCGCCTGGGCCACCGTGCCCTGGTAGATGACGTTGGTCTCGGCGTTGCCCCGGGCCAGCGGTGGGATGGTGGTGCCGGCCGGATACTCAGCGCAGAGGTGGTAAACCGAACCGCCACTGACCCAGTAAACCTGATCGGAACCGGTGTAGGCCTCGACCAAAGCCTGATCGGCGCTCATCTGCTCGGTCGACGGCGGGGCCGCATCGACGCCGGTCCAACCGGCGATGCCTAGCACCACGATGCCGATGACACCGGCGATGGCTTTCTGTGACCCCTTCATGTCTTTGTTGGTGAAGATGAGGATGATCAGTGGCACGAAGGCGATCATGGTGATGATCAGGCCGAGTTGGTTTTGAACGAAGAAACGGATCTGGTCCTTCTGCGATGCCGGATCGAGACGGTTGGCCTGCTTCCACAGCAGGTTCCCGCCGATCGCCAGAATGCCCATCACCACGATGCAGGCGATCAACCAGACCATGAAACCCTTCATCATCTGGTGTCGCAACAGATAGAAGATGGCGAATGCCTCGACGCCGATGGCTAACACCCACAAGGCAGCGGCGATCAATCGTTTGGTGCTGGCCTGCTTCTTGGCCTCAGCCGTCGGCTTCCACCCGCCCCCAGGCCCTGTTTCGCCAGCGCCGACCGCGGCGAGGTTGGGCTTGGCTTGACTTGCC
>JAITVZ010000007.1 GCA_031285505.1 Propionibacteriaceae bacterium
CACTGGTCGACTCCTCACCAACAGAACCACTAACCGACATCACTCAACTATCCAATCTCGCCCCCAAACACTTACAACTCACAAGACAACCCGTCCCACACAAGCTTGACAGAGAGGGCCCGCAACTAAACGTGGATGGTGTAACTAGTCCTTAACGGCGTCCTGTCTGTGGCGTTGGTGGGTTGTGGGTCTAGTTGCGTGGTGAGAATACTGGTTCGCAGGTCTTCAACTAGACCCCAACGGTGCAACTAGACCCAATGCCGCCTGGCCGGGGAGTGGGGGCCGCAGTAGAGGGTGATCGGGTTGGTCCGCAACTAAACGTGGCTGGTGTAACTAGTCCTTAACGGCGTCTTGTCTGTGGGGGGGGGCGGGTTGTGGGTCTAGTTGCGTGGTGAGAATACTGGTTCGCTGGTCTTCAACTAGACCCCAACGGTGCAACTAGACCCCAACGGTGAAACTAGACCCCAACGCTGAAACTAGACCCCAACGATGCAACTAGACCCCAACGATGCAACTAGACCCCAACGATGCAACTAGACCCAATGCCGCCTGACCGGGGAGTGGGGGCCGCAGTAGAGGGTGATCGGTTGGCCCGCCGCACAATGCCCGCCTGACCGGGCAGCGGCTAGCTCAGCACCGCGGCCTTCGCAGGAAGCTCCCACCGCGAGCCTTGGTGACGGACTGGCTTCAGCGCCGCCGCCAGCCCAAGGCCAGGGCGATCAGGCCCGATCCGATGACGATCGCCCGGGTGATCCGCTTGGTCGATCGTTGCAATTGGCCGGTCAAACGGGCTTCGACTTGGGCATTGAGTTCCACCTGCAGGCTGCCGTCGTCGAGTTTCTCGGCCACCGACATCAAACGTTGGGCGGTCGGAATCAGGCCAGTGATCAAGCCGCGCCCATCGGACCAAGCCCGCTCCAACCAGTGGCGCAGTTGCTCGCCGGCGCCGCTGCCGACAAAAGGGGTGGCGGCGGCGATGACGTCCATGCCTGGGTCGAGGCGCAGACAGAGGCCAAGCACCGTGATCAAGGCCTTGCCGAGGAAGGTGGTCTGGCCGGGCAGAGTGATCGGTTGACTGAAGATGAACTGCTGGATCTGCGCCAGGCTGGCCTGATCGAGCGAGAGCTTCAATTGGCCGTCCATAGCGGCGCCGATGAACGAAGCGCCGGTGTAAAAGCCGGTGACGTCGCCAATCAAGGCGTCGATGTGGGGTTTGATCAGGCGAGTCAAGGTGGCCGTGTCCGCCCCAGGACTGAGGAAGCCGAGGGCGCTCAGCGCCGCCACGATGCCGGCGGCGTCCCGACGCACCAGGCAACTGACCAACTCGGTGTATTGGCTGATGGCCTGGGGGCTGACCCGACCGACCATGCCGAAATCGATCAACTGGATGACGCCGTCGTGGCGGACCAAGACATTGCCCGGATGAGGATCGGCGTGATAGAAACCGTCAGTCAAGACCATCTGGAAGAAGATGCCAGCCAGTGCTTCGGCCAGCTCGGATCGGTCGATGCCGGCGGCGTCGATGGCCGCCAAATCGTCGATGCGCACACCGTCCATGAATTCCATGGTCAAGACCCGCCCGCGCGAGTGGCTCCAGTGGATCTGGGGGATGTCGATGTGAGCGTTGAGCAAGAGGTTGCGCTGGCACGTCTCGGCGTTATGCCCCTCCTGTTGGAAGTCCAACTCGGCGCTGAAGGTGGCCGAGAAGTCAGCCTCTAACTGGGCGACGTCGGTGAAACGCCCCAGGTGCAAGAGCCGATCGAGCAAGCGCAAGATGGCGCGCAGGGTGCGCAGATCAGTCTTGACCAGGGACTCGATGCCGGGGCGCAGCACCTTGATGGCGACGGCTCGGCCATCTCGCAGTTTGGCGCGGTGGACCTGGCCCAAAGAAGCCGCCGCCAAGGCAGTCGGCTCGAAGTCAGTGAACAGTGAATCGATGGGGGCTTGGAGCTCGGCCTCGATGACAGCGATGATTTGCTCGGTCGGCACGGCTGGCAGAGCATCTTGGAGTCGCGACAGCTCATCGATGTATTCCTTGGGCAAGAGGTCGACCCGCACGCTCATGAACTGGCCAAGCTTGACGATTAGGCCGCCCATGCGTTGGGCATAGTCGACGAACTGCCGCGCTTGGCGGCGATAGAGGCGGCTGGCAGCTGCGGCTTGGTGGCGGCCGCGCCAGCGCCGGGTGCGGCGCAGCCACCACAACTCAATCAGGAAGCGCAGGGTCAAGCTGAGGCTGCCCCAATAGCGGCGCCAACCGGATTGATTCATGAATTCAGCCTAGTGTCCGAAGGGTCACGCAGGGTGGCCGGTCGGCACGATGTGCTTCAGCGATCTTCGCCCCCGGACGTGCCGTGTGGTCGTAGCTAAGGTGACCGAATCTGGCTGATCCACTATCTCGACAGATCGAATCCTGCCGCTGCAGCGCCGATGTGTTGGCTCAGACTCGATCATTGACAGGCCAGAGCCGACTGATGACCCCCGGAGGAATCACTCAGTTGAGCCTTTTGCTGCCTTTGCCGATCGACGGGATCGAGCAGGCTTGGCCGGCTTGGCTGGGGCGTCGGAGGTAGGCGCTGTGACGGCGTCCTGGTTGGCCGCTTTCGTGCTACGGCGGCGTTTGGCGGAAGCAGGCAAGTCGGCAGTGTCGCCGCTTGGATCGGCCGCGATATTGTCGCTGGTCGCGTCTTCAGTTGGCGCCGTGGCGGCGTCGTGGCTGGCCGCGTCATCGTCGGAGACATCGGCGGCTTCGGCGTCGTCGTCAGCGCTATCGGGGCGAACCTCGGTGAACGAGTCGAAGAACTCCTGGGCTTCGACGCCCAATTTGTTCAGCTTGGTCATGAAGAAGTCGGCGAAGTTCTCGACGACATCGGCCTTCATCAGGACCAGGGAGCCATTGAGCTTGTTGGCGAACACCATCAGCTTGTCGCCGGGGTTGATGCCCATGTCACGCCGGGCGTCGGCTGGCAGGGCGATTTGGCCACGCTCGCCGACTGTGGCAGCGCCATAAACCTTGCCGGGACGGGGCACATATTGCCAAGGGAAGCTAGGGGATTTGCCGTTCTTCATGTCGATTCCTTTGTCTGGTTGCCAATCGGCGGGCCGATCAGCAGGTGGGTTGATTGGATCGGGCTGGGATCAGCTCGAATCTGTCGGATGGTGATGGCTGGGTCGGGCGGGTCGGGCAGTGATTCAAACGGATGCGCTCCAGCGGCAACACCACCCAGGACCTGTTCAATCGAATCCATCATGTATTTCATACAATACATGTAATAGTGACAACCCACCTCATTTGGGGGGGTGAACGGTCTCAGGGTGATTGGATTCGTTGGTTCGGGCCTATCTAATAAGATTTCAGTAATATACAATGCCTCTAGACGTTTGACCCCAAGCGCTAGTCGTGTGGATGACAATGGCTTGGAATCAATCGTCTAGGGAAGTGATGATCGATCATCGGTTCCCAAGTGTCCCGCAGCGAATTCCCGGTGTGGGGCACAAGGCCGCACCCGTGGGATTTGACGGCCGATCAAGGCATGGTGAAAGGTGCCAGTGTGACCAAACCCCTGTGGCGACCACTGTTGATGCTGACCAGTTTGGGCGCGGCCGCTGGTGCCGGTTGGTGGTGGCTGGCCCATGGCCGACGGGGCCATGCCGATCTGGCCGACTTTGCCGCCACTGCCTATGCCCATCGCGGTCTGCATTGCGGGCCTGACGCCCCACCAGAGAATTCCCTGCCCGCCTTCGAACAGGCTCTTGAGGCCGGTTATGGCGTCGAGTTGGATGTCCATTTGACCGCCGATGACCGCCTGGTGGTCATCCATGACTCCGATCTCAATCGTCTGTGTGGTCTTGATCGGACCATTGAATCGCTGACCACCGCGGAGATCGAGCCATTGCGCCTGGAAGGCAGCGACCAGCCGGTGCCCTTCTTGGAGCAGGTCTTGCCCCTGTTCGAGGGTCGCGGGCGGCTGCTGATCGAGATCAAGCCGGTCTTGGGCAACCATGCCGATCTGACCAGGCGGACCGTCGATTGCCTCGACCGCTTCAATGTCGCCTATGCCATTGAGAGCTTCGACCCACGGGTCTTGTTGTGGTTGCGCTTCAACCGCCCCGACATCCTCCGCGGCCAATTGACCCAGGATTTTCGCAACCGGGCCTTGCGCCACGGCGATTTCGACGCCTCGGTCAAGGCCATTCCTTGGTTGATCCGCTTCATGTTGACCATGCTGATGTTCAACGTCGCCGGGCGTCCCGATTTCGCTGCTGAGAAACTGACCGACCGGCGCAATCCCAGTTATCGCCGCTTCTGGCGGCGTTGGGGCGGGCAGGGCGTCTATTGGACGATCCGCGACCGAGCCGAAGCCGACATCGCCGCCGCCGATCACCAGGCGATCATCTTCGAGGGTTTCCGGCCCTGACTGCCGAGGCTGGCCGTGCGAATACCTTGGCATCAGGCTGTCGGGGTTAGCTGGTTGACGCAGCCGCCTTGCGGTCGCCCACCTCCAAGCACAGCCTCCTGCAATACCTCATTGGATGAGGTGGGTTGTGACTATGCCGCCAGTTTGTGATTGGCTCTGTTAGACCAGCGTTGACATGGAAACAGGGTTGACTCGCGAGGGATGGTGGGTGGTCTTGACCGTGCAGCTTCGGTGCGGCACCATCGGCGCATGTCAACCGTGGTCAGTGGCTATCCATGTTACGGCCCGGTGATCCTGCCCCAGACACAAATAGTGTTGTCAGTGTAAACATAGTGCGTCGTATGGCCCTCTCGACTGAGGAGGTTCCCTCCCTGTTGATCATA
>JAITVZ010000035.1 GCA_031285505.1 Propionibacteriaceae bacterium
ATAGTAGCCCCGGTTGTACGGCTCATTCAGGTAGGGCCGACGGTCGAAGTGGTCGAGCTTCAGGCGGTAGCGCAGCCAGAAGCTGGCATCGACCGGGCCAATCAGGGCAGGGCGACCGGCGGCACGGGCTTGATCGACCGCCCAGGACAACAGATCACCGGCCACGGCGGCATCGTCAACGCTCTCAAACAGGCCGACGTAGGCGGGCCCCTCCGGCGGCAGGGTGACCGCGCACCGCCCGAGCGGCTCACCCCCCGACCGGATGACGCGCGGATGGAACTCGAAGTGCGTCGACAGGGGGTGCTCTGCGCGTAACAAAGCCTGCTCGGTCGCCCGACTGGTCACAGCGCAGGAGTACAGCTTTCGGGGCAGCTCCAGGAAGGCCGCTGCGTCGCGGTGGCGCAGCTTCGTCACCACCGCCGGGCGCGGGCTGTTAAGCGACAAGAGGATCACCGCCTCGGGCGGCGGAAACAACGGCCGTTATCGCGGGGCTGCTGGCCGCCTCATGACCACCGTCTCGGGCGGAGGGCGCCCCGCCAACCAGAAGGTCCACCCGCCCGGCATCGGCGTCGAGCAGCACCTGGTCGCCAGTCATCAGAATCTGGGTGGCCCCTTCGACCCCGACCAACGCCGGCAGGCCGAGTTCGCGGGCGACGATCGCCGTGTGTGACAGGAGGGACCCCCGCTCGGCGATGACCCCAGCCGCTTGCGACATCAGAAACACCCAGCCCGGGTCGGTCGAGCGGGCCACGAGGATCCGGCCACGAACATCGCCGGCGGTCGCCGGGTCGGTCACGACTAGTACGGAGCCGCTGACCCGTCCAGCCGAACAAGCGACACCAGACAACGGGAACTGGCGCTTGATGCCGCTGATGCTGGCCTCACCAGCCGAAGCTGGCGCGCCGTCATCCAGCAGCAGTCGGTCTGGTGGGGTGCGGTCCGCGTAGCCCCTCCAGGCATCGCGTCGGGCGGCGATCAAGCGGCGGCAGTCGGCCGGCGGGGCGAAGACCTCGTCGATGGTTAGAAAGAAGACGTCGCCGCGATCCTCAATCACCTTGTCCTCAACCAGTTGATCAGCGGCGGCGTGCACCAGGGATCGCACCAGGCCGAAGATGCGGCTGCGGTTGAGCCGCGATTCCTCCCGCAAGGCGATGGCTTCGAGGGCTCGCAGCCGGACCGCCCTGGCCAGCAGACCGGGCCGGGCCTGACCATGACCGGTCGGGGCGTCAGCTGCACGGGCAGCAACGACGCCCGAATCATCCGCCCCCATCGAGCCGTCCAGGGCGTCGCTGAGCAATAGAGCAACGAGACCGATCGGCTGGGTGCGGATGGTCGCCGTCTCGAGCTTGAGCTCCCCCGGGCCCCGGTCGCCATACTGCTCGATGTAGTCGATCATTGCGCGGGCCAGCGGCGTGTCCGTCGACAGGTACCCCCAAAGATCGGCATCAGTGTGCAGCGACGCCAAGCCATCGGTGCGCCGCGCCAGCTGGCGGGCCTCGTCAAGGGCTCGCACCGGTTCCAGGCTGGCGATGTTGGCGCCGGCGATCGGGCAGCCGAGTCGCTGGGCCGCCGCGATGTAGCCGAAGGCGCGCAGGTCATTTATCAGTGTCACATCCCAGTTCCGCAGAACGTCATCGCGCAGTTGATCGTACAGCGCCCGGAGGTCGCCCAGAGATCCGAGCGGCGGTGTGCTCGGCCGGCAGCCGTCGAAGCGCGCCGACGGCAACCCGCGTTGGAGGCGACTTTGGGCCAGACGGAACTCGTCCGCGAGACGTCGCATCATCACCGGGGTGCGCCGCCATGTGGCAACGAAACGCCCGATCACCCGGAGCCGTCGCAGTGGGCCGATCCCCTTGTCTAAACCAGGCACCTCATCGGGGCTCACCCCCAGGCTGCGCTGCCAAATCGGGATGAGCCGACGGGAGAACGGCAGGATCTGGAGCAACCGGTACCAGTTGTCGAGGCGGTAGTACATGCGTCCCTCGTGGGCGATCGCCATCTGGTCCACGGCTGCGCCGATCGGCGCCGGCAGCCGATCACCGATCAGGCGGAGGGTCAAGCGCCGGAAGATGAGGCGATAAACCTCCTCGGCGAAGGAGCAGGTCAGGGGCAGACACAACCCCGGATAGCTCTCCACAATGTTGGAGTTGTCCAGTATCCTCATGAGCCACCCCCGCGTTGTCTGATCGTCTATCTCGGCTGCCGCTCCCGCCGAGGCGGCCTGACCCCGCAGCGCCGATCATCGCCGCTGGCCGATCCCGCTGCCGCGTTGAACCTTAGTGGCGACACCGACCCGGGACTGGGCGACGATGTCCGCATCCAGTTCGACCCCGTCCAGCAGGATGACGATGGTTGATCCGCCGTAGGCGAAGTAGCCCTTCTCCTGCCCGCGAACTGCCCGGCTGAGCCGGTGATTGATGATCCGGCCGACGAACAGTGCCCCCACTTCGATGACTGTCACACGACCAAAATGGCTGCTGTCGAGTTGGGTGACGACCCGGTGGTTCTCCGCCAGGACGCGCACCCGGCCATCCGACCAGGCGCTGACGGTATTGAGCTTGCCGGGCAGTTCGTACGACCCGACCACCACACCGTCGTCGATGAAGCAATAGCGGTGGCAGTCGGCGACGGTCAGCCGGAAGACCAGACAGTGTGACGCCACATCGGAAACCTCGCGGCCGACCAACTCCGGGATCGTGTAGTGAAACCCCTTGACGCTGATGGTTTGCCGGTCAGCCACGGGATAGACCGTCAGGCGGGAATCTGCCGGAGCGATCAGCCGACCGGGGGTATGGTCGACCGGGCGAGCGCCGGCCCGAAAGTCACGGGTGAAGAAATCGGCGAAGGATCGGTAGGGACGGGCCGGGTAATCTTCGAGGTCAACCCGATAGCGGTCAACGAACTCCTGGATGCGACGCGCAGACCGAGGCTGCCGCTGCGGCCAGGTCGCCCAACGTGACACCCAGGGCTGGGTGATCAGCCGGTTCGTGATCGGCCGCATCCAGCTTGGCCCGTAGAGCCGCCGCAAACCGGTCTCAGCAAACTGGGGTTCGTTGATCAGCCGGCCCAGGGACCGGTCGTAAACCTGCGTCACGACAACTCCAGCCAGGCCAGGCCCGCCAGCAGCACGATAGCCAGCAAGGCGAAGCCGGCGTAGGCCCGGCCGCGCGGCTTCGGCACGGAGACATCGATGACGAAGCTCAAGCCAAGCAGCGCCAGGGAGATGGTCCAGGCCAGTCGGGTGGAACCATTGAGCAGCTCAACGACCAACCACACCAGTGGCAGCAGCAGCGCCGCATAGGTCACCGGTACCCCCCGATAGGCGGCTGGGAGACCATCGGTGGTGATGTTGAAGAAGGCCAGCCGGGTGACCGCCGCCCAGGCATAACCGACCCCGACGACCAGCGCCAGCCACCATGGCGGCCTAGTCGCCATCATGACGGCCAAGGGCAAAGCCACGAAGGACACCATGTCTGCCAGTGAATCGAGCTGGATGCCAAACTGCCGCACCGCGTCGCTGCGCGGGAACCGCCGAGCGAACACCCCATCGAAGAGGTCGCAAACACCGGCGACGACCAGGCAGAGCACCGCCCACCCTGGCCGGTCGGCCGCCAGGACCAGCCCAGTCACCGCCGCAGCCACGCCCAGGTAGGTGATGGTATTGGATACATGGAAAACGCCGATCATGCCGACACCGGCTCCCCGGCCCCACGGCGGCGAACGACGCTGATGACGCCCGAGCCCCCATCCACCGTGATGATGTCTCCGTCGTGAATCCTGGTCAGGACCTGCTTCACCCCGACGACCGCCGGAATGCCAAACTCGCGGGCGACGACCGCGCAGTGGCAAAGCATGCCGCCGTACTCGGTGACGACAGCGCTCATCAAAGCGAATTTGGATGTCCAACCGGTGTCGGTGAAGCGGGTGACGAGAATATCACCCGGTTCGAGACGACCGATGTCTGCCAAACCAGCGATGACGCGGGCGCGCCCCGTGACCTGCCCGACGCTGCAACCGATGCCGACAAGGTCTTCGGCTGCTTTGATCGGTCGCAGGGCCGGACCGATCTCGTTCTCGCTGGTGAAGTGGCGGTATGACTCGTAGTAGCGCCGCCACTTCACCACGGCGTCGCGCAGCTGGGCGCCGCTGCGCCGTCGCTCCAAGTAATCCCAGAGATCGGTGACTTTCAGGAACCAGATGTCGTCGGCGCTGACCAGCACGCCGGCGGCGGCGAGTCTGTCCCCTAAGGCCAGGCTGTAGCGGCGAATGACGTCGTACATGGCCGTGGACACGTCGCGGAGTTCCTCCCGCCACCACAACAGGCGCCGCATGCGCTCGACTCGGCGAGTCAGCCTGGCGAACCTTGACGGCGACATCGCCTGCCTCAGGCTAGCCAAACGTGCGTCATAGGCAGCATGCTGGCGGGCTTGGACGACGTTGGGATCATGGCTGTCATCCAGGTCGATGATCTTGGCGAGCTGGTCAGCCACCAGGGCGGGTTGCTCCCAGTAGTCGGGGTAGGAGACGTCAAGCTCCTTGTCGGAGTGGTAACCAAAGCGAGCGACATGCTCAGCCAGGTCGGCGCTCGGATCACCGGCCGTCTGGCGCTGCTGTCGGCTGATCCGCCACAGATCAGCGTAGGGCCGCAGGTGCGACACGTTGTCCAGGCCACCGATCAGTTCGAGGTAGCCGGCGGTGTCGGTGTGACGACTGAGGGTATCCCTAAGCAGTGACTGGTGGATGGTGTTGAGAAAGATCTGCCAAAAGTAGCTGGACTGGCAGTGTAGATAATCTACCCGCGTGACAGCGATGAAGGCTTGGCCAAGTGTCTCCAGGCTGGCTGCTGATCTTGCTGGTAGATCGGCCAGCCAACCAGCGATCCGATCCCGCAGTTCCGCCACCAACTGGGCGACCGTCGCCTCACGCTTCTTCAGGAGCCGTGACTGGGCTAGCACGATCGGGGCGAGCCGAGACAGCGTCAGCGGTGATAGCCCGGTGGTGCGACCGTCACCCTCATAGGCTGGCGCGATACCAAACTCTTCGTCGAAGCGTCGCTCGACATAACCGGGAGTTTGGGCCATGGCGTCTTTGGCGACATCGAGGTTCCAATAGGGTCGCCCGTAGAACAACGCCATGAGCTGTCGCGAATCGTCCCGTTTGATCAGGTGTGACGTCACTAGAAAATCTCGGAAGGCCTGGTTCCAGACATACTCATACAGGCTCCACATGTAGGGGGTGCAGACTTCGGCCGAGACACCGCCGTCACGGAAGTTGGCCGTCGTCCAGACATCATGCAAACCGGTGTGCGTGATGGTGGTGACGGGGCGGGCCTGCAGCAACCAAACCTGGCCGTCGGCGTAGGCCCACTCCAGATCCAGCGGGTAGCCGAAGACCCGCTGCGCTCGGCTGCAAAGATCAGCCAACTGGTTCAACCACGGGAACTCTGGCTCGACGAGCCAGCGCTGGTCATGCCAGTCCCAGCGGGCCGAATGCGGCGTCGCCTGGCCACTGACCAGAGCTTCACCGAGCCCAGGAATGTATTCGATAGTCAGTTCAGTGTCGGCCCCGGTGAGCGGGTTGACAGTGAAAGCGACACCACTGAACTCAGCGGCCAGCATCTGCTGAACAATGACGGCCATCCCGCCGGCAGTCAGCCCGTGGTGGTGGAGGTAGGCCGCGGCGGCAGGCGACTCGGCGGACGCCACACAGGTGCTGATGGCGGCCGCGAGGCCAGCGCGCGGCACCTGCAACACCGTGGCGTATTGGCCGGCGAAGGACAGACTGCCCAAGTCTTCGAGTTGCCCCGACGAGCGGACGGCGTAGCTGGCGTCGGGCAGGGCATCCAGAGCGGCGCGAGCCGCGGCGGGCGGTTCGTCTGCGTGAAAGCGACCGCTGACGTCGGTGCCCATTGTCCAGCCTGGTGGCACCGGCAGACCAGCCCGAATGAGACGCCCCAGGTTGTGGGCCTTGGACCCAACCACGGCCACGGCGGCTTCGTCGGCCAGGGGGCGTAGCCACACAGTGTCAGTCACAGGGGTGCCTTTCGCAGATGCGCCGCGAACAATAGCAGGTTCACCACGACGTGGGTCAGCCCACCAACCGCCACATAGGCCAGAAAGTAACCAAGCGTCATGGGATGGAAACAAGCGACGACGAGGACCATGCCGATGATCGAGTCAACCTGATCGAGCCCGGCGAAGGCCAAGCCCTCAAGGCGACCAGTGCGCTGGCCCGGCCTGATCCCCCGGCGACGCTTCCAAAAAGAGTTGGGCAGCTCACACAGGGCATAGGCCAAACCGATGGCCAAGCCGAGACCGATGTTCGTCCAAACCTGGTTGGCCAGGTGTTCGTAAAAGAGGTTGTGGCGACCCATGGCTGGTATGAGGTCGCACAGCCAGCCCCAGAGGACGGTCGTCAAGGCCCCCAGGAGCGTCATACCGATCAGGCCTTTCCAGGTCTTGTGATCACCAAAGAGGCGCTGACCATCCTTCAGGGTGCGTCCGGCATCAATCGGCTTGGCCAACCAGCGGGCGACCGGCAGGGTGCACCAGGCCATGTTGAGGATGCCAGCCAGCATGCCCGGTAACAGGGTGACGTACATTTCCGCGAGCCAGGTCATGCGGCCCCCAAACCCAGCAGCTTGGCCCCGATGATGACGATCATCGACCCCTCAGCCAGGTATTCGTAGATGATGACGCGGTTGACTAGCCGGAACCGCTGGGGATTCTTGATGAATGCCAGCCCGTTCCAGACCAACCAAGCGTAGGCTGCGACCACGGTGACGACCGCCCACGAGTAGAGCTGCATGATCAACAGGGCACTGGTCAGGAAATCTATGGCCATCACGGCCAGGATGAAGAGCACCGGCTTACGCACCCCGAACAAGCTCGAGTAGGTGACATAGCTGGTTTCGTCTTCGGGAGCCCGGACCTTGCGGGCAATTTCCCAAATCAGGCCGGGGAAATAGAGGGTGCACAAAATCAGCAGGTTGTTCCAGCTGAGCAGCGGCAAATGGTAGCGCTGGCAGGCGAAAGAGACCACGTAGGCGTTCATCACGAATTGGACCGGATTGTGCGTCACCAGCGCCAAGGGGAGGCTGCGCTGGATACGGTAGCGCTGGAAAAACCAGAACGACATCAACAGCCCGTAGCCAACCAGCAAGGCGAAGAACCAATAGTTGCGCACGAACACGAGATTGGCGGCGACCGTGACGGTGTCGAGCACCACCAAGGCGATGACCAGGTCGCGCTTGTTGGTGCGCCCCGATAGCAATGGTCGGGCCGGGAACAGCTCCTGGTCGGTCTTGAAGTCCTTGAAATCGTCGGCGACCCTCAGGTTGAACAGGAAGGCGAAGATGGTGAAGCCGACCGTCGCCTCCCCCACCCCGAGGTGGACCCGCCGCTCACCGCTGGTCAGCAAAACCAGGAAGTACATCTCAAAGAACACCAGGTAGCCCAGAAACAAGCGGGGAATCAGGGGGTACATCTCAGCCGTGTAGGCGTGAAAGCGGGTAAGCCAAGTCGACCGACCAGGTGACACGGTGGTGCTCATGCTTGATCGACAGCTGCCGAACGGCCTCTGCGACCAGAGGCGAATCGACCTGGCGGCAAGGCCATGGCAGAGTCCGCCAAACCAGCCAAGCAGATATCAGACATAACGTAATCCCCCTAGTGAATGGTTGATTTCCTTGTCATTGAGGCCCGTCAGACGACTTGTCTTGAAATCAACCATCCCAAACCCTCGGGCATTAGATTACCGCCAAGCATCCTGATTCGCGGCTGCTGCGCCGCCCGTCCCGCGGATTACACGCCCAAGCGCCGTACACCTCCCAGACTGAAGGTGCCGCTCGCGGCTGGCTGGAGACTGAACGCCGTCTGATCGAAGCAGACCGATGGACGCCGCCCGCCGAACGAGTGGAGGCTATGCGCTACCAGCGCGCCGAGCTGGGTTACTTGGTGGATGTGGCTGAGAACATCTCGGAGATGATCGAGCAGGGCCGCGAGGCGTCCTCGTGACGATAGACGGGCAAAACAGTACCGAAAACAGTACGGTTTTGAAGGACGTACTTTAGATACTGCGAGATGACAGTGGTTGGACCATGGGTAACCTGCTAAAATCAAAGTAACGGAGGTGAGGACATGCGCTATTACGCAGACCTGTTGAAGCTGCGCTGCTTCAACAAGGCTGATGTTGCCGCTCTCACGGATAGCCCTACTGCCGCCGGGCTTCTGCTCACCGAGTACCGCAAGCGCGGGTATGTAGATCAGGTGCGGCGCGACTTGTGGGTCGTCCTCGGGCTGGAAGATCACCAGCCGGTCGCCTCACGGCACCGCATAGCGACAGCCATCACGCCCACCACTTGCGTCTCGCATCACTCAGGGTTCGAGTATCACGGCTACGCCAACCAAGTCAGCTACGAGGTTTGCGTCACGAGCGCCACCAGGTTC
>JAITVZ010000054.1 GCA_031285505.1 Propionibacteriaceae bacterium
GCGTGACAATGTCGCTCATTTTGGCATAGAGGGCTATTTCGCCGACATTTCCGGACTACCAGCTGATTATGGTTTCGGTCCGGCGACCAAAGCTGATCGCATGCTGGCCCAATTGAAAACGCTGGGTGTCGACCCCGGAGCAGCCTTGATGATCGGCGATGCCATTGATGATGCCGTTGAGGCAGCGGCGGCTGGAGTGCCGGCGGTCCTGGTGGCCACCGGTGACACCTCGATGGAGCGGCTCCTGTCCAGTGGCTACCGCGTGGCTGATTCATTGTTGGCGGCAGTGCGGGGCGACTGGCTGGTTTGATTGGTCGACCGGCACAGTTGGTGATCTTGACCGGTCGCCAATGCCGGCCAAGACCGGTGTCCAGGGTGGTTCACCCGGTCGCCGATACGTCAAAACCGGGCAATCTCCGCAATGGAGACGGCCCGGTTTTGAGCTGAAGACGAAGTCTGGCTCAGGCGGCGGCCACTAGGCCATTGGCAGCCCGAGTGACGGCCGATTTGCGATTGGCAGCGTTGTTGGCATGGATGACACCCTTGCGTACAGCCACATCCAAGGAACGGCAAGCCACTCGCGCGGCGTCAACCGCTTTGCTGGCATCCCCCTCAGCAACGGCTTCGCGAACCCGACGAATCTCAGTGCGCAACTGCGACTTGACAGCTTTGTTGCGCTGACGAGCCAGCTCATTGGTCTTGATCCGCTTCATCTGTGACTTGATGTTGGCCACTGGGTGTTCCTCTTCCGTGTCGACTGACCGCGTGCCTACGCATGCAGTGGATTACTCTACCAGGCAGACCATTGCCTGCCAAGTGCCCGCGTGCGACTGATGAGCGGCGCAGTTGGGAGCTGCCTGTCTGGATGATCATGCGGCACCACGCTGGCTCAGTTTTCCGTCGTCACCACCAGACGACTGCGGTCGATGGCGTGGGGCTGGCCATTGGCGACTTGGCCGTGGCCGATGATCAAAGAAATGGCGAAACGGCAGCCTTGCGGGATATATCGGGTCGCCAATTGAACTCCAGCTTCGCCTTGGAATCCCAAACCTGGGAATGCGGCGATGCAGCTGTTCAGGCCTAATGATGTGGCGGCCAGTGCCAACTGGCTGACAACGATGCCTGCGTCCAGGAGGGGGCTGAAAGCCTTATCGTCATCTTCGACCGACACGATGATGACTGCAGGCGCATTGTAAATCAGAGTGCCGCCGCGATCCATCATCCGCTGATATCCGGTCGGATTGGATACCTCCAGTTGGGCCAATCCGGCGTCGTTCAAGGCTTTGAGATCGGCTGGATCAGTCATCACCGCAATCCGCCATGGTTGAAGATTCATCGCTGATGGGGCTTCGAGGCCGGCTTGGACGATGGCGTCGATGTCGGCCGGATCGACTATTTGGTCGGTGTAGGCGCGGCAAGAGAAGCGCGATGCGATGGTTTGAAGTACTGCATTGGTGTTCATGGCATAAGACTGCCACTTTTTCGGTCCGGCCAACAGGGATCAGATCGGCGATTCTGTGTCGGCTGGATAGAGCCAATTGAGGATCCGCCGCAAGAATGAGCGGTGGCCCTTGGAGTCAAAAGAACGGGCGTCATGACCAAGAGCGTCATAGACGACCCGCGATCGGCCGTATTGGTGTGCCCAGGCCAGGGTCAGGTCGTCGTCTTGATCATCGCTGCCACCAAGCAAGGGCTCGACATCGGCATCGATCATCAGGTTGGTGTAACGCTCGTCCCAGACTTTGAAATCGCACAAGCCCTCGACAATGTCATCGCCCAGGACCCGGACCGGGAAGCGGCCAAAATCGGGATGCCAGGAGTGCCCCGCCAGCCACTGCCCACCCAGCGCCTGGCGAAACTGCGGGTAATCCCTCAGACTGGCGGCGCTGGCATGCATGGCCAAGACTGACATCCCTCGTTCCAAGGCAGCGGCCAAGGCCTGCCGGCCAGGCCGACAAGCGGAGGGGTGATATTGCTCCCCAGTGGCATCATCGCGGTTCAGCCAGGAGTCACCGGTATTGACGATCAGCAGATCGACACCCTCCAGTTGACTGGACAAGGCCTGGTCGATCCGCTCAGCGACCACAGTGACATCCCAGCCCACTTCTCTGGCCAAGTCAGCCAGGAGGCGGGAGGTGGTGTTGAAGTCGTGCCAGGGGTCAGCATAACGACCGCCGCCGCTGATCAGCATCGCCTGAGGCATGGTCGTCTCCTTCACGCCGAAACTCATGTTGACCGAGAAA
This sequence comes from Propionibacteriaceae bacterium, assembly GCA_031285505.1. Lineage (GTDB taxonomy): Bacteria > Actinomycetota > Actinomycetes > Propionibacteriales > Propionibacteriaceae > WQYJ01. The sequence goes on from JAITVZ010000054.1 coordinate 2,244, forward strand.
TCAGTGACCAAGAAAAAGAGTATTGCCGAAAACAGCTCTTGGCCCATGAGCATGATACCGGTCAATGCCAACACTTCGTTGGCGGTGGATTTGCTAAGCTGACGGCATTCATCCAAGGAAAGGCTGGCTATGAAAAAGCTTTGGTACATCGGCGTTTGTGCTGGCGTGATCGTGGCGGCGGCTTTGGCCGGCCTGATGATCATCACCTAGTCGCGCTGTCGTCGATCGCGTTGACATAGCAATCCACTAGACCTACGGCCAAGTGGATTGCTTGTGCCGCTTTTGCCACTCGATATCTACTGCAACCCAGCTGGGGCTTACCCAAGCCGATAGTCTTGGCTATACTCGTTGTCGAGCGGCAGGCAATGACGTTCTCTCGAATAACCCCCATGTGGGCTGTGATTCTATGAATGGAAGCCGCCTGCCGCTCACTTTTCTGTCGGATCATCGGTCGTGCGACAGCGGCTGCATGGCCTACGGCGACGAGCTTGGCCTTGACTGAAGCCCGGCTGGTTCGACCAAAGGGCCCGTCGTGGCATAGACTAAGTCATCGTGGTCGTTTGACTTAGGCTGTCCTGTGCCTTCCCGAGGACTGCCTAGCGACTTAGGGCAATGGCTCAATTGGTAGAGCAGCGGTCTCCAAAACCGCAGGTTGGGGGTTCGAGTCCCTCTTGCCCTGCTGGGGAAGGTGTGGATGCGAACGGCTGGCCGACAAGAAAAGGAAGTGTGTTCAGTGGCTGAGAACAAGGCCAACGAGCCCGATGATGCCAGGGGTGACCCGACAGAGGGCACGGGCGCTGACATGCCCGATCAGCAGCCCGAAGTGGCCGCTGACGACGGTTACACGCCGGCCAGCGACGATGATCTGATCGGCCTGGATGCCCATCTGTCGGCGAGTGATGGCGATGCCTTGGGGGTGCCCAGTGGCGATGAGCTGGCCGATGAGGACCTGCCCCAGCCAGAATCCTTCACGGTCATGGATGACCAAGCCGAAGAATTGGATGAGTCCGCAGACGCAGATCAATCGATCGACGAGGATCAGCTTGAGCAGGGCGAAGCCGAGGTCGCCGCATTGACTTCAACTGAGCCGAGCAGCAAACGCCCGCAGGCCCGCACGGGCAGCCAAAGTGCGGCGGTGATGGCGGCCAAGAAAAATCGTCCGACGCGATCACGCGCTGAGGCCACCGCCTCGGATGCTCCGAAGAAGGGCAATTTATTCACCTTCGTCGGCCAGGTTGTCCAGGAGTTGAAAAAGGTCTCTTGGCCCACCGGCGCTCAATTGGCGGTCTACTTCGTGGTGGTTTTGTTCTTCGTTGTGTTTATGATTGCCTTCATTGGCCTGCTCGATGTCTTCTTCGGCTGGGTAATGTTGAAGCTATTCGGCTGAGAGGATGATTGATGGTTGATGCAGATCTGAACATTGACGACACGGAATTGAACCTGGACCTGGATGGCCCGGACACGCCGGCGTCGGTTGATGCCGGCATCAACCTGTTCTTGGATGACGTCGAGGACGCGTCAACGCCTGAGACCGAAATTAACCTCGATTTTGGTAGCGATGACGAAGATCAAGCGGACGAGTCGGCGACGATTTCGGCCGATGACGCGGATGCTCTGCGTGAGCAGATCCGCAAAGACTTGGAATTTAAGCCAGGCGACTGGTACGTCGTGCACACGTACTCCGGCATGGAGAAGCGAGTCAAGCAAAACATCGACAGTCGGGTCAAGACCCTCAATATGGAGGACTTCATCTACGAAACAATCGTTCCGACTGAGGATGTTGTCGAAATTCGTAATGGTGTCAAGAAGACAGTCACGCGGACGGTTTTGCCGGGCTATGTCTTGGTGCGTATGGATCTGACTGACGACTCATGGTCTGCGGTTAGACACACGCCGTCGGTCACTGGTTTTGTTGGTCGGGCTCAAGACCCAGTGCCGCTCAGCCTAAGTGAAGTCATTGAGATGCTGCTGCCATCGGTGATGGCCTTGCAGCAGGTCAAGGATGGAGTCCCCGCTCGCAAGAAGAAGGTCGAGCTGGTTGACTTCCAGATCGGCGATTCGGTCATGCTGACTGATGGTCCATTCACCGGCGTGCATGCCACCATCACCGAGATCAATCCGCACACCTCACGCCTGAAGGCCACCTTGGAATTCATGGGGCGTGACACACCGGTCGATTTGACCTTGGATCAGGTTCAAAAGATCTGACACAACGATCTTCTCTCCTTGGGAGAGATGGCCTCTCACAATGAGAGGCGCCGCTTGACACTGTTCAGTGCCATGTCGGAATGAGCGTAATTTCGATTACGACACACTGCACGGAGAGCCCGGGCAGTGATTGCATGAGGTAAAGGACCCGAATGCCTGCCAAGAAGAAGGTTGCGGCCATCGTCAAGGTTGCCTTGAACGCTGGTGCGGCAACGCCGGCCCCTCCGGTCGGCACCGCTCTCGGCCCGCACGGTGTCAACATCATGGACTTCTGCAAGCAGTACAACGCTGCGACAGAAGCGATGCGTGGCACCGTCATCCCGGTCGAGATCACCATTTATGAGGACCGGACGTTCTCATTCATCACCAAGACCCCGCCTGCGGCCGAGTTGATCAAGAAGGCTGCTGGGATCAAGTCTGGTTCGGCCAATCCGCTGACGACCAAAGTGGCTTCGATCACCAAGGATCAGGTTCGCGAGATTGCCCAGACCAAGATGCCCGACCTCAATGCCAATGACATTGATGCGGCCATGAAGATCGTCGAGGGTTCAGCTCGGTCGATGGGTGTGACCGTCGCCTGACCAAGTCAGCCGTTGGCACGGTTGACTTCGACCTGAAATGGGTCACGTGGCAGGGGAGTGCTCCCCAGACCACACCTGGTAACCACCATCAAGGTGGTCTCAAGAAAGGAACCAGTTATGAAGCACGGAAAGGCTTACCGTCTTGCCGAAGGCAAGCGTGACGCCGACAAGTTGTACACCGGACCTGAAGCAATTGACATTGTCAAGCAGATGGCCTCAGCCAAATTCGACGAGACCGTAGAAGTGGCGATGCGTTTGGGGATTGACCCGCGCAAGGCTGACCAAATGGTCCGCGGAACCGTCAACCTGCCTCACGGCACCGGCAAGACGGCTCGGGTCGTCGTCTTCGCCACCGGCGAAAACGCCGCTGCCGCGTTGGCGGCAGGCGCTGATGAGGTCGGTTCGGATGAATTGATCGACAAGGTGGCCGGCGGCTACCTAGACTTTGACGCGGTTGTTGCCACGCCGGACCTGATGGGCAAGGTTGGCCGCTTGGGCCGAGTGCTGGGCCCGCGTGGTTTGATGCCGAACCCGAAGACTGGCACCGTCACCATGGATGTGGCCAAAGCGGTGACCGACATCAAAGGTGGCCGTATTGAGTTCCGGGCCGATCGGCACGCCAATCTCTGTTTCGTCATCGGCAAAGCATCGTTCAGCAAGGATCAGTTGCTGGATAACCTGTCGGCCGCGGTGGATGAAGTTCTGCGCTTGAAGCCGAACACCTCCAAGGGTCGTTATGTGCGCAAGATCACCTTGTCGACCACCATGGGGCCAGGAGTGCAGATTGATCCGCAGCGTCGTCAGGCCAG
>JAITVZ010000086.1 GCA_031285505.1 Propionibacteriaceae bacterium
CTCGGCAAAACGACCTGCGGTCGCTTTGCTCTCGCCCGTCGTCGGTGTGAACCCGATGCGGGGGCGGATGTGGCGTTTGCGCAGGATACGGGCGTTCATGCCGGTGTTGCGCAATCGCGGGTTGACGAATTCGTCGATGCCGAAGTTGATCAAGGCCATCGACATGCCCAACAAGGCCACACTCAGACCGGCTGGCACGAACCACCACCAGGCGCCCTGCTGGAAGGCGGCGGATGACTGGGCCCAATAGAGAATGGTGCCCCAGTTCCAATCAGACAAGGAGGCGACGCCGATGTAGGCCAGCATCACCTCACTCATCACGGCGGCGATGACCGTGTTGATGAAGGTCGAAGCGATGATCGCCGTCAGATTCGGCATGATCTCAAAGATGATGATCCGCAGACTGCCCTCACCATTGGCCCGAGCCGCCTCGACGAAATCGCGCCGCGATAAAGACAGGGTCTGGGCACGCAACACCCTGGCCCCCCAGGCCCAACCGGTCAAGGCGATCACCAGGATGACCGTCCACGAGGTCGGATGCTCCATCATCGAGGTGATGATGATGATCAACGGCAGAGCCGGCACCACCAAGAAGATGTTCGACATCATCGACAAGGACTCATCACGCCAACCCCCGAAGTAACCGGCACTGACGCCGATCAGCACCGCCAAAGCCGTGGCGATGATGCCGGCGGTGAAACCGACGATCATCACGCCGCGCGTGCCGATGACCAACTGGGAGAAGATGTCTTGACCGAGCTGGGTGGTGCCGAGCCAGTGGTTGGGCGACGGGCCGATCAAGGGTTGAGGCCCGATCTCATCGGGGTCATAGGGGGCGAACATCGGGCCGAAGATCGCCACCAGGGCGAAGAAGGCCAAGATGGTCAAACCGACCAATGACTTGCTGTTGCGCAAGAAGACCAAGCGGCGACGTTTCGGCTGGTCAGCCAGCTGATCGCTGGTCGGCCTGACTGCCGGTGGTGCGGCGACTGGCTGGGTGGAGACGACTGTGTCAGGCATGATCGTCAGTCCTTCCGGGTGCGGGGATCAAGCAGGGCATAGACCACATCCGCCAAGATGTTGGCCACCAGCACTGACAAGGTGATGATCAAGAAAATGCCTTGCATCAAGGGATAATCCTTGGCGCCAACCGCCTTGAGCAGTTGGAAGCCGATGCCTTGATAGGTGAAGACCTGCTCCATCACCAAGGTGCCCGAGACGACGAAGCCCAAGGACAAGGCGAAGCCGGAGATCTGCGGCAAGATGGCGTTGCGGGCCGCATAGCCAAACATGACTGACGACTCTGACAAGCCCTTGGCCTGAGCGACGGTGACGTAATCTTCACTCGACACCGTGATCATCATGTTGCGCATCCCCAGGATCCAGCCGGCCACCGATGAGATGACGATGGTCAGGGCTGGCAACAAGGCGTGTTGCACGACTGAGGCTATGAAGGGCCAATTGAATCCCGGTATCAAACCGGCGGTGTAGGAGCCCGAGAAGGGCAGCCAGGACAGATTGACCCCGAAGACCGTGATCAAGACCAGGGCCAGCCAGAAATATGGCACCGCCGAGAAGAAGCTGGTCAGGGGAATCAGCGATTCCGCCCAGGTGCCCCGCCGCCAACCCAAGAGGATGCCAACCAGGGTGCCGATGATGAAAGAGATGACCGTGGCCACACCGACCAAACCGATGGTCCAGGGCAAGGACTGACCGATGACCTGGGCCACCGGCGTCGGGAAGTCCTTGAAGGAGATGCCCAGGTCGCCATGGAACAACTGACCCCAATAGGCCCAGTATTGACTCCACAAGCTGGTGTTGGCGTCCAAGCCGAACATCGTATAGAGCGAGTCCATGGCGCTGGCGCTGATCTGACCTTGATAGCGGTTGATCAGCGATTGGACTGGGTCACCGGGCATCAGCCGGGGGATGAAGAAGTTGAGGGTGACCGCGGCAAAGATGGTCACCAAGTAGAAGACGATCTTGCGGATGAGGTTCTTCATGATTGAGCCCCCTGACGGTTGCTGCGGCTGACCGGGGCACCGGCATGATCGCTGTGCGCCCAGCAAGCCGCTTGGTGGCCGGGTGAGACTTCGATCAGACGCGGCAATTCTTGACGGCAGAGCTGATTGGCCAAGGGGCATCGGGCGGCGAAGCTGCAACCGGGCGGCGGATTGATCAGGCTGGGCGGCTCGCCGCGAGCCCCAACGGCAGCGTCGGCCAAGTGGTCTGGATCGGGCGCCGAGGCGACCAGCAATTGCGTGTAAGGATGAGCTGGGCGCTGGGTGACGGTCTCGGAATCGCCGCGTTCGACGATCCGACCGGCATACATCACCATCGTCTGATCGGCGAAATAGCGGGCCGAGGCGACGTCATGGGTGATGTAGAGGATGGCCAAGTGTTTGCGATCGCGCAGGTCAGCCAGCAGATTGAGCACCCCCAGCCGCATCGACACGTCGAGCATCGAGATCGGCTCATCAGCCAACAAGACATCGGGGGAGGCCGCCAGGGTGCGGGCGATAGCGATGCGTTGCCGCTGGCCGCCGGACAGCTCATGAGGGTATTTGTCGATGAAGCGGCGCGGCGGGCTCAATTTGACCTCGTCGAGCAGCTCTTCAATGGCGGTTGTGCGCTGGGCGTGGTTCAAACCGGGGCGATGGATCGCCACTGACCGCCCCAGGATGTAGCGCACGGTGTGAATGGCATTGAGGGAGGCGAAGGGATCCTGAAAAATCATCTGGACGTCGTGGCAGTAATGCCGCAGCTGGCGGCCATTGGCCACTTTGACGACCCGACCGTTCAACTCGATGCGGCCCCCAGTGGCCGGCAGGGTTTGGGCCAGCAGTCGGGCCACTGTCGATTTGCCCGAGCCGGATTCGCCGACCAGGGCGACAACTTGGCCGTGGAACAGCTCAATGTTGAAATCCTCGACCGCGTGGACCAGGCGTTGCGAGCCGATGCCCCCAACTTTGAAACGTTTGGTCAAGCCTTGGGCCCGCAAGGCTGGGGACGCGTCAAGGGATGACTGCGGCGCTGCGACGGTCCTGCCGCCCGAGGCGTCATTGACCCCCCCGTCATGGGTCGACCCGCTGGTGGTGGTGGACATCATTCTCCTTTGATGATCCCAGTGGTTGAGGTGCTGGCTTGGCTGGCCGGTCATACTGCCGACCAGCCAAGCCAGCCCCGCCTTCGTCAGGCGTTGATCATGGCCATCGCCCGATCAGGCGACTGGCTCCATCTTGGTCAGAATCAACGTGGCCGTTGGCATGGTCATGTTGATGTCAGCGTAGGGATCGTCAGCCGTCGGCCAACCGGTGTAGTACTTCTCGGAGTACTGACCCCAGCTGGGGCGCTCCAGCAGCGGCACCACCGGGACCTGATCGATGAAGATCGACTCGATGGTGTCCAGCGCCGCGGCCCGATCCTCGTCGGTGGCGGCGTTGGCATAGGTCGCCAAGGCGGTGGTGGCATCGGCTGAATCGAAGCGGCCGAAGTTATAGACCGCCTGCTCGCCGATCGGCTTGAGGTAGGTGCCGTTCATGATGTCGGAATAGATGTCATAGGGCGTCGAGCCGCCATCAGTCCAGTGAAGGGTGGCGTCGAAGTTGCCGCTGGCCAGATCGGCTGACCAGGTGTCAGCGGTCGGGGCCTCGACGGTGACTGTCATGCCCAGCTGCTTCTGCATCGCCTGAGCGATGATCTCCAACTCCATCTGGTAATCGTTCCAGCCTGATGGCACCGCCACCGAAATCTCAACCTTGTTGCCATCGGGGTCGGTCAAGCTGTTCTCTTCACCAACACCGGTGTAACCGGCGTCGGTCAGCAGTTGCTTGGCACCATCGACGTCGACCTCATAGGTCTTGTCCTTGTATTGATCGGCGACGAAGGACTCGCCGACCGGCAGGGGCAGACCGGTCACTGAGGTCAGCGGAGCGGCCGCACCGGTCGAGCCGGTGTCGGACAGTTGCTGACGATCGATGACCATCGACACGGCTTGGCGCAGGGTGACATCGTCGAAGGGCTCCTTGGCGGTGTTGAACCACAGGCCATCGAAGCTCAGGCCCGAGGGGAACCAAGAGACATAATCGGCGTCCTTGGCCAGGAAGACATCCTTATAGTTGGCGATGTAGCCCCAGCCCCACTGGACATCACCGGCCACCAAGGCATTCAACAAGGCGGTGTTGTCGTTGTATGACTGGTATTGGATGGTTTTGACAGCCGGCTCGCCGCCCCAATAATCCGGATTGGCCTTGAGGATGATCGCCTGTTGAGTCCAGGAATCTAGCAGGTAGGGCCCGGAGCCGACCGGGTCCTGATTCAGGTCTTTGGTGATGTCAGCGACGTTCTCCCAGATGTGCTTGGGCACGATGAAGATGCCATAAACCTTGTTGGTGTTGACGTACTGCGAGCTGGTGAAGCTGATGGTGACATCTTGACCGTTGACAGTGATGTCGCCATAGGGCAGGTTCTCGCCGTTGAGGGCGCCATTGTCCTTGCGCACCTGAAAGGAGAAGGCGACATCATCAGGAGTCAAGGCCTGGCCGTCGCTCCACTTGACGTCATCACGAATGGTGTAGGTGATTGAGGTGTAATCCTCGTTCCATTGCCAGGCGCTGGCCAACCAGGGCGTCGGCTCGGCCGTCGGGTCGAGGGTGTTGGCCTGGACCAAGGACTCATAGATGGCATAGGCATAGCCAGTGCCCCGAGCGGCCGAGGTGCCGACGAAGGGGTTGGAGTTGTTGGTCAAGGGCCCATCGGGCTTGGCGAAGGCCAAGACCGGCGTATCGCCCTCGGCGACCATATTGGCACCATCGCTGCTGTTGTTCGATGGGTTGCTGCTGCCGCAACCGCTGAGCGCCAAGGCGGCAGCTGCTGCCACGGCGACCAATGAAGCCAAATGCTTCTTTTTCATGTTTTCTCCTATCCTGATATTGGGTTGGTGGATGGTTGATCCGCAACGAGTGCTCATTGCGGGACACTTGATGGCGGCCCCTCGATCGACAGGCATTGAGCCTGATCGAGCAGGTGTCGCCCGACAGTCAAGGTGTAGACGCCAGCTGGCGACACCCACTGCCCTTGCCCGTCGGCATCGCCTGCTTGCCAGGCCTCGAAGACTCGACGGGACAACCTGATGTGACCAGTGACGGTCTGGCCTGGCTGCGCGCTCAGGCGGGTGTAACCGGCCAACCAAACAGCTGGCCGTTCCAGCGGGCCCTCCGCTGGTGGCCGAAGATAGGCCTGAATGACGGTGCTGCCGGCGCGTCGACCGGTGTTGGTCACCCCGATCGTCAGCCATCCAGCCAGCTCGCTGGTTGGGTCATTGGTCTGCGCAGCCCAATAAGCCGACTTCACCTGCCAATCGGTCCAACCCAGGCCGAAGCCGAATGGCCGGGCCGGTTGACGATCAAGGGCCACCCAGGAGCGGTAGCCGACGTTCAGGCCCTCGGCGTAGTCAACGATTCCGGCGGCATCCGGCTTGCCGGTGGGCACCGGGACGTCGGCGTAATCGGCGGGCAGGGTCCAAGGCAGCTGCCCGGCCGGTTCAACCCGCCCGGTCAAGATGTCAGCCAGGGCCAGGCCGCCGTCTTGACCAGGGAACCAGCCCCAAAGGACAGTGGCGGCGCGCTCTAGCCAAGGAAGGACCACCGGTGAGCCAGCGTTGATCCAGATGATGGCGTCGGGTCGAGCTGCCAACACCGCTGCGACCAAATCGTTTTGACGGCCAGGCAGATCGAGATTCGACCGATCCCAGCCTTCCGACTCGGTCTCTTCGGTGGCGCCGACCACGACAATCGCCAGATCGGCGTCCGCAGCCAGCCGGGCGGCCTGCGCGATCGACTGATCCTCGGTCGGCCCAGGCCGGCGATGGAAGGGCACGGCCCGCACCATCAGCCCCCACTGGGTCTCGATCACTTGCAGCCAGGCTTCGATGGTCACCGTGGTCGGCCGGGCGATACTAACCGTCGAGCCGATGGCTGGTGGAACGTTGAACGATGAGTTGATCAGCACCTCGCCGCCGACGACCTTGTCTGAGCTGCCGGCCAATTGGCCGTCGACCAGCACCCGGTGGCGACCGACTGTGCCGATTCCCAGCCAATGCTCCCCTGGCTCGCTGAGATGAACTCGGGCGGTCAGGTGGACCGTCGTGGCCCCGGCCAATGAGTCACTGTCCAGCTCCGCTTCCAGACTCTGGCCGGTCATCTGCGCCAGCACGGCGCCATTTTGATCGAGCAATTCGATGACCATGCCGGCCGGGTCGTCGCCACTGCCTACCAACAATGCTGTGTCGAGCCGCGGTGGATTGAGCCGAGCCGACACGCCTTGGCTCAAAGCGATGGTCGCCTTGGGGAAGGCTTGGGCCAGGCCATCGGCCAGGCTGGTCGAGCTGGCCAAATTGACTGAGGCCGATCCGCCGCCCAGCAGCCGGGTGTCAGCGGCATTGGGGCCGATCAGGGCGATCTGCCGAATCGCTGCCGGCTCGGCCAGAGGCAGGGCGTCGTGGCGGTTGGCCAGCACCACTGTGGCGGCGGCGGCCAGATAGGCCGGCAGTTCCTCGTCGGTCAGTTCGGTGGCTGCCGCTCCCGCCGGATCAGCCAGCGCAGCCGGTGTATCGGACAGCACACCAGGTGTGTCGGCCAGCTCGTGATTGGTGGCGATCGTCTGCGGGTTGGGGACGGCGGGATCGTGCGCCACAGCCAGCATCGGCCCAGAGGTCGCAGTCACCTCTGCCGCGGCACCAGTGAGGCCAGCTTCAGCCAGCACCGGCCCAGCGGCGAAGGACCCGCCTGTCGCAGTCCCAGCGCTGCTTGCGATGGTCGCCTCATCGGTGCCGCCGACCCGATCAGCCAACCACAGCAAGCGCTTGACCTTGTCATCAAGCATTTCTTCGGCAACTTGGCCTGCCGTGACCGCCTGGGCCAAGCGCCCATCCGACCAGGGGCTGACCGGCCCGGGCATGACCAGATCCAGCCCGCCCAAGGCCGGCGGCAGTGTGTCGCGCACGGCTGTCCAATCGCTGATCACCGGCCCCGCGAAGCCCCATTCATCCTTGAGCAAGCCTTGGAGCAATTGATGGTGGGCCACCATCCAGGAATCCTCACCGGCATAATCGACCCGGTTGTAGGAGGCCATGACGCTCCAAACGCCAGCCTTGACCGCCCGCTCGAAAGGCGCCAGGTAGACCTCACGCAGGGTCCGCTCGTCGATCCGCGAGATATAGCTGGTCCGCTCGGTTTCGACCTCATTGCCGACGAAATGCTTGATGCAAGCGGCCACGCCCAGGGCTTGCAGCCCTTCGATCCAAGCCTCAGCCAGATCAGCCGTCAACAGGGGGTCTTCGGAAAGTGCCTCAAAATGCCGACCGCCGACCGGCGTGCGCTGCAGGTTGACCACCGGGGCCAAGACGATATCGACGCCGTGTGCCCGGGCCTGCCGGGCAAACCATTCACCGATGCGGCGGGCCAACTCTGGATCCCAGCAGGCGGCCATGGCACTGGGGTTGGGCAGGCAGGCTGATCGCTCATCGCTGCTCTCGCCAGTGCCGCGCACACCAACTGGCCCATCTGACATCACCAATTCACGTAGGCCCAATGCCGGCTGCGCATAGGTGCGCCAGGCCGTTTTGCCCGTCAGCAGACGGGCCTTATCCTCGACGCTCAGATTGACGACGCGTCGATCACGTTCCGCCTGATCAACCATGATCACGCCGACCCCCCCGGATCCAGACTGTGAGCCTCACTAGTGCGGTGCCCACCGACTCGTTGTTGAGCCGTCGATCTGATCATATGCCTATTACTGACAGGCCAGTCAGTAATTTAGGTCACAGTTCCGTAACAATTTCGTGGGCAGCTTGTGCATAGTCGGATCAGTCGGCCGACGCCACTGACAAGGATGGTGAAGGAGCTGAACCTCAACATTAATGTGGTGCTCGCCGCCGGTGACGACTCGAACATCCACCGCTTCATCCCACCGTTCGAAACACTCCGTGCACCCATCACTTCACACACGGTCCATCCCGCATTTCATGCAGCCACCACCTTCGCCAAACAGGCGACGCGCACCAAACCAGATGAGCGGTGGTCGGCCATCCCGCCATCGACTTGACCCTCACAAGCAGCAGTCAGTCTCATCGGCGCTCGTGGCACTGGCAAAACGACCATTGGCCAGCACCACTCCAACGATGTGGCCATCCAATGGGGTGTCATGCTTTTGGTGATCGGTGGTTCACTGATAACACGACAGCTCAAACCACATATTTCGTGGGAGTACATCCCGCTTTTTTGTGTGAGTGAGTTAGGATTATTGGCATGAGGAAAGATGACGTTTATCGCCCGCGGATCGTGGATGCTCAGATTGCCCGCATGCTCAAGGCAGCAGGTGTCGTTGTCGTAGAAGGGGCCAAGGCCTGCGGCAAAACGACGACTGCCTTGAAACTGGCGTCGAGTAGTGTTCGGTTGGATCGGGATCAGATGATGCGGGTGGCCGGTTTGGCTGATCCGGCCGTGCTGTTGCCTGGAG
>JAITVZ010000166.1 GCA_031285505.1 Propionibacteriaceae bacterium
GTCGCCCGGTCGCCCGGTCGCCCGGTCGCCCGGTCCGCTGGTCAACTCAAGTAGCTAGGCCGTGTCAGAATTCGGCCTGCGCCCACAAGGATCCATAGCTCAGTTGGTAGAGCACTTCCCTTACAAGGAAGGGGTCGTCGGTTCGAGCCCGGCTGGATCCACCAATCTGCTCAATGAATTCTTGTTCGTTGTTTGTTTGCTACAATCGGTAGTGCGCTGAATTCTACGTGGGTGCAGTTTTCTAACGCGATCTGGGAACAGGGGAGTTTCCCAATTGTGCGTATCAGCTGGTTTCACGTATTTGGGGGAGCGCTATGAACGATTTCCAGACATCCACCGACGGTTTGCTCCGCTCCGAGCTGCCAGCCAAGGCCATCAGACAACTGCACCGTGGTGTCTCAGTGCTGGTGACCGGTCTGCCCAGAGCCGGGCGCAGCCGCCTGCTTTGGCGCATCAGCGAACAGTTGCGCGAAGGGGGATACCATCCCTTGACGATCAGCGGTGACTCGATGTTGACTGATCAGCCCTTGTCTTGTTTGGCAATGGGCGGTGTCGATGTTCCTGCTTCGGCCCGGCCAGCTTCGTTGGCCAGTGGCTTGCCTCAGGCGGTCCAAGCGCTGGAAGAAGCCCTGGCCAAACGCGGTTCGGTGCTGCTGGTCGATGATGCGGAATACCTGGATTGGGCAAGCGTCTGTGTCATCACGGCATTGCGCCGCCGCCGCCGCCTGCCACTGGTGATCGGTGGTGTCAAAGGGCTGCCGATCCCTGAAACCATGGCGGCTTTGGTGGCGGCTGCTCAGCCGATGACCGCCATGCCCTTGCCCGACATGCTCTTCGCTGAGATCGGTGAATTGATTGCCGATATCCTTGACGGGCCGGTGGCGACAGCGGTCGTGTCAATGGTGGCTGGCTTGTCCGGTGGTTTACCGGGCTTGGTCGAATCGATTGTCACCGTTTGCGCTGACGAGGGCCGCCTGGTCAAGGACCATGGTGTCTGGGTGGCAGCTGCTGACCTCTACTGCGTCGGCATTGGCGCCGGTTTGATGCCGATGCTACGGGGTCTCGACGAAGACACGGTCATGGCTTTGAGTCGGCTGGCCGCTGTCGAGGGGATCAGCCAAGCCGATGCCGAGCGGGCCTTTGGCGCTGAACCGATCGATCATTTGATTCAGCGCGGCTTGGTGCGGATCGACATGTTGGCCGCCGATCCCGGATTGTATGTCTTTCCCTCAGCCTTGAGCCTGCGCCTGCAACAAGAGACGATCGTGCCCCAATCACCAGCGCCGATCCACGCCCGGCTGAGTCCAGCGATGACGGCTGTCTCGGGCATTGACGCACCGTCATTGGCCCACCGTCTTTCTGGGTTGCTGGCAGCGCGCCGTGATCAGGCCTGGCAAGAATGGTGCTCCGACCCGGTGGCCACCACGGGCAATTCGGCATTGTTGGCCTTGTTCTCTGGCGGCAGTTTAGACCTGATCACCGCGGTCTTTGACCGAACCCGGCCATCTGGTCAAGCAGCCGATCAGGCCCAATTCGCGATCCTGAAGGCCTCTTACATGGCGGTGATCGAGCATGATCTGAGCGGCGCTTTATTGATTTTGGGCCAGCAGCGGGGGCACGGCCTTGACCTGGATCGGCGGTTGGCGGCGGCGGGGGCCCATCTGCGGCTGATCTGTGAACAAGTGCCGGACTGCGCCGAACTGGATCTGCTTCTGGCGTCGGCCGAGACCGACGATTATTCAGCCATCGTCGCCGTCGAAATCTTGATCGCCCAGGGCAAGGTTTTGCAGGCCGCCGCGGTCTTGTCGGCCTTGCATGTTTCAAATGGGCGCACCTTGGGCATCAAAGAGTTGCTGCTTGAATTGGCGATGGTCATCGAAGGTCGTCTGGGTGACTGCATCACAGCCTCAATGGCCAGTATTGAGAAGGCGTTGGCCGAACTCAACCCCCGACTGATTGTCGCCCACGCCTATGTCGCGACTCTCGGTTTGGCGATGGAAGGGCGATTCACTGAGATCGAGGGCATCGTCGAGCTGGTTTACCGCTTGCCTGGTCCTGGAGTCGTTGAGAATTACTTCAAGACTGGTGTCTTCTTCATCGGTGCTTTCATCGCCAGCTGGCAAGGCCGCGAGGGCGTGGCTAGAGCCTTGGCCGCCCAAGCCAGGTCGCTCGATCAATCAATGGGTCCGTTCCCAGCGATGTATGGCGGGCTAAGTGTCGGGGCGGAACAGATCGCCAAGCAGTCCTGTTTGTGGAATGACGTGGCAGCGATGCTTGATCGTGGTTTTATCGCCGCCGCCATTGCTCTGGCTGTCGAAGCGGTCGAGGCTGATCCGGCATCGCCGGTGATTGACCGCTTGAGGCTGGAGGCTGCCGGTGTCGAGGGCTTGGCCCTGCAGGCCCGCTTGGCTTATGTCGAAGCGGTGGCCGCCATAGACATCGAGGGCTTGCTTGAGGTTATTGATCAATTGCGGGCCGGTTCTGGCGGGCTGGATGTCACCAGAGCGCTGGTGACCCACGCCCTGCTGCTGCGGTCTCATCAGGAAGGAGCCGGCTGGTTGGCGGCCATGGATGCCGCCTGGTTGGGATCCTCGCGGATCAATTGCCGGTGCGTCGGTCTGTTTGATCGGGCCATCGCCGCTGTCGATCTCAGTGAGCGGGAAATTGAGGTGGCCCATATGGTAGCCAACGGCATGACCACCGCTGGCATCGCCAACCGCCTGACACTGTCGGTGCGCACCATCGAGGCCCATTTGCGGTCGATTTACCGCAAAGTCGGTGTCAATGACCGTGAAGACTTGGGCCGTTTGTTGCACAGTTGGCTGGCGGTCTGATCACATTGCCGACTTGGCGCTACCTAATGGCGGCACCGATGACACCTAGCGGCAGCTGGTCGACGCATGGTCAGCCATTCGCCCGCTGGGCCTAGCTAGCCTTATGTCAACGGGAAATCACCCACGCACTCTTCCCGTCGGTCGGCGATCCACTGGTGTCTTGTCATGACTTACCCTCCCCCGTGAGCGGGCGCCAGTGGATCGTCCTTCGTCCAAGGTCTGGCCAGCACCACAGCCGGCGTTGATTAGCGGACGCAATGCCTAAGAGGTTCCGCCGATAGGTCATTCGGGGTGATGGTCCCAGGAAGTAATCTGGACTGCGTTGTCGTCAGTCGACGGGCGTCCAGCCCGCCTTCCTCCTCCGCCTTGTCAGATCGGCCCCTGGGCCCATCAGCTAATCCGAAGCACCTATCGGCGGAACCTCTAAGTATCCTGGCTCTTCGCCCATGGTCGCCGCCTCGGGTAAAATGAATGACCGTGGCTACTTCTGATGACCTCCGTCTGCTGTATACCGACCTGGCGTCGACCATGGATTCGATCGCGGCGGTGATCGACGTGCCGACCAAGCGCAGCGCCATCGCCGAGCTGGAGAAGGCGGCGGCAGTGCCCGATTTGTGGAACGACCAAGAGCACGCCCAGCAGGTGACATCGCAGCTGTCCCGGCTGCAGGCCGACGTTGAACGGGTGGAATCACTGCGCAGCCGCCTTGACGACGCCGACACCTTGTTGGAGCTGGCGGTCGAAGAGGATGATGCCGA
>JAITVZ010000130.1 GCA_031285505.1 Propionibacteriaceae bacterium
CGCGTCTGCACACCGAATACCCAGGCTGAACGCACTGATGTTCGACGACTCGCGACTGGATCGTCTGGCCCCTCAAGGGGCCGTCGCGCAACGCTTATGGGCAGCGGCGATGACTGGGGCATGGATTAGGCAAATCGATCACCTGGACCGATCCAACTTGGTGTCTGACCTGGACCGACCTGACACCTTGCACCCGCGAGCCATCGTGTTGGTGGGCGCGGCGGACGGGCTATTGACCACTTTGATCGGCATCGGTGCCACGGTGCCCGTGGTGTCGGTCAACGGTTCGTCTCTGCCGACTTGGCTCGGGCCCCTCGACCTGGTGATTCTCGCTGGCAGTGCACCTGATGACTGGGAGGTCACCGAGCGGGTCGGTCGGCGTGGCTCGTGGGTGTTGTCTGGAGCCGGTCTGAAGCAGTTGATCACCATGTCCAATCAGGGTCCGGTTGAGTTACTCGAGGCAGTCGCCATCGTGGCTTGTCTGACTGACTTAGGTCTGTGCCGATCGAGCCCTCTGACGGTCTGGGCCGATCGGCTTGACGATCTGGCTTCGCGTTGTGGTCCGGCTCGCTCCATCGAAACCAATCAGGCCAAATCGCTGGCGGGGTTCCTGGCTGAATTGCCGTTGGTCTTGGTGGGAGACGATCCAACCACGCAGGTGATCGGTGGACATTGGCGGGATCGATTGATGGCGGTGGTCGACCCGCCAGTGATGCTCGCGAGCACACCGATGGCAATGGCCTGGATCAGTCGATTTGAGCAGGTTGGCCCCTTCCATGATCCCTTTGAGGACCAGTCGCATCGCCAGCGCCCGGTCTTGGTCCGCTTTCAGTCAGGCAGCAGGGACGCTGCGATATCCGAGCATCAGTTCCTCAGTTCTACTATCAAAGCGGGATCACTCGGCGACTTGCCTCCATCCGGCGCTTTGGCGTCATTGTGCCAATCGCGACACATTGACTACATTGAGTTGACAGCGGACTGGTCAGATCCGCTTGGTGCTTGTCTGGAATTGTGGGTTCACGCTGACTACGTAGCCAGTTATCTACTGGCTGGATCGGAAAATGGATCAGGTGAGGCGGATGATGACTTCTGAGGTGACAGGGTCGAGCTCTTCGCAAGTATGGGTGCTCAATGGCGTCAATCTCGGGCGCCTGGGCAAGCGGCAGCCAGAAATCTATGGTTCGACCAGCCACCAGCAATTGGTTGATCGCTTGTTGATGGCTGGCCAAGACCTTGGTTTGGCGGTAGCGGTGCGCCAAAGTGACTCTGAGAGGGAGATGATCGAGTGGTTGCATCAAGCCGCTGATCAACATTTGCCGGTGGTGATCAACCCCGGCGCTTGGAGCCACTATTCCCTCGCTTTGGCTGATGCCGCCCGTGAGATCGACCTACTTGTGGAAGTCCACTTGTCCAACATCTATGCTCGGGAGTCTTTCCGGAGCCATTCCGTGATATCGCCGGTAGCTAAGGGAGTGATTTCCGGGTTGGGTATTGCTGGTTATGAGGCAGCGTTGGCCTACGTCGCGACTTGTCTTAACGCCAGATCGGGTGCGGATGACTCCTGATGGTTGATCGGCAATCGATCATCGACCTCGGCTCCAGGTTGGTTCGGCAAGAACTTGGATCCCAGTGGCACTTCCAGTTGGACCGTGCCAGGACTCGGCTGGGCGCCTGCCATTACGACAGGCGGGCGATCAGTTTGTCGGGTCACTTGCTTGATCGCATCGACCTGTCGATGGCCCGCCAGGCCATCCTTCACGAGATCGCCCACGCTTTGGCTGGTCGGACGGCGGGACATGGCCCAAAGTGGCGGGTGGCGGCGCGCCAATTGGGTTACACCGGTGGGCGAACCATCAAAATGGAGCAGGCCTGGAGCGATGCCCGTTGGTTGGCCAGCTGTCGTCACGGGCACCAGGTGCTGCGGCACCGCCGACCCCGTCAAGCCACCTACTGTGGTCGCTGCGCCCAGCAGGGAAGTCGCCAAAAACTTGCATGGCAGGACCGACGACTGGTCGGCCTATCAGCCGCGCTGTCGGCGCCAGATCGGAGCGACCAAGCGGTGTCGCCCAGCGGCCAGAATCAGTAAGGCAGCGGCCAACCCGGTGCAGACCAGCACCGCCGGGGCCGACGCCTCCAATCCGAAGGCTCCGCCAGTCAACCAATCCGGTCCTGACCAAGTCGCCTCGAATAGGGACGGGGGGCGACCGGTTCCGGAGATGGCTGATCCAAACAATGGGCCTTCGGCAATGTTCCAGGCAGCATGTAAGCCGATGCAGCACCACAGAGAGCGACTGAGCAGGTAGACCGCGGCGAACAGCAGCCCTGCTTCGACAGCGATGGCGATGGCGCCAGCCAAAGTGGCATCGCGATTATTTAGATGAAGGGCGCCGAAAATCAGGGCCGAGATGGCCAGCGCCGCCCAACTGCCCAGCCACTCTTCCAGCAGGCGCAACAGCATGCCGCGCATGATCAACTCCTCGGT
This sequence comes from Propionibacteriaceae bacterium, assembly GCA_031285505.1. Classification (GTDB taxonomy): domain Bacteria; phylum Actinomycetota; class Actinomycetes; order Propionibacteriales; family Propionibacteriaceae; genus WQYJ01. The sequence continues at coordinate 2,483 of JAITVZ010000130.1, forward strand.
GATGGCAGCCACGACACCGGCACTCCAAATGGTCGGCCAGACTGCGGCCTGGCTGTTCCAACCATTGATGTGATAGCCACCTGCGGCGGCGATCACACCCACCGCCAGTGAAAGTGCCACCAAGCCGACCAGGCAGCCGGCGATCAAGCCGATCAAGCGACGAGGCTGCACCTCCAGTGGGTCGAGGCGGCCTTCCATGGCCATAACCACCAGCAAATAGGCGAGCACAATAGCGATGAGTTGAGCGAGGCTCATTTGCCAGGATGGCAAGCTGACATCGCCTCGAAGGGCCACCATCACTGAAATGATCAAGGACAGGGCCACGCCAGCGATGACGATGAAAGCCAACATTCGGGCCCAGATGGTCATGCGCCAAGGCGCCTTGCCTGGACCAGTCCATTGTGGATGGTCGGCGCTGAGACCCTGGTAATGGGGTGATCGATCGACGACTTGATCGAGCAGAATCATGGAGTATCCCGGTGATGGTAGTGGCACACAACTGTCATACTGTACTGCCGACTGGCTTTGGATCCTGGCGGGTGGAATCGGCTTCCCAGGATCTGGCGATAGGGTAGGGGCGTGTCGCAGGTTCGTTGGATGGTGCCCTCGCTTATATCGCTGCTGGCTGTTGCCTTGACGTCTTGTTCGGCAGTTCCAGTAGCAACCCCCCATTCCCCAGCGGCGACGACCAGTAGCCAGCCCGCATGGCTTGATGGTGCCGAGTCGCTGGAGAATAGTGTTTATCAGTCAACCGTGGGGGATTTGATATGGTTGCCGCAAGGGGTTCGTTCCACTGTCGATGCAGACCAACCCAATTTGGTGATCGTTTCCGGACTGGCCGATCAATCCAGCCAAGTCTTGGCGTTTCTTGAACTCAGTTTGCCCGACCTCGGCTGGAGGATCAGTGATCGGTCGCCTGAGGCCCTGATGTTTGAGCAGGCACCCTGGCAGGGGGCATTTGTGATTGTTGATGATCAGTGGGCCTTGACCGCGCGCAATGACTCCTGACTTCATCAGGCAATGGCTGCGCACTGAGTTTCACACCAGGATTACCGTCGCGGCAGGATCACTGTCTGATCAACGGACGTCCCCATGACCACCAGGCGATGGCGCCCAGGATTGGCAACGCCAGCACCAGCAATAGCCAAACCGACTTGGGCAGATAGCGGGTCTGATTTGAGTCAGCCTGCACTACGCAGACTGCGGTGTAGATGATACCGACGATCGCCGCAGCGATGGGAAAGAGTCGAAGCCACACCAGGCCATTTTAGTCGATCAGGGTCCATGCGACCGACTCCCAATCGACCGCAGCCTTGTCTCGTCCAGCCGGCAACTGGCTCGCCGAGCTTGTGACAGTCATAATGGTGAAGATGCATGTCTTGATCAGTCCGACCAATCCGCAAGAGTTACTGGCTGGTCTGACTGACCTGTTGGGCGGTTCGGCACAGGCGTTGGTCGTCGCCGATGCGAGTCTTCGTCCGCCAGTGGAGGCGGCAGTGCCGACTGATTTTTGTGGGATCATTATGCCAACTTCAGGCTCAACTGGTCGCCCGCATTGGGCGATGTTGCCGCGATCAGCCTTGGTCTGGGCCGCTGATGCCAGTCGAGCGCGTTTGGGGACTGCCACAGCTTGGGCCAATCCCCTGCCCTTGTCTTTTATCGCCGGTCTGATGACCATGGTTCGGGCGATCGTGGCGCAGCGGCCCTATTTGGCTGTGGCGTCTGATCTGCATGATCTGCCCCAACCGGTCGAACCATCCTGCCTGTCTTTGGTGCCTGCCCAATTGCATCGAGCTTTGGCTGACCTGTCGTTGACGGCTCGCCTGAAGGCCTTTGTGTCAATTCTGGTGGGTGGTGGGGCACTTGATCCGACCCTGCGGCGTCGCGCAGAAGTGGCGGGTCTGGCAATTCATGAGACCTATGGCATGACCGAGACCTGCGGCGGCATCGTCTGGGATGGTCATCCTCTCGATGGGGTCGAGGTGGTTGTCGATGCCAGTGAACAGTCTGGCGGCCGTATATCCCTGGTCACCCCGTCAGCTTTCAGCGGCTACTGGGGAGAACCAACCTTGACGGCCGCCACCCTGCGTGGTCAGGCAGTGACCACAGCGGACCGTGGCCGCTGGTCGGATGGTCAGCTGACGGTGTTTGGCCGCATCGATCAAGTGGTGCAATCCGGCGGTGTCAAGGTCGATTTGGCCCAGTTGCAGCAATTGCTCGATGACCTGTTTCCTGATCAAGTGGCTTGCTTGGCCCTGCCCGACCCGGCGTGGGGGTCGGTGATCGCCGTCGCGTCGACCGGCCCTGGTCTCGATGACATCCGAACTGCCCTGGCCGGGTGCATCACCTCCGCCGCTCAGCCGCGACGCTGGCAGGGCGTGACGGTCCTGCCGCGAACCCACAGCGGCAAGTTGGATCGAGCTGCCTTGGCGGCAGTTTGGGGGCAATGATGGCCACCGCTGCGCAGTGGCTGTCTGCCACTCGTCCGCGCACCTTGTCAGCCGCCATTGCCCCAGTCCTGTCAGGCACGGCCATCGCTGCTTTTGCCCCAGGAAAGGGCCTCGACGGGTCCTGGGAGAGACCCGGCGGTCTGACGATTGTCATCGCCATCAAAGCACTGGCCTGTCTATTGGTGGCTCTGGGCTTGCAGATCGGCTCCAACTTCGCCAATGACTACGCCGATGGCGTGCGGGGCACGGATGATCATCGTATTGGGCCGACCCGATTGGTCGCTTCTGGCCAAGCTAGCCCGTTGCTGGTGAAGCGGGCTGCTTGGCTGTCAATGGGTCTGGCCGTGGTCATCGGTTTGGCCTTGCTGATTCCTTTGGCTTGGTCATATTGGTTGGCTGGTCAGGGTTTATGGGTGACGATCGCCTGTCTGTTGGTTGGCTTGGCCTGTGTCTGGGCGGCTTGGTCCTATACGGCCGGGCATCATCCTTATGGATACATTGGTTTGGGCGAGCTGTTTGTTTTCGTTTTTTTTGGTCTCGTGGCCACTATCGGCACCGTCGTCGTGTTGCGGCCGCCCGGTCTGCCGGTTGAGTCATCGGCTGGGCTGAACCCACCAATACCCTGGGCGGCGACCTGGGTATTGGCAATTGTGATGGGCCTGCTGGCCTGCGCCATATTGGTGGCCAATAATCTGCGAGATATCGCTGAAGATCGAGCTAGTGGCAAGCTGACCTTGCCGGCACGATTAGGTGATCACCCAAGCCGGGTGCTTTATGTCGGTTTGATCGGTCTGGCGCAACTGCTGATCGTCTTGCTGGCGATGATGATTTCGTATTGGTTGCTGTTGGGATTGCTGGGTTTGCTGCTGGCTGCACCAGCTTGCCATCGTGTCTGGTCTGGCGCCAGCGGACGGTCACTGATCGCCGTGCTGGCAGCCAGCGGTCGAGCGCAGCTGTTGGCGGCGATCGGTTTGCTGGCTGGTCTGATCCTCAATTGGTGGCTGTGATGATGGTCGACCGACTCCTGGTGGAGACAGCCACAGTGTTCGCCATCGATATGCCGCTGCGCTTTCGCAGCATCCGCCAACGCCAAGGGATGGTGTGGAAAGGGTCGGCCGGTTGGGCGGAATGGAGTCCTTTTCTTGACTACCCGCCGGCCGAGGCGGCCAACTGGTTGCGGGCGGCCTTGGAAATGGCTGAATCAGGTTTCCCGGATCCGGTGCGCCGGTCGATTCCGGTGAACGTCACCGTGCCAGCCACCGACCCGATAACGGCTTATCGGCTGGTGAAGCAGTCCGGTTGTGGCACGGCCAAAGTCAAGGTGGCGCAGGCTGGCCAGTCATTGGCTGACGACCTGGAAAGGGTCGAGGCTGTGCGGGCCGCATTGGGTCCATCCGGACGGCTGCGCGTGGATGCCAACGGGGCTTGGAGTCTCGATCAGGCCCTGACTGCCATCAGGAAACTGTCCCGGTTTGATTTGGAATATGTCGAGCAGCCAACGGCCGTGGTGGCTGACTTGGCGAAGTTAAGGCGCAATTTGCGCCTCGATTCGATCCGAATAGCAGCTGATGAGTCCATCCGTCGGGTCAGTGACCCAATGGCTGTCAAACGATTGGAGGCGGCCGATGTCATTGTGCTCAAGGTTCAGCCTCTGGGTGGTGTCCGCGCCTGTCTGCGTTTGGCCGAGGAGCTTGATCTGCCAGTGGTGGTGTCATCGGCGATTGAGACGTCCATCGGCTTGCGGGCCGGTATAGCCTTGGCGGCAGCCCTGCCGACTCTGCCATTCGCCTGTGGGTTGAACACTGCCTCGTTGTTGTCGGCCGATCTGGTGACACCGTCACTGCAGGCTAGCGGTGGCCAAATCACTGTGCGGGATATCACCCCGAACGCCGACCTCTTGACAGCCGCCCGGGCCAATTCGGCGGTCAGCGCGTCTTGGGCGAGCCGGCTGGCCGATTGTTGGAAGGAGTTGGATCGTGTCGACGCCAAGTGATGACAGCTCCTGGTCGGTGACAGCGGCGCACGTCATCATCGATCAATTGATCAGCCTCGGGGTCGTCGATATTGTCGCCTGCCCCGGATCGCGAAGTGCCCCGTTAGTGTTGGCGGCTGCGCGAGCAGACCAGCGCGGACAGCTGCGTCTCTTGATGAGACTCGATGAACGGGGCGCAGCCTTCTTGGCACTGGGCATTGCCAAAGCCAAGCAGTCACCGGTCGCCATCATCACCAGCTCTGGAACGGCAGTGGCCAATCTGGCGCCGGCCTTGGCCGAAGCTCGCTTCGCCGGCCTGCCGCTGCTGGTCATTAGCGCCGATCGTCCGGCAACCTTGATCGGCACTGGCGCCAGTCAGACAGCCGATCAAATCGGCATGCTGGGGAATTTGCCCTTGGCTGTGTGGCGAATCGCGGCCGCCGATCAAGCACCATCAGCTTGGCAGGCGACAGTGCAACGTGCTGTTCTGGGGGCATCGGCAGCTTTAGGGGGCACGCCCGGGCCAGTGCAGATCAATTGTGAGCTGCAGCCACCTTTGGTTGGCCAGTCACACCCCTGGTCCAGCCGATCCCTTATTCCAGTTAGTCCGCTGGCCGAACCGGTGGCGGAAGTCTTGCCGGCCGATCGCCGCACAGTCATTGTTGCCGGTGACTTGCCGGTGGCCCAAGGCCGGGCTTTGAGCCTGGAGGCGGCGCGAGCTGGTGTGCCGCTTCTGGCAGAGCCATCATCGAATGCGCGGTTCGGCCCAGCGGCAATCAGTGCCTATCGCTACTTGCTGCCGGCATTAGCCGGTGGGATCGAGCGGGTCTTGGTCTATGGGCATCCGACTCTTTCTCGACCGGTCACCAACCTGATCCAGCGCCGCGATATCGAATTGATTGTCGTGCCGCAAGGTTCACGATGGGTCGATCCGGGATGGGCCGTCGATCGCATCGCCACTCGGGTCAGCTTGGCGAAAACTGACGGTCGATGGTTGCGGCGGTGGACCCGGGCTGATCGGCAGTTTCGAGCTGGTTTGGCAAGGTTGGACCGAGACTGGTCAGGAATTGATGTGGCGGCTTTGGTCTGGGAGGCGACCGCCGGCGGCCAGCCACTGTTCCTGGGAGCATCCAATCCAATTCGTGATGCCGACTTGGCTCCGGTGACGGATGGCTCACCCCAAGTTTTCGCCAATCGGGGCCTAGCCGGCATCGATGGCATCATCGCCAGTGCCAGCGGCCTGGCATTGGGTATGGCTAGACCAGTGACGGCCTTGATCGGTGATTTGACGGCCATCCATGATCTCGGATCACTGGTCCAACCGAGAATTGGTCCAAGGATAGATTTGAAGCTGGTCGTGGCTAATGATCAGGGTGGTTCCCTGTTCCACAGCCTGGAATATGGTGATCCAGGGGTGCTGGCGGATGCTCCGGACGATGCCTTTGAGCGTTTGTTCGCCACGCCGCAAACTGTTGATCTGGTGGCCGTGGCCAGAGCCTGCGGGGCGCGGTCAACCGTGGTGACCGATGGCCGCGAGTTGCGATCAGCCCTACGCCTGCCCGACCCAGGTCTGCACTTGATCGACATCCACCTGGGGCGCCATGATCGCCGTCGATTGGAACTGGCTTGTCAGGCACTGGGACATCAATCCGTTGATGAGGTGTCCATGGGTCATGGTGATTGTGGCTCCCTCGCCCAATCGGCAGCTTGACCAACTGGCTTCCATAGCCCGTCGGCGGCTATGGGAGAGTAAACTGATGGCGGGGGACTGGGGTCCAGCAGTGACGTTGCGCCATTGCCTAATAATCCCTTATGATTTTCTCAGATTTATTGTTTGGTGGAAAGAGACAAGATGCTGCGCAGCTGGAAAAGACGAACCTTGGCTTCTGTGGGGCTGTTGATTGCAGCCTGGGCAGTCAGCGTTCAGGCTCTGCCGGTGGAGGCGGACACGCCTGGCGCCCAAGCAGCCAGCGGCAGTATCGATGATATTCGCAGCCAGTTGGCGGATCTGGAAGAGCAGCAGCAGCAATTGTCTGCCGATCAGGCATCAGCTAGTGAGCGTTTGGCGGCAGCCAATCAGCAACTGCAGATGGCTGAAGAGCAGATGCAAACAGAACAGGTCCGTCGCGACGCCCTTCGCTCTGACTTGGCTCAAATCGCTGTTCAGCAGTATCAGGATCATGGGCTCAACACCACGGCCATGCTGGTGACCAGCTCTTCTAGCGATGAGTTGCTCAGTTATTTCTCGGCCATGCAAATGGTGACTGACACCACCGAGACCGTCTATCAGGAGCTGGTTTTGTCGGAGGCGACCATGGCCGACTTGCAACGAAGCTCGCAGGCGGCCGTCGCCACCATCAGTGCCGAGCAAACTAAGCTTGATGCTTTGGCTGCTGACTTGAAGACCAAGGTTGACAAGGCGTCGACCTTGCTGAATCGCATGACCGCCTTGGCTCAGGCCAGCCGGGCGACTGCCTCGGTCAGTAATGACCAGATGGCCCGCGGCGTGGCTGACCCATCGGCAGTTGTGCCCAGCGCCTCGGAATCGCTGATAATTCCCTTGAGCAACTATGTCGTGTCATCGCCGTTCAGCATGCGCGTCCACCCAATCACCGGTGTCTACACCTTCCATGACGGTATTGACCTGGCGGCGGGCTGTGGCACGCCGGTGCACAGCGCCGCCAATGGTTTCGTCATCGATTACCACTGGTCGGGCGGTTATGGCAACCGCTTGGTGATTGACAACGGCATCATCAACGGTCATCACATCGTGACCAGCTATAGTCACCTTTCAGCCGCCAATGCATCAGCTGGCCAATCGGTGGCTGCGGGCGATAGTGTGGCGTCGGTCGGTTCGACTGGCCAATCGACCGGTTGCCACCTGCATTTCATGGTCTGGTCCGACGGGCAGACGATGGACCCAGCGCCCTACCTGTTCGGCTGAATCAAGGCCGACGAAGACTTGCAATCCTGACTAAGAATGCCTTAGAATTTCTTAGGAAACTCTGGAGGTTTTGAATGTCACGTCTTTCTCGTCCCCTGGTGGCTCTTTGCGCCACGGCACTGGCCGCCGGTCTGTGTTTCTCGGGACAGGCTCCTGCCCAGGCCGATCGCCTGTCCGATGCGCAAGAGCAACTCACCCAGTTGCAAGCCGAGGCGGCGGAGGCTTCTGAGCAGTTCAACCAGGTTCAAGCTCAGCTTGACGCAGCCACCAGCAAATTGGTCCAGGATCAACAAACTGTCAAAGATCAGCAGGCCAAGGTGGAGAGTCTGCGTCAACAAATTGCCGTCATCTCACTCCAACAGTTCCAAGATCGTGGTATCACCTCAGCAACCGCCCTATTCACAGCTGAGGATCAGGATGCCGCTATCGACAAAGTTGTCCTGTCGTCTATGGTTGCCGAGACCACCCAGGCTATCCTCCAGAATTACGAGCTGAGCCAGTCAGCCTTGGCAGAGGCCCAGCGTTCGGCCCAGGCGACGGTTGACGCAATCGCCGCTGACAAGCAACGGCAAGCCGAT
>JAITVZ010000143.1 GCA_031285505.1 Propionibacteriaceae bacterium
CCCCCCCCCCCCCCCCCCCGTCGTCAATGGGGCTTCCCGCCAATGTGTGTCCCCGTTGCGCCCCACCTCTCATCCGGTCATACTGGATGTCGACATCGCACCGCCGCGTCGAGGGGAACCATGACCACCAACACCGATCCGCTGACCGAACAGCCGATCCGCGCCATCATCAACACCGACATCCCGGGCCCGCTGGCTTCGCGTCATCTGTTCGGCCATTTCGCCGAGCACCTCGGGCGCTGCATCTATGACGGCATCTGGGTCGGTCCAGATTCGCCGGTCGCCAACATCGACGGCCTGCGGGCCGATGTGGTCGAGGCCCTGCGCCAGCTCCACATCCCCAATCTGCGTTGGCCGGGCGGTTGCTTCGCCGATGAATACCACTGGCGCGACGGCATAGGGGAGCGCCAGCAGCGCCCGCGAATGGTCAACTCTCATTGGGGTGATGTCGTCGAGGACAACTCCTTCGGCACCCACGAGTTTCTGGCGTTGTGTGAGGCCATCGGCGCTGAGCCCTATATCAGCGGCAATCTTGGATCGGGCACGGTGCGCGAGATGAGCGAGTGGTACGAATACATCACCCGTGAGGACGACTCACCGATGTCGACCTTGCGCCGGGCTAACGGGCGAGAGCAGCCATGGCGGCTGAAGTTCTTCGGCATCGGCAATGAGAATTGGGGCTGCGGTGGCCACATGAACGCCGCCCACTACGCCAATCAGGCGCGCAACTACGCCACCTACGTCCGCGCTCATGGCGATAATCAGCCCTACCGGATCGCCTGCGGGCCGAGTGATGCCGACTATGCCTGGACCGAGACACTGATGAAGACCTTCGGTGATCTGACCTGCCCCAAGTGCGACCCGACGCCGCTGCACGCCTTGTCGCTGCACTATTACACCTTCACCGGCGATTGGGAAGACAAGGGCGACGCCACCGATTTCACGGTCGATCAGTGGTATCGCGCCTTTGACAAGGCCTGGCAGATCGATCGGCTGCTGACCCGCCATGGCCATGTCATGGATGTCTATGATCCGGATAAGAAGGTCGGGCTGGTGGTCGATGAATGGGGCGCCTGGTGGAATCCCACGCCCGGCAGTCGCCCTGGCTTCCTGGTGCAGCAAAACTCATTGCGCGACGCCTTGATCGCCGTACTCCACTTCGAGGCCTTCCTGGCTCACGCCGACCGGGTGGTCATGGCCAACATCGCTCAGACAGTCAATGTCCTCCAGGCCGTCTTGGAGACCGACCCGGCAACCGGGGCGTTGATCAAAACCCCGACCTATCACGCCTTTTCCATGAACATCCCCCACATGGACGCGGCGGTCTTCCCGGTGCAGTTGCTCGACGCGCCGGTAATGCCGGGCGAGTTCCGCGATTTGAGCCTGGTCCACGCTTATGCCAGCGGCCGGGATGGTTGTCTGACGATTTCGCTGACCAATCTGTCGGCTGATCAGGATGCCGAGTTGACCATCGACCTGCGCGGTGGCGAGTTTGCCGAAGATGTCGCCGGGTTGATTCTGACCGCCCCGGCGATCAACTCGATCAACAGCGCTGAGGCTCTTGAGACTGTCATGCCCCAGCCTTTCGACGACGCATCCTTCAACGGCGGCCTGCTCGGTGTCCGTCTGCCGGCGCACAGCCACGTGCAGCTACAAATCGCGGGTGTCTTTGACCGCTGGCGGGGCTGATTCAGGACTGGGGGTCGGTTTGGTCGTCGCTTTGCTTGGCATCCAGCCGTGTTCCATTCGCCCCACCAGCCGCGCCGCCGGATGCTGTCGCGCTAACTTTTGATCGAAGGTCCACAACGGCAACGCACCGTGGCTGGCGGCCTGTTCGGCCAAGAGGCAGTCTTCGAAGCTGAGTTTGGGATGTGATTCGAACATGGCGGTGGCTGCGGTCAAGGTGTTGCGGTCGCAATCAACCGATTCGATTGCCAGCACCCAACGAACGAGTGTGCCAGCCTGCTGTCTGGTCAATCCGTAGTGAGTAGTCAGGGCATAGACGAATTCAGCGAAGACGATCGGCTCAGCTCGAAACGTGTGGTCAGCCAAGGCCAAGAGGTTGCGGGCCTGATCTGTCTGACTGTCACCCAGGTCGATGGCGGCGCGAAGCAGCACGTTGGTGTCGACTGATTGGGTGGGCATCATTGCTTTGCCGGGCGTGAAGCGTAGAGGTCGGCGGCACTGGTTGGGTGGGCCTGTCCGAGCTTGACCCACTCCGCAAACTCTGCTGCACTTTGGTCCATGAGGGCTCGTCGCCGGCGGCATTCGTCCGCTGGCAGGCTGGACCTGTCTCCCGCGGAGTGAGTGGCGAGCGATTGGCGCTCGAGTTCCAACAGGCCTTCAAGCCTGGCCATATTCACTAGGGCGACCACCGGTACGTGATGGCGGGTGAGAAACACTGGCTGACCGCTGGTTTGGGCATAACCGATGGCGTCGGCCAAGTTGGCTCGCGCCTGCGTGATTGACATCGTCACCATGATAGTAATCTACAAGGCTGACGACGGATCTGTACAATATGTACATTAAGTCCTGCCGATCGGTTAAATCACCGTGCGCACCGCATCGAGGTGCTTCACGCCTTTTGGGCGAGTGTGGCCTGGTGGTGCGTCATGTTGTTTGAGCGCGATGGTTTGCGTTTGCTTGCTGGTGACTAATGGGTCTAATGGGCAACTGACGGGTTCGGTGAATGCGAGTTCATAATGTTGACGGGCCAACCGTCGAACGCCCAGAGCTTCAGCGGATCAGTATCACTCTCGACGACACATCAGACCATTGCCGATCAGCAGTGATGATGTCTGCGCCAAGGCGTTCGCCAACCGCCAAACAGATGCGGTCACCGAGTGAAAGGAATGGGTGCTCAAACCACAGTTGGGCACAGCGGTCGACATCCACAGTTTCCATTGGAACGATGCGCAGCCCGAGCCCGAAGAGTGCGCGTTGGGCTAGCGTCCAATCGGCTTGGCGACTGAGCACTTTCCCCGCCACCTCAGCCCAGTTGACAACGGTGCAGACACAGCTGTCCTGATCGAAACTCTCTTCTCCTCCGGGCTCGCCCCATAAGGTTGCCAGAATGGCCGATGAATCCAGGAGCCTCATGCTCAATCCCCCAAGGCAGCTACGGAGTGGCGTTCGTTTATCAGCTCGTCGACGGGACTGGGCGTGCCGATCACACTGGCTTGGAAACGCCGCAAAGCCTCGCTTGGCGCCAGCAGCTCAATCCCTCCGGCAATGGTTTGAATTGTCAGGGTGGTTCCCTCGGGCCAGTCATACTTCTGGCGGATTTCTGCGGGTATGACCAGGCGCCCCCGATCGCCGATGGTGACGTTCAACATATGATCAGTGTACCACAATGGAATGGATGTGGGATTAAGCGATGCGAAGTGGTACGGCTTGGCTCATGTGGGTGTCGGTGAAGGTTCCGCGATAGCGGGCGGGACGCACTACCGGTGATAAGCTTCCCTCCAGCAGGGCGGCACGTGCAGGTGTCGTGGTGATTCTTGCAGCCCACTGTTGCACTTCAAAGGCGCCAGCCGCGCCGCCGATAGCCCCCATTCCTGATAGACTTGCATCACTCAATCTGGGAGTCGCTATGTCCACCGTTGTCATCTTCACTCTCGTGGCCGCCGTCGGCCTGGTTCTTCTGCTCGTCTCCATGATCTTTGATGGCGTGCTCGACATGTTCAACATCGATTTCACCGGGGCGGGCATCTTCTCAGGGGCTTCGCTCGGTGGCTTGATCACCGGCATCGGTTGTGGCGGTCTGATTGGCACAGCTCAAGGCTGGCCTTTGGGCGGCTCTTTGGCCTTGGCGCTGCTGATCGGCCTGGTTCTGGCCGCTGTGGCCATCGTGCTTTATCGATTCTTGCGGAAATTGGATGCCCGCGAGGCCGACCAATCGATTGATCGGCTGGTTGGTTCCAAAGGTGTTGTCACTGCCGCCAATCTCGACGGCGGCCGCGGCTTGGTGCAGCTGACCTATCTTGGCGGCGCGCGCACTGTCGGTTTTGTCGCCGATCTGCCCCTGGCCAGCGGGCAGACGGTGGTGGTCACCGAAATCTTGGGGCCAGAGCTGGTCAATGTCATGACTTTCGAGCCGGGCTATGACGACGGCTTGCGCTGAGCGGCGCCGCGAGCAGCCAAAAAGCTGATCCATTCATCAAATCGCAGCATCTGAGGCCGACTGGCCTAGCTGATCACCACGAAAGGGGCCCCTAATGAACGGGCAATCCAGCACCATCCTCGGCATCGTTCTAGCCGTAGTGGCCGTCATCATCATCGTCTTCTTGATTGCCAAGCGCTACAAGATCCCCGACGCCAACCAAGCGCTGATCATCACCGGCGCCAAGGGCAAGGGCTCGCCCGGTGAAGTCGCCCTCAAAGTGGTGATGGGCTCCGGCGCCTTCATTGTGCCGTTCGTCCAGCGTGGCCGGATGCTGTCGCTCGACGCCACCGAAATCGCCATGCAGGTGCCCGAAGGCGTCTCCAAGGACAACATCAAGGTGGTGGTCGACGCCGTCGCCTTGGCCAAGATCGATGGCACACCGACCGGCGTCCGTTCGGCCGCCCAGCGTTTCCTGGGTCGTGAGGAGGAGATTCCGCGCATCATCCAGTCAATCCTGGCTGGCGCTCTGCGCGGCGTGGTCGGCAACATGACCATCGAGGAGATGCTGCGGGATCGCGAAGGCTTGGCCACCAAGATTCAGGATGCGGCCTCGACGGCCCTATCTGATGCCGGCCTGCGGGTCGACACCTTGCAGATCAATGGCATCTCGACTGACCCGGTCGATTACATCACCAACCTGGGCCGCCCACAGGCCGCTCAGGTGCGCAAGTCGGCCGAGGTGGCTGAGGCCCAGAATGAGCAGGAGGCCGAGCGGGCCAAGGCTGAGGCGCGCATTCAGATCGCCGCCGCTCGCAAGGATGCCCAGCTGAAAGAGGCTGGCTTCCTCAAGGAAACCGCCCAGGCTGAGGCGGAGGCCCAAGCCGTCGGACCGATGACCAAGGCTGCCCAAGAGGCCAAGATCACCCAGGCAGAGCAGCAAAACGCCCAGCAGGTGGCCACCTTGACCAAGCTGCAACTCGATTCGGATGTTCGAGCCCGGGCTGACGCCAACCTCTATGCGCAGCAGAAGGCCGCCGACGCCGAGCTCTACACCGCCGAGCAACGGGCCAAGGCCCAAGCCGTCCAGGTGACCGCTGCCGCTGAGGCTGAGCAGACCAAGTTGACCCGCGAGGGCGAGGGCCAGGCTTCGGCCATCCGGGCCGCTGGCCTGGCGGAAGCCGAGGCGATCAAAGCCAAGGGTCAGGCAGAGGCTCAGGTCAAGGAGCTGTTGGCGGCGGCGTATCAGAAGTATGGTCAGCAGGCGGTCATCGACCGGGTGCTGACCTCGATGCCTGACATGTTGCAGGCCGTGGCCAAGCCGTTGGGCGACATCGATCATCTGACGGTCATCGGCGACGCCAACTCGGCCCAGGGCATCACCAAGCTGTCGACCGATCTGCTGGTCAAGCTTCCAGCGGTCATCCAGTCGGCCACCGGATTGGACCTGACTGGGCTGCTCAATCAGTGGTTCGCCAGCGGTTCGATTGTTGAGCCGGCCGTGGTGGGCCAAGGCAGTGAAACAGAGAGTTCGGCCAGCGCTCCGGCGACGGCCCAGCCGACCGTCAGCAGTGCCGCCAGCTTGGAGACTCCCAGCAAGTGACGCCAGCAAGCCTCCTCCTCCGGTGGCAAGGCTTGCGCTGTGGCCAAATCCCAGATCTGGGCTCTTGCTGTTCCCGATGCGGACGTCGCGAGCCCTCTGGGGTGCTGCTTGGTGAAAGTTTCGTAAGACCTGCTTGATCGGACTGAAACCGGCCCATCGGCAGCCCTGTCGGCGGCGATTCTCGGCGACAATGGAGGCTCAAGCCAAAGGAGCCTCCATGTGGACCGTCACCGCCGCCGACAATCGTTATGACCATCGTCATGCCAAAGCCACGATCCAATTGTTGGATCGGTCCGGTCAACCATTGGCCGATCGAGCGGTCAGTCTGCGCCAGACCAGCCACGCCTTTCTCTTCGGCAATATCGGCTTCAACTTCATCGATCTGGCCAATGGCGATGACGATTCTGAGCTGACGGCCAGCCTCTGGGCCGATTACGCCCGTTTGTTCAACGCCACCACTTTGCCCTTCTACCTTGGCCGCTTCGAAGCCCGCCGCGGCGAGCCTGACACCGCTCGACTGCTGACTGCCGCCCGCTTCCTCAAGGATCATGGTCAAACCGTCAAGGGCCATCCATTGGTCTGGCACACCGTCACGCCGGGTTGGTTGAACAGTTTGTCTGTCGATCAGGTCGAGGCGGTGCTGCGGGGCCGGATCAGGCGCGAGGTGGCCGATTTCGCCGGGGTGATTGACATGTGGGATGCCATCAACGAGGTGGTGATCATGCCGGTCTTCACCGCCGAGGCCAATGGTGTCAGTCGCTTGGCGTGGAGCCGCGGCCGGGTAGAAATGATTCGGATGGCAGTCGAGGAGGCCAAGGCCACCGACCCCGACTGCTACCTGCTGCTCAATGATTTCGATCTGTCCAGCGCCTATGAATGCTTGATCGAGGCCGTTTTGGAGGCGGGTATCCCGATCGACGCCATCGGCCTGCAAAGTCACATGCACCAGGGTTACCGTGGGGCGGAGGCGATGACTGGCATCGTCGAGCGTTTCGCTCGGTTCGGCAAGCCGCTGCACTTGACTGAGACCTCGCTGGTGTCGGGCCAATTGATGCCGCCAGAGATCGTCGACCTCAACGATTACCAAGTCGCCCAGTGGCCATCGACGCCGGAGGGCGAGGCTCGTCAAGCCGACGATTTGGAGGCGCATTACCGCTCGATGCTGGCCCAGCCATCGGTCAAAGCCCTGGTCTATTGGGGCCTGACCGACGCCCATGCCTGGCTGAACGCGCCAATTGGTCTACTGCGGGCTGACGGCAGTCACAAGCCTGGCTATGATCGCTTGGTCGACCTGATCAAAGGGCAATGGTGGATTGAGCCAACAGCGGGACGGACCGACGCCGATGGCTGTCTCTGCGTCGACGGCTGGTTGGGTGATTACGCCCTGGAGGTCGCCGGCCAGGAGTTGTCGTTCACGCTGGCTGAGCCTGGCGATCAAGAGCTGGTGTTGGGCGGTGTCGCCTGAGGGGGGACATGCGGGGCGCTTCAGTGGTTTGTGCCCGGCAGATGGTCGGCCTGTAGTGCGGCTCAACTCAGAGCTTAATCAATCAGGGCAATTGTCATCCGGCTGCACGTAAGGCGGCCACTGGCTCAAATCGAGACGCCCGCCACGCCGGGTAAGCTCCGGCAATTGATCCCAAGAGCAGCCCTGCCAATGGCGCGAGTCCAGCAAGGCGCAAATCTATCGTCGGTGGCCAGCTTTGGGACAGAGATACCAACACAACTGTCGCCAGCCCCATCGCCGTTCCGATCAGCCCGCCGACCAACCCGATGCCCGCGCTTTCCAGCAAGAACTGCACACCTATGGCGGTGCGGGTGGCGCCCAACGCCCGGCGTAGCCCGATCTCCGGCACACGTTCTATGACGGCCATTAGGCGGGTGTTGACGATTCCGATGGTGGCGACTAGCAGGGCAACACCGCCCAGCGCCAGGTAAAGGCCATTGATATCCCCAGCCACAGCCTCTCGGATAGCGGCATAATCAGGTGGGCCGGATACCTGGACGGATCCTGTTTGGTTCGGGTCCAAGAGTAATCCAACAGCAGAGCGGACTTGGTTTGTCCAGGCGGACTCTGTCGAGATGAGCAGATGTTCCGGTGCTGACGGTCCTCGGTCACCGTCGGCGGCTAGGTAAAGGATCATGGCTGAATCCGTCAGGTTGATGCCGCTGTACTTGCAGTGAACCACGCCAGTGACTGCATAGGGATCGCTGGCGATATAGACAATGCGTCCATCTGCCGCCGACGTCACACCGAGCAGCTCAGCCAAACCATCCCCCAGAACGACCTCGGAGTAATGACTGCCATCTGCTCCTAAGAGCCATCGACCCGTTAATAGTTCACAGCCAGCCGCGTGGACCACATCGCTGCTAACTCCCAGGAGAGTGGTGTCTTGAGCCCCATCGGGGTCAATCCAGAAGGGCAGAGTTGAGATACTCACAGCGCCGATTTGGTCAATGGTTCCGGCAGCCACGACACCCGGCAGGTTGCGCAAAGAATGCTGCTGGTCATCGGTCAGTATCAGAGTTGACTGGGCAGATTCGCTGCTCGGTGACACGTCGATCCTTCTGGCTTGATCCGTGTTGAATCCCAATAGAACGGCGGCGCTGGCTGAGGCAGTCAAACCGGCGACTGCCAAAATCGCTGCTACTCCAACCGCTACACCGATCATCGCAAAGGCGGCCCGGCGCAGATTCTCGGCGATTGTGAAAAGTGCTTCATCAGCCACCTGGCCAAGTGATATGTGTGATCGAGCTTTTGGGAGTGTTGGCCGGGAGTCAGGGAGTCCGGCAAGAGTGTGATGCCTGATCATCATCGGGCACCCGGAGTCACTGGCGATCCGCTGGCAGTAAAGGCAGTTTCAGATGAGGTCATTATCGAGAGATTGGGGCTGACTTGCCCATCTCGGACCACCCAGCTGGATCGGCAGCGGGCCGCCAATTGCTGATCATGGGTCACAATGATGACGGCTGTTTGAGGTGATACGCAGTTGAGGATCAGTTGGGTGATTCCGTCAGCAGCCACTGAATCCAAGTTGCCTGTCGGCTCATCGCAAAGGAGAAGCTTGGGCTCATTGATCAGTGCCCGGGCGATTGCCACTCGTTGTCGCTCGCCGCCAGATAGCTGCCCGACTGGATCATTGGTGCGCCCTTTTAAACCAACCACGCCGATCAGATCATTGGCGCGGCGCCATCGTTGGGCCCGCGATATGCCGGTGTATAAAGCTCCGAGCATGACATTCTCGATAACGCTGCGCCTGGCGAGCAGATGGAAGTCCTGGAAGACGAAACCAAACAGTTGGCATCGCCAGCGAGATATTTGGGCATCGCTGACTTGGGTGGTGTCAACTCCTTGCAGCCAATAGTGACCGCCACTAGGCCGATCTAGTAAACCAATGATGTTTAAGAGGGTGGATTTGCCGGATCCAGACGGGCCAATGATGCTGTATGACTCCCCCAGCTCCAAGCGTAAGTTGACGGCCCTTAGAGCGTGAATGCGAGCGCCAAACGATCTATTGATAGCGGATAACTCTAGCCAGCTGTGTGGCTGGTTTTGCCCTGTTTTTTTGACAGCCATGACAGAGCTCATGCTTACTGCCGGCCTATGATGACCCGGTCACCCGCCCTCAGTTGATCTGCGGTTCGGGCTGTGATCTCAATGCGGTCGTTGGCAATCATGCCGACACTGACTGCGACCCGTCGCCATCCTTGGCCATCGGCGACGTCGACGAATTGCTGCTCGCTCGAGTCCGAGCCAACCGCCACCGCCGGCACGCTCAAAACATCACCGTCACTTTGGGCAATAACAATTGTCACAGGCAGGCTTTGGCCAATAGGAGCGGTATCAATGACTTCAATTGGTCCGCTGGCTTGGAATGGCTGGTCGGCATTTTGATCCATTGATCTGCTAGGCGGTGTGTCAATGACACCCTTGATCGCTGCCGCCGTGCTGCTTTCTGAACTGAATTGAAAAGTTTGGCCGACTGTCACCAGGTTGCTTTGACTCTCTGATAATGACAAGTCTGCTCGGATGGCGCCTGCACCTAATGTCAAGAGAGGATTGGCGATAGCCGCACCGACCTGCGCATTGATGCTGGTGACGATCGCAGGCAGCGATGGGACAAAAAAGAGTTCGGTGGGTAGTGCCGCCGTTTCGACGGCCGCTTCGGCGCTGCTCAGGTTGGCTTGGACGTCTGCAAGGTGTTGTGCGGCGGCGGTGCGGTCGGGTTCTTGCCTTATGGCAGAGGCGCGAGTCTGGGCGATCCTTAGGTTCAGCTCGGCTTGTTCGACCGCCAAGGACAGGATCGTGCCATCTGTCGCAGGATCAGAGGTATCGACTTCTTGAGCATGTTCGACCGCGGCCTTGGCAGATGCCAAGTCGCCTTGCGCTTGGAGCACCGCCAAGTCAGCCTCCCAAATATCGGCTTGGCTGGGACTAGTGATTGCCTCGAGCGCCGTCTGTGCCTCATGGAGCTCTTGTCTGGCTGCTGCCAAGGTTGCCAGTGCCTGATTATCGGCGGCCGGAGGCGTATATCCGATACTGGTATAGAGGCTTTCGACAGCCTGGGCTGTGGTCTGGCTGTAGGTGTCGGATGGTTCTGCCAATAAACCGAGGCGATTCAAAGCTTCCGTCAGTTGTCGAACGTCGGTGCCTTCACAGCCGATCGTCATTGCTCGATAAGCCGGCACCAATCCTTGCAACACGATGATCGGACGATCATTGACATCCAAGACGTGAGCTCCCTCCGCAACCTGGTCGTTGGCCGCCGTAGTCATGCTGGTGACATAGGCATCGTCTATTGCTGAAATGGCTAAGTCTGTCTGCTCGCTGTAATTGAGGCTGCCACGAACCACAATGCTCTTCGTTAGGACTGTGGACTCGACGGCAGCCGTCACCATAATTGGGCTGGTCGGCGCCGTTGATTCAATCATTGGATTCAAAATGAATATTGCGCCCAAAGCACCACCGGCGCAAGCAGCGCAGACTGCCAAAATCACTAGTAGAAGCCTCATTGGTCGCCGGCGTGCTGGCTGGCTCATTTGCATGCGATGGCTAGTCATGACGTGGCATCCTTCCAAATAGCGTCCCACTGACTGCGCAACGGTTCGAGGCATTGCACTGTAGCGGCGGCATCAGCCCGTTCTTCGACCCGCAGAGCATCAAGGCGGCTTGGGTCGAGTGACTGTATGGATGGTGTGAACATGCCGGTTTCCGGGTCGAGTATTGGATCAGTGATGGTCAATAACTGGGAAGCACGATTCGTCAAATCTGATTCTAAGGCGGCTTGGTCCTCGGCGATTATTCCGAGATCCGCCATGCAATCAGACCATGTCGGCCAGAAGGCAGTCATTCGGGGGTCTGCCTGCATTTTGTCCGCTATTTCGGATCGATTGGCCAAGGCGGGATAATCGCTAAGATTGAGCTCCTGATTAGCCTGAGCTATTCCCTGCTCTCGGCATCCTCCAACGGAGTCGTTGCCGAAGAGAGCCTCTTGATAAGACTGGTCAGTCGATTGAGATTCCATGGGACTCTGACTGGCGGTGTTGTTCTGCTCGACGGACGCCACAAGGGCATCGATGATGCCGAAACCATGAGCCGCGGCTTCCTCCTCGGTCAAGGTGTATGGAGTCATGGCGGCCATTGACACATCCTTGGGCGTCGAATATGGCTCTGGTTGGTAGTCGAAGCCAGCTGCCGCCATACACTCGGCGATATTTTGCTCTCTGCTCACCCAGATATCGCGCATCGCCTGGGCTATTTGATCCTCATATGAGTCTGTGGTGGATGAATTGTTCGGACCAGTGCAGGCGCTAAGGGCGGATATGGCCAGGCCGACTGCCAAGATTGAGGCCACCACCTGGTTCTGCCGCTGATGTTTGGGGCGCTGGGAGATGGGTGTCGAAAGCGGTATCTCAGTTAAAGCGATTCTCGACTGCTTCATGACTAACCTCCAAGAATTCCAGTTCGTTGACAGCTGGCAATAGTGGTAGTCAATAGGCTTATCGCCTCGTGGGTAACTTCAAGAGTGATATACCCTCGGTCGTCGCTGGCCCCGCCAGTCTCCGGGAGATAGGGCTCCAGCAAGGGCCAGGCGCTATCGCCCACCTTGGCTTCTTCAGGCGAGAGTGAACAAAGAACAGTTTGGGCCTGCCACCAGATTGTCAGAGTGGCTTGACTACCGTCAGGCTTCGGAACTTGAAATGCCAGATCCAATAACTCACTGCTAAGTCGACTGAGATCAGAATGACCACAGCTTTCCAAGAGTCTCACTGCCTGTGCCAAAGCACCGAACTCATTGTCAGCTTGTGGACTTTCGTGCTGCCTGACGTATTGTTTGACGAGCGGCAAACCAGTGGATGTGCAGCTATTTGGGACCGCCGCCAACAAGTGGGGTGTGATCAGATCTGATACCGTTTGAGGGGTTGCATCTGGGGCTAGAGAAGCGATCAATGACTCGGTGGAGGGCTTCCAGCTCGTGCCTCGCCCAATGGCCACGGATAGCTGCTCCACGGTCGGCATGCCCTCTGGGAAGCCCTCGGGTATTGTCAGATGCGCGCCTAGGCGAATGGCATCGCTAAGTGGCACGCCGGCGTTGACACCGGCGGCATTCTCGATCAACCCGGGGCCAGTTGAGCCCACCGCTTCGGCTAGGGCTTGTTGAGTGCTGTCGGAAAGGTTTAGTGAGATATTGTGGCGAAATGCCACCCTTTGCAGACTTTCCCAATCGGGGTACTGTCCGCCTTGCGAGACGGTGGATGCTGTCGACAGGCAATTGTTTAAGAGTGCTAATACTTCTTGCTCCTTGCTTGTGTCATTTGGCCATGATGCTCGTTGTGCCAAATCGAGTAAGTCAAGATAGGTTGTTGCATCGAATAGGTTGGCAGCAGCAGTTTTATCGGACTCGTTCATGGCTGTTGTCATGATGGCCTCCCAATTGGAGGCAGCGTATTCCGGGCAAGGGTGTGTGATACCGGCGAATCCGCTGATCGCCAACAATCCTGTCCACGAATAGTAATCAGAAGGGATATTCTGGCAAAGTTGCTCGGCTTGGTTGTCGATAATCCCTTGGACTGCTGCTTGGGTATCGGCATTGTCTGGCATCAACCAAGACGATGCCTCGACTGCGACCCGTGCATCAAAGACGTCATTGTCGGGAGTCAACGGATTTTGCAGGATCAACGAATCCATGATGGTAGTGCGTTCGCCAGCTGAATAGATGTCATTGAAACGGTCAACCCAAGATAATTCGAAGGCTAGGTAAAGTGGAATGCCACCTGTATCAACGTGAGCTGGATCGCTGGCCGCCAGCGAGAGTGCCTGGTCAACCTTCGGCGTGATATTTGCGTCTAACTCCTTCAAGCCCGAGGGCCCGAGGGCGTTGACCGCCTGAGCGATTTCATAGGGCCTGTGGGTTGACGTTTGTGGAAAAGTCGCAGCGACAACCCAGGATCCCCTTTGCTCTTCTTGAACATCGCTGCCCGTGATTCTCAAATATCCTGAGTAGAGATCAGCCGTTTTTTGAAGCCAGGCGCTCGATTGGCTGGCAGCGTGATTGTCTGTGCAACCCGCAAGCAATATTCCCGCTAAGGCTGCAGCAAGTAGCGTCCTTGTTGCTCGCCTTAAAGTAACGCTCTTGTGGTTCATTATAGGGCTCCCCCTGAATGGGTGGTTGGTGACGGCTTGATCGCCAACCACCCATTATTAGGATTCAACGAATTAGTCGCCTGCTTTTGACGTATTCAATTAATAGACGTTCAACGAGCCGGAATACCACTTGGCGCCACCGATACGGATATCTCCAGTGATCGAATAATCGCCGGCCCAGTTATTATTGCGCGCTGTGCAGGCGGCGCCACCTTGTTGCGCGCTGACCCACGAGTATCCGTTGGCGGACGAATAGGTGCGTGAGCAGGTATGGCTTCCCTGGCTGATTGAGAAGCCTGGTGCCGATGAAATGGATGTGACAAAACCGTCGATGCGCATGCTCATTGTGGCGCGAGCCATCGTCACCTGTCCTTGTGATGTACTGCCACTGACGTAGGCATATGGATCGTTCCAAGCCCCTTTGGGGCCATTCCACCAATCACTGAGGGAAAATTGTCCGATCGTGTTCCACCAAGCTGATCCATTCAAGTAGATCTGTGCTGGGCCGTTTCGTACGGTGGTGGTGTTGGAGTATGCGGAGGCGGCACTTGATGCCCCGACACTTAGACCAACGATCATCAATAGTGCCGTGAAAAGCGGCACCACTTTGTGCTTAACTGACATTGTTGCCTCTCTCCCTTTCGGGATGACTTAGCGGCATCGAGGAGACTTATAAATAGTAGCGCATCAATGCCTGGGTAATAGCTTAAAACTACCCCCCCCCCCCCCCGTAAGCATGTCAAGTGGATGTCAAGCGTTCGGGTGATATGCATATTGATAAGGAGAAACATCCGCCGGGTGTTGACATGAGACTGGACAGATCGCCCGTTGGTTGCCCAGCAATGCGGCTCGTGGCGGCACCTGGAGTCGCTGGCGGTAGTTGTCAACCGGTGGCACGCAAGGCCGCCACTGGCTCAAATTGAGACGCCCGCCAAGCCGGGTAAGCTCCGGCAATTGATCCCAAGAGCAGGCCTGCCAATGGCGCAGCGGGCTCTGTTTCACCGCTCTTCGGCGTAACGCTGCAGGTATAGCACAGCTGAGACGCAGGTGGCCAGGTTGAGGCTGGAGACTCCGGCCATCATCGGTAGAGAGACGATTCTGTCGGCCATCTGGCGCACCGCTGCTGACAAGCCAACACGCTCCGAGCCAAAGGCGAAGATGACGCTTTGGCCGACGTATTCCTCCGGATGGAAGGTGGCGCCGTCGGCGTCGAGGGCGATCAACACCGGTCGGGCCGAGTCCTGATCGGGTATAGCGGATCGAGTTGCTTGGCCGCCGTCCTCCACCTTGCGATCCACCACATCTGACCCTGATCCTTCACGCAACGAGCTTGACGCCAGGCCCACTGGGTCACCCCACTTGCCAATGCCCCAATCGCCCAGCTCGCGAAGCAGGTGCCCCGCGGCATAGGTCGGCAGCGCCCATTGCAGGCCAGCGGCCCCACGGATGGCCATCACTGAGCAAGGGTCAACATCGCCATTGACCATCACGCCGCTGGCGCCGACGCCGGCCGCCACCCGGATCACCGCGCCGAGGTTCTTGGAGTTGCGCGGGTCATCCAGCAAGACGGCTGGCTGGCCGGGGTGCGGTCGTAGATCGGCCAGGACATGGATGGGTCGGTCGGCCCAGCCGATGACATGGGTCGGCACCGGTTGGCTGGCCCAAGCTCGAAACTGCTCGCGGGGCACCCGTTCGAGGTGCTCGGCCAGCCAAGGGATCATCTCAGAATCGACCTGGGCGGCGGCGTTGAGTGCCTTGTCCCAGTCGTCGGTCACTACCCGCAGTAGCCGCCCGCCGAAGCGTTGCACGTGTTTGACGGCGTGAAGCCCTTCCAGCAATACCAACTGCTCCATGGGTCCACCGTAGCCGTTAACAGCCAGGCTGATCAGTCAGACAGGTCGCCGATGGTCGTGGCGGCTTTGATCGGCAACGGGAGAGCCGTTCGTTTGCGTGGCCAGGGGATGATCGGCCAGACGCTTGCCTGGTAGAGGGCATATTCGGGATAACGTTGCCGCGATATGCGCTCGGTCATAATCGTCGATCCGGTGAAGACGGCTGTCAAGAGGATCGCCCCAATGATTGCCCACAGGGCAGCTGCGCCGATAGAGCTGACTCCAAAGATGAAGATCAACCACCACAAGGCCAGCTCGGCACAGTAGTTGGGGTGGCGACTGTGACTGAACAGGCCAGTCTGGATGAAATTGACGCTCGGCGTCTGTCCTGCGGCCCGCATGGCCTGTTTGCCTTGCTGAAAGCGCCACATCTGCTGGTCGGCGATCGTTTCCATGGCCAAGACCGCCAGGAACACAGCGGCGATCAGCCAGTCGCCCCAACTGACAGGCGTGGGTTGAGCGGTGGACGGCTGATTGCCCGCCAGGGCCGCCAACGGAGCGACTAATGCCACCAGCAGCAGGCTTTGAAAGATGACGATGAATCCGATGTTGAAGCCCTGCCAGGCAGCCGCGCCCATCTGGGAACGCAACACCACCCAACGGTAATCCTGATGGCCCGGACGGTAGCCTCCTTTGCGGGCGAAGTTGATAGTCAGGCGAGCCCCCCAAATGGTCACCAGCAGGGCAGCCAGCAGCAATTGATGATTGTTTGGGAAGAAGCCCAACAGTACCCAGCTATACACAACTGGCCCGATCGACCACCAGCGGTCGATCCAGGAGTAGTCATGGCTGATGGTCGACGCCACCCAGGCGATCAGTCCGGCGGCGGCGGCGATGATGGCAATAGTCCAGCAGGCTGAGGCGAGCGGCAGACTGACTAGATCCAGGGGCATTGGCGACTCCTTGAGTGATATAGCTGGCATGCTATACCCAGGTTGGCCGGGGCTGTCGGCGGTGTTCGGATCGCCTCCAATCATCGAAAAACAAGCTATATGGACAGTGGAGACTGGGTTGCCAGCTCGAACACTTGTGTTTGAGCGGCGAACCTGCTTGACTTGACGCGAAGAGACGAAACACGGCCGAGAAAACGTGTGTTTACCAAACGGGCTTTGTCGCAGGTGATTCGCTCCGAGACACAAGTCAGGATAGGTAATGAAGAAATTATTCGTGGGTGCGTTGGCCTGGGCTACCGATGACGAGAGCCTGAGGGCTTTCTTCGAGCAGTTCGGACCAGTCGCCTCTGCTTCGGTGGTGCGTGACCGTGACACCGATCGTTCGCGTGGCTTCGGCTTCGTCGAGTTTGACAACGACGCCGACGCCGATCGCGCCATTCAGGAAGGTGACGGCCAACAACTCGACGGTCGCGCCATCAAGGTCAATGAGTCCAAGCCGCGTGAACCGCGCAACGATCGCCCGCGTGGCGGTGGTTACGGTGGTGGCGGCTATGGTGGCGGTGGCTACGGCGGAGGCCGTGGCGGCAGCCGCTACTGAGGCTCCCTTTTTCGACACAGCCCCGGTGCCAGTCAATGGCGCCGGGGCTGTGTCGCGTTTCCGGGCCGGTTTGCTCGGTTGGTAGGTCTTGCTCGGGGATATTTGTCGCTGTCTGCCAAATCTGTGGATACATGTTTCTATCTGTGCATAACGATGCCATGCGCTTAGCTCTGGGCTGCAACTGAGCTATGGTGATTGGCGACACGCCAAGCACGGTTTGTTCGTGCTTCAAAATCTGGGTAAAACGCAAGTGGGGGGAATGGCATGAAATGGCGGCATTTTGGAGTGATGATTGGCGTGGCCTTGGTCGTGTTGACCTCTTGTAGCACCGTCGGTCATCCGGGCAGTCCGACAATGTCAACGGTTGCTGGGTCGACGGCCAGTCAGCCAGTGAATGACAGCGATCCAAGCGCCAGCTCATCGTCAGGCAGTCGGGTGACCACCGATTTGCCCGAGTTGGCCACGGTGACTGTCGATGCCGCAGCGACCGACGTTCAGGATTCCGCCGGTGGGAGCGTCACGGCGATCCTGCGTTCCCTTGAGGCAGATGGTGACGTGCTGACGGTCAGCTTCGCCATTCAATGGGACAATGCCGCGCAAGATGATGGGGCTATGGCTGTGCCGGCGTCGCTCGGCCTGTCGCTGCGCGACATCATGGTCATCGATCCAGTGTCACTGACCGGTTATCGACCTTTCTGCACCCAGGGCTCATACCACGGCGATGGGCCTGATCAAGTGGAGTGCTTGAATTCGATGCTGGTGTCGCCAAATACCAGCTGGGCGTCTGACTATGCCTTCCCCAACCATGGATTGATTGAAGGCTTCGTCCAGTTGCCGGTGCCAGAAGGGCGACCGGCCACGGTCAATCTAACCCTCGGCTCGCCATTCCCGATGTTCAACGACAGTGCGGTCAGCTATCAGTGAGCGCCATGAGATTGCAATCAGGCACCAGCGGCGCTGGGGCGTCAAGCGTGGCGGTGAGATCAGGCCTGACTCCGCCACTGGCTTCGAAGCTGATTTCCCGAGTCATCCTGAACGCCTGCCTGATTGGTTTGCTCAGCTTCCCCCAAGCGCCGATGGCCCTAGCGACACCAAGCTCATCAGTGAGCGGGCCACCACTGGTGACTCCGGCGATGTCTGCTGATGCCACCTTCCTTCTTGATGCAGCTGATGCCAGCTTTGGCTTGGACAGGGGTGATGCCACTGTCCCGGTGAGCAGTTCGATCAGCGATGGCGACCATCAGGTGATTCGGTTGGTCAGTGACCTGCTCTTCGCCTTCGGCTCGGCTGAACTCAGCGCGGCGGTCAGTCAGCAGTTGCCCGAGATCTTGGCTGACATTCCCCAAGGCCATGCGGTTCAGATCAACGGCTACACCGATGCCATCGGCGATGATGGGGCCAATCTGATCCTGTCGCAGCAACGGGCTCAAGCCGTTGCCAGCGCAGTCGCTGCTGCCCGTCCTGACTTGATCGCCACGGTGGCCGGCTTCGGGGAGGCCGATCCGGTGGCGGCCAACGCCAACGCTGACGGGTCGGACAACCCCATCAATCGGGCTGCCAATCGTCGCGTCGAGATTGTTTGGCAGTCGTGAACCTGACGGGCGTCAGGCAAGAATCACCGATTCCTTAGCCGCGGAGAAAAGCCAACCAGTTGGGCAGTTGGCGGATTGATTGGTCCCAACCGGACTGATAGGCGGCCAGTAGAGCCGGCACTGAGCGGGTGCCATTGGCGACGTCGATCCGATCGGGGAAGAACAGCAGGGCTTGACCGGCTGCTTCGAGCTCCAGCAAGCTCGCCCGGGTGCGATTGTAATTCTCGGCGCGTTTGATCAGCCCTTCGGCCACGCTCGGTTGATGGCGGTAGTGGTGTCTGAAGAAGGCGGCGGCTTTGGTTGGCGGTTTGACGTAATCGCGCGGGCGAGTCATCACCACGAAAAAGCGCTGGAAACCATCCTGCTCGGCGATGTCCAAGGGGATGCCGCCGCCCGAACCGATCGCCCCATCGACGAAGGCTCGCCCATCGATGGTCACCTCAGGCATGACCAGGGGCATGGTCGATGAGGCCCGCACCCAAGACATCAACTCCGGCTTGGTCAGGATCTGGTCGCGACCTCGATAGACCGTCTGGCCGAGTTCGATGTCGAAGGCGCCGATCTTGAAGCGGGCCGGGTTGGCCCAAAAGCTGTCGAAATCATAGGGTAAGGGCCCACCGGGCAGGCAGGTCTCCTCATAGATGTAGTGCGAGTTAAACATGCCCTTGCCTTCGATCCAGGTCTTCCAGGAGCCGAATTTGGGGTCGTCGGCGAAGTCGACGAATGACTGTCGGGCGCGGGTGGCGTCGCGGGCCAGATAGTTGGCGGTATGGGAGCTGCCGGCGGAAATGCCAGCCACATAATCGAAGAACAACTCCTGGCGCAGCAGCAGCGCCACCACTGCCGCGGTGTAGGAGCCACGCATGCCGCCACCCTCGAAGATCAGGGCAGTGTCGAGGATATTCGAAGTCAGGTTAGCGGCGGGGTTGGCTGCGTTGTTGGCGGGTCGCGGGTTTGGCGTGGGCCGGGGGGCGGGCTCGGGGGTCATGTCCTCATGTTAATTCATCGGTCAGCACCGCCAAGACCGCAGTCAAGCGCTGGCAGGCTTCGGCGAAGACCGCTGGCTCGGGCAGCAACGACAAGGCGATGGTGTCGCCGGGCAAGTCATAGTAATAGCCGGGGTGGACTGATAGGCCAGCCCGGTCCATCAGCGCCAGTGCCAGCTCATCGGGATCAAGCAAGCCCGGCAGGTCGACCAGCAGCATCCAACCGCCAGCCGCTTGGCGCAGGCGCAAGCCGGCCAGCCGCTGATTGGCTGTCGCCAGGTTGGTCGCCAGTCGGGTTTTGATGCGCTCGATGCTGGCGTCGGCCTGGTCCAGCAGGGTCGGCAGGGCCCCAGCCACTAGCGCATTGACGCTGAGGAAGGAGTCAGCCACCAGATCCAAAGCCCGCCTGGCCGTCGTCAGTTGGCCCTTTGGGCCGGACAGGCGGATCCAGCCGAGTTTCAGTTGGGGGGCGGCCAGCAGTTTTGACAAGCCGTCCAGCCCAAAGGTCAGGCACTCGGTCGTTCCTGCCAGGCGCTGATGAGCAGCTTCGTCCAAGGTGAAAGGGAAGAAAACCTCATCGGCGATCAGCGGCTGATTGGTGCGCGCCGCGATGTCGATCATGGACGCCTCAGCATAGGCACCCGTGGGATTGTTGGGGTTGACGGCCACCAATGCCCGGCAGCCCGGGGCCTGGCACAGTCGCCTCAGCTGATCGAGGTCGGTCTCCCAGCCACTGGGGTGGAAATAATAGGCGTCGTAGGGCCGGCAGCCGATGGCGGCCAAGTGGGCCAGGGGCTCGATCAGGGGATAGCCGGGGCGAGGGATGGCCAGCCAATCGCCTGGGTCCGCCAAGATGGTGAAAAGCCAGGAATAGGCCTCACTGGTCGAGGCGGTCAGCCAGTAATCGTCGGGATCACCGCCGAAGCGTTCGGCCAGTGCCGCTCGGGCCGGCCAAGGCCCAGCCGGAGTTGGCTGATAGCGGCTGGCTGATCCGGCCTGGCTGGCGATGATGTCGAGCAGTCCGGCATCGAACAGGCCGTGGCGGGTCGGGTTGGAGTCAGTTAAATCGGTCAGCTCAAAGCCATCCGCCAGCAGGTCGTGGCGGTGCTGACTCAATCGGTTGAGCGGCGTCAGATCGAGGCGATTGGACCAGGGCATGCCTCTAGATTGGCACATGTGGGGCTGATTGGCGTTGTGTTGGGGGTGGAGAGCCTCGCAGATCAGTGCGACTAGCGTCATCCGCCGGAAATTGGCGACTGGGGTGGGACCGGGTGTGGTGTATCCCTGTGCAGTCGGTGATCAACGGGCTTCCAGCGCGTCTCCCATTTGGCCTTGCGATCCACCACATCCGGGCCCACCACCAAAGGTAATGAGCCTATTTTTCCCTTCACAGAAACTAGAGGCCCGACACAGGACCAACTACTCCAGGGGATGCCAGCAATGAGAACTCGTTGGCTCCCCTGGATTACATCATCGGTTGCGATCAGGCCGGCCTGGCCCAGACCGAGCCGCCGCTTCAGCCAACTGCTGTGGCGATCAGCTCGTCAAAAGCGATATTCAGGCTGTCATCGACCTGTTGGGCCGCCTTGTGGGCGTCAAAATAAGTGATGATCCGGCGAGCCCCCTCACGGAAGGGCACTTTCTGGCTGAAGCCCGGTCGCAGCGCCCGCACTTTGGAGCAGTCGAAGATGACGCTGTGCGCCTTGTCACCGAGCAGGCCCGGGCCGACATCGGGCAATCGCTTGGCGATGGTTTCGGAGGCGACATGGACCAACTGCGGTGTTTTGACGCCGGCGGCTTGGGCCAGGAGAGTGTAGATGGCGTCCCAAGTCAGGACCTCATCGCCGGTGATGGTGTAGGCCTCGCCAATGGCCGCCGGGTTGGCCAGCAGACCGGTGAACATGTAAGCGAAATCCTCATTCCAGGTCAGAGTCCACAGCGAGGTGCCATCGCCGTGGACGACGACTGGCAGGCCGCGGCGCATCCGATCGATGACGGTCCAACCACCTTCGACCGGCAGGTTCATGGCGTCGTAGGTGTGGGATGGGCGGACGATGGTCATCGGCAGGCCCTCCTGCCGGTAGCGGCTGGTCAACAATTCCTCACCGGCGATCTTGTTGCGCGAGTATTCCCAGAAGGGGTTGCGCAGTGGCGATGAGTCGAGGATCGGCAGGCTGGGCACCGGTTTGGCATAGGCCGAGGCCGAAGAAATGAAGATGTATTGCCCAGTGGAGCCCTGCAACAGGTCGATATTGCGGGCCAAGCGGGTGGTGTCGAAGCTGAAGAAATCAGCGACCGCGTCCCACTGACGCCCTTTGAGGGCGGCGGCCATAGCGGCGTCATCACTCAGATCTGCCTGGATTTGTTCGACTCCGGGCGGCACTGGACGCCGGTCGGACGAGCCGCCCCGATTGAGGACTGTCACCTCGAAACCTTCGGCCACGGCGTCGCGAACACAGGCCGAGCTGATCTGACCGGTCCCGCCGATGAATAGAACTGATGGGCCCACAATGCCTCCCTTGGTCAGTGCCGACGCTGTTGTCGATCGCTTAACATCAGCTTAGGGCTTTTTGGAGTCGCTTCAATCAGCGGAAGGCCCGGCCGGCGATCGGCGGCGCGTGCGACAATATGCTGATGGATGTTCCGCTGCTGGTTTTTCTCCACGGACCGGGTCAAGCTCCGCCGAATTGGCAGGATGTGGTCAGTGCCATCAACCCTGACCAACCGATGGTGGCGCCATGGTTGAAGGGCCTGAAGCCCTCGGATCAGGGTGGTTTCGATCTCGACGCCGCGGCGGCGGCGGTGGCTGACCTGATCGAGGCCCGTGGCGCCAAGCAAGCCGATCTGGTCGGATACTCCTTGGGCGGATTGGTGGCCATGGAAACAGCTGTCAGCTATCCGTCAATGGTGGCTCATGTGGTGGCGGTGTCAACGCCGATCATGCCCAGTTTGACGGCTTTGCGTCGTCAGCGAGCCGCTCTCAAACTGATGCCAGCCCGGATGTTCGGTGATCTGCCCAAGCAGCAGGTCATAGCCGCCCTCGACGCCATGCTCCACGTCAAGGAGATCGACTACGCCGCTTTACGCTGCCCCCTGCTGGGCGTGGCGGCCGCTGACGACCCGGTCGGGCAATCGAGCCTGACCTCCCTGGCCGAGCAGGCCGGTGCGGTCACTCGCTCGCTGCCAGGTTCCGACCCAGACTTGCCCGCCAAACATCCCCAAGAGCTAGCTGTGCTGATTTCTGACTTCTGCGCTGATTTTCTGGAACCAGGTGTTGACGCTGACCACTGAACCCGGGATTTGACGGTTGCCCCTGCCCTTCACGTCCACGCCAGACCCGCGCCGGGGACGCCCCCGCACCAGCGCCGTGTCGTCATTGGCTCCCGATGAGGCCTCATGCTGTCGAATCCGTTTCGGTGTAATGAGCGTGCGTTGGCATTCAAAACACTGCATGGCTGCTGGTTGCAGCCTGGTTAACGAATGGCTCTGTTAGGCCACGGTTGACATTCGCCGATGATGCTGCACGGGAACTGGGTGGCTGAGGTCACTTTTCACTACACCGCCAGTCGGTCCAATTTCCCTATAGGTGTTGGGTTTTGCTGGGTTAACGAATTGTTGTTTGTTGGCATGCTGCGGAGGGTTGCGGTTGTTTGTTGACAGCGTAGCGGTCGACCGTCATTATGGAATCTCTGATTATTCTTTAAGGCATCGCGATAATGAGCTTGTCGGTTGCCCCCGGTTTGGTTGTGACGGCGCTGGTTGCCAGCGCGTCACTGGTGTTGGCGGGCGGCTTGGGGGTGGCTGGCGTGGTCGCTGGCGCCGCGTCTGGTTCGTGGGTTCGGCTGGGCATCTCTGTGTTGGTGGTTGTCTCTGGCTGTGTTGGCTATGGGTGTTCGTTGGGGGCAGTGGTTAGGGCTGTTGAGCGCTGGCGGGCTCCCCTGGTGCTGACGCCGGTGGGTGTTGAGAGAACCGGCTTGGTGAGGGCGGTCCGGGGCGCGGTGATTGTCTGTTTGTTGATGACTGTTGGGGCGGCGGTGGTGGCTGGCTTGCTGTCGGTGCTGGTGTTTGTGTTGGCTGGGCCGGGTTTGGGTCCTGATGGATTGCGCCGAGTTATCAACGGGGTCGGTTTGGTGCTGGCGCTGCTTGTTGGCGTTTTGGTGTTTGCGGTGTCGGTTTTGGGCGCAGCGGGCGTGGATGTGCGGGGTTCGTGGTTGTGGGCCGTGGTGCGGCAGCGTTTCCTGGGATTGTTGGGTTTGGCTGGTGTGGCGGCTTGCTTGGGGGCGGTGTTGTTGTGGTTGACGGGGTTGTGGTCAGCTTGGTGGTTGGTGCTGGCTCGTTGGGTGTTGTTGGTGGTCTTGGGCGCGGTGGTTTTGCTGGCAGGTGTGTTGTTGTTGATGGGTGCGGGCCCGGAGTTGACGCGGGGGCTGCGTTTGCGCTTGTCGCCGGCGTTTCGTTTGGTGAGGCGTCGGCGGCCAACTGTCAGTGCCGGTGTGGTGGTGTTGGGGTTGGGGTTGGTGGCGGGTTTGGTGCCGGCGGGTGTGGCAGGGGCTTCGCCGGTTGATGCCACTTCTGAAACGCCGGAACGCCCGGCGACGACCCAGCCGGTGGGTGAGGCTTCGAATAGTGTCCCCGAGTCTGATGCTGCTTCGGTCGTTGTGGCTGGGGAGCCTTATGACTGGTATGACGTGCCGGGGGTTGCGGGGCCGGTGGTGGCGGGTGGTGATGGCTGGGTGACTTATCAGTTGGGTGAGCGGTCGTTTCAGACTGTGTTGGGTGGGGTGCAGTCGACTTTTGTGGATGAGTCTGGTGAGGTTCAAGAGGTTGATAATACTTTGATTCCTGATCCGGAGTCTGGGGCGTTGGTGAATGAGGCGAATGGTTTTTCGTTGTCAATTCCAGTGGCGGTCACCGGTGAGGGGATCAGGTTTTCCAGGGACGGTTTTGAATTGGTGTTGACGCCACAGTCGGGTGATTTCAGTCATGCGGTGGTGCGGGGTAACGCGGTTTTGTTCAGTGAGGTTTTTCCGGGTATTGATGTGCAGTACACCTTGATCGGGTCAGTGTTGAAAGAGGACATTGTGTTGACTCGTTTGGTGGATGTGCCGCAGATTGCTTACCGGGTGACCGTGGGTGAGGGGTTGGCGTTGGCTGGTGAAGCTGGTGCGGGATTGGTGGCCAGGGCTTTGGCGGATCGTGGTGATGTGGCGAGTGGTGATGTGGTTTTCGGCTTGTCAGCTCCGGTGATGGTGGATGGGGCTGGGGCGGTCTCGGATGGGGTGGAGTTGACGTCGGTGGTTGATGGCGGATCGGCCTTGATGTCTCTGGTGGTGGCTCAACAGTGGGTGGCTGATCCATTGCGGGTGTTCCCGGTCAGGATTGATCCGGTGGTGGATATCGCGCCGCAGGCGGTGTCGTTGGTGGGGGTGGAGCAGGGTGCTCCGGATGCGCGTATTGGTGATAATGATTTTCCGTATGCTGGGTATGACGATGGTGTAGTTTCCAAGAATTTGATTAATTCTGACATTGCGCTATTGGAGACGCGTACCTATGTGGCCTTGGATTACGATTTTGCTCAGATTATGCGTGAGGCCCGTATTGATTCGGCGTGGTTCAGTTTGGATCAGACGACGAATTGGTCGAATGGGGCGACGGTCTTTGATTTGTATGCGGTTGATGGGCCTTGGGATCCGGCGACGATCACTTGGAACAGTCAGTTGGGTTTAGGGGGCACTTTCCTGGCCTCGACGAACGCGTCGGCGGTGTCAGTTCGTGACTATATTTCGTGGGATGTGCGCGAGTTGGTCAATAACTGGGTGCAGGGGATTGTGCCGCAGTATGGTTTGCGGGTTCAGGCCAGTAGTGAGCGGTGGATGCAGGCGGAGGTGTTCTCCAACATGCATTCAGATAATCCGCCGCGTTTGTCGATTGATTGGTCGATTCCTGACCCGGTGGATCCCAGTCTGTCCTTGTCATCGACGACGGTGAGTGTGCGGGCGGTGACGGAGAAGAACACTGGTGGTAAGCAGATTGTTGATGGGGTGTTCGCTGATGGGTTGGCCCAACCGGATTCTTGGGTGGCGTATGGCCTGGATCCGACGGGTCAGGGCGCGGCCACCCAGGCGTCTCGGTCGTTGAAGTTCCCCAACTCTGGTGCGTGGGAGGCGTCGTTGCCGGGTGGGACCAGGTATGCGGATAAGTTGTCGAATTGGCAGTCGGGTTTGTATGGCCAGTTGGACCCGGATGTCGAGTACAGGTTCAAGGCGGTGGCGACTGACGCGGCGGGAGTCAGCGGTGGTGTG
>JAITVZ010000030.1 GCA_031285505.1 Propionibacteriaceae bacterium
CCTCATGCGACAACAAACCTAACCACCCGCCCAAACCGGTAAAACATGCCAGCCCACACTGGCAAAAACCAAACGCTCAAACCGACAACAACCACTTGACAAAACACACGCAGCGCCGGTGCGGAAGCAGAGGCGCTGGTCGACTGTGGTCCGCCCGAGGAAGTGGCCATCCTTGTAATGGCCGGGCATAGAGGGGGTCTCTTGTTTCATTGATGACAGTTGGAACGACTTAACGATTCAGCAGAGTCCTTCGACCCATCAATCGGCACGGCCTTCATGACTCAATCACCTTCTCTTCACACCCCGCCGGCGAAGGACTAAACCCTACGGACTGTTACTGCCTAGCCACTCTGAGCGATTGTCGCCGATCGAGAGCAGCCAACGCTCGACAGGCTCCTGCGCCCGGCATCCACGGCACCCGGTCCCACCCTTACACGCATCATGGCCGACCAATACCGCTGCCTCAACCCAAAGAATCATGCTGCCACCAACGTGTTATTGTCAGATTCTTTGTGCAACGGGGCCGGTCAACTCAGTCAGTGATAGGACCCCAAGACAAGGCAGCGACCTCGATAGCCCATTACGCAGCCAATTTGCGCTGCCGGACACTAGACTAGGCACACTAGAAGAGGAGAGTGGCGTGACTGAAGCACCGCGAGCCCGTACTGAGTTGTTCGAAGGGCCTGAGATGGCCGCCGGGACGATGCCACCCGTTGAGTCGACTGTTTCACGTGAAACATCACTCGCTCGGCCAAATCACACCCGTGTAATTGTCATCGCCAATCAAAAGGGCGGTGTAGGCAAAACCACATCGGCAGTCAACCTGGCGGCCGCATTGAGCTTTGGCGGGCAGCGGGTCTGCCTGGTCGACATTGATCCGCAAGGCAACGCCTCAACAGCCCTTGGCGTGGACCATCGCTCCGGCATCCGCGGCACCTATGAGGTGCTGCTCGATGGTGATGACATGGATTGGCATGTCGTCCGCAGTGCCGAGGCGCCCAGCCTCTGGGTGTTGCCGGCCACCATCGACTTGGCCGCCGCTGAACTGGAATTGGTTGGCCTGCCCAGCCGCGAACAGCGCCTGAAACAGGCCCTGACTGCCTATTTGGCCAATCAACCAATGGACTATGTGATCATCGACTGTCCACCGTCACTCGGGCTGTTGACCCTGAATGCCCTGGTGGCCGCTGGCGAGATCTTGATTCCGATCCAATGTGAGTACTACGCCCTAGAGGGGGTCAGCCAGCTGCTGCGCAGCATTCAGATGGTGCAATCCGGGCTTAATCCGGATCTTGACCTATCGACCATCCTCCTGACAATGTACGACGGTCGAACCCGCCTGTCGGCTCAAGTGGCGGCTGATGTCCGCGAACACTTCCCTGATCAGACGTTGCAATCGGTGATTCCCCGCTCGGTGCGGATCTCCGAGGCGCCGAGCTATGGCCAGACCGTCATCACCTACCATCGAGCTTCAGCTGGTGGGCAGGCCTATATGGCAGCTGCCGCGGAATTGGCGCAGCGTGGTGTTTCTACCGGTGACCTCAGCAACTAGATAACCAATCGACAAAAGGATCAAAACATGCCAACTGCCAAGCATCCCACTGGGCTGGGTCGTGGCCTGGGGGAACTGTTCGCCAACACCAGTCCGGCCAGCGCGGACAGCGAGCCACAGTATCGCGAGATCAAACTGGCGATGATCAGCCCTAATCCGCAGCAGCCCCGACAGGTGTTCGATCCCGAGCAGCTCGACGAATTGGCCGCCTCGATCAAGGAAGTTGGCCTGCTCCAGCCGATCGTGGTGCGCCCGGTCGACGGTGGTCGCTTTGAGCTGATCATGGGCGAGCGGCGCTGGCGGGCCTCCCAGATGGCCGGTCTGGACACGGTTCCGGCGATCATCCGGGCAACTGAGCAGGTTGATTTGCTGCGCGACGCCCTGCTGGAGAATATCCACCGCGTGCAGCTCAATCCCTTGGAAGAGGCCGCCGCCTATCAGCAGTTGATGACTGATTTTGACATCACCCAGGAGGAGCTGTCGACCCAGATCAAGCGCTCGCGGCCACAAATCGCCAATCTCGTGCGCTTGCTGCGCCTGCCAGCGACGGTCCAATCGAAGGTGGCCGCCGGCGTGATCTCGGCGGGCCACGCCCGAGCGCTGCTCGGCTTGGAAGACGCCGACGCCATGGAAACGCTGGCCCATCGGATCATCGCCGAGGGTCTGTCGGTGCGAGCCACCGAGGAGTTGGTCACGCTGATGAAGGGCGCCAAGCCCAAGGCGGCGCGGCGAGCGCGGCATGCCAAGGCCGAGCATCCCCGATCAGCGCCCCTGGCGGCGGCCTTGTCAGACATCTATGACACCCGGGTGCAGGTCGATATCGGTAAGAACAAAGGCAAAATCACCATTGAGTTCGCCGGCGAGGATGACTTGGATCGCATCCTTGGCATCATCGACCCGGAGTTGGATTGAGCTAGACGATTGATTCCCAGCGCCCAACACCGCCAATTCGTGGCCGTCCTGCGATCGGATGCGCCGCCTGGCTGTGTTGTCGTTGGTCGGAGGCGTCCAGCCGGCCTTCCCATCCGCCTTGGCATCCACCACCCGATCCCCGCCTTACACGCCACCATTTCCGGGGGGCGGCACACCGGAGTCGGTGGTCAGATAGATGACACTGGCTTGGAATCCATCGTCTAGGGCCCAAATGGTCAATTGCGGTGGCCTCCTTGATCGGGGAGAAATGGTCTGTGGGCAGCCGCGATGACGCCTGTCTCGAAAATTGAGATCATCTGCCACCGACGGCGCTACGCTCACCCCCTGTGGGGACACACTGCTGCCACCGCCCAATCATTCAGCGCGGCTTCCAGGGTGCAAATCGTCGATGTCGCTCGAATAAGCGCCCCAGCGGCAGACCATGCGATTCCCCATTAGCCGACGAAAAGCGGTAGAATAACACTCTTGGTAGTTGCTGCCTCTTAGTCGCAGCTGCCGATCCTGGGCGGTGATCAGTCAGCCTAGGTCGCGATCCTCATCTCAAGGAGTCCCATGTCGCAAGATTCGGCATCCGTCGGCCTGCCCCAATCAAGCTTTGATCCGGCTGACCCGCTGGCCAATCTGACCTTGGCACAATCGACCGAGGACGGGTTGGGTGCCCAATCCGCCGAGGCTCAAGCCCTGGCAGCGTCGGATGATGCTGATGCCTTGGGCGATGAGGTCGAGCTGGATGATCCAGACCTCTCGGACATCGTCTTAGGGGACGATCAGCTGGTCACCCACGTCGACGAGGGGGAGTATGGCGCCGACGCCATCACCGTCCTGGAAGGCCTGGAAGCCGTTCGGGTCCGCCCGGGCATGTATATCGGCTCGACAGGTGAGCGCGGTCTGCATCACTTGGTCTACGAGGTGGTCGACAATTCGGTCGATGAGGCGTTGGCCGGCTACTGCGACACCATCGACGTGCGCATCCTGCCTGGTCACGGCATCCGCGTCACCGACAACGGCCGTGGCATCCCAGTGGCTGAGCACCCGACGGAGCATGTCTCGGCCATGACCTTGGCACTGACCAAGCTTCACGCCGGCGGCAAGTTCTCCGGGACCGGCTACAAGGTGTCCGGCGGACTGCACGGCGTAGGTGTGTCAGTGGTCAATGCCTTGTCAACCACGTTGATCGCCACTGTCAAGCGCGACGGCTACACCTGGCGCCAGTCGTTCAGCCTCGGTGATCCCGATGGGCCGCTGGAGCGTCTCGAACCGACTGACGAGACCGGCACCACCATTGAGTTCTACGCCTCAAAGGACATCTTTGAGACCACGGTTTATTCCTTCGAGACCCTGGCCACCCGCTTCCGCGAGATGGCCTTCCTCAACAAAGGATTGACCTTGTCGGTCACCGATGAGCGCCAGGACCATCTCGATGAGGATGGCACTCAGGTGGCATCGATCTTCCGCTATGACCGTGGTCTGATCGATTACGTCAAATACCTGATCGGCTCGAAAGACGTCATCAACCCGACAATCATTGACGTCGAGGCCCGTGACGCCGAGGGTGACATGAGCCTTGAGTTGGCGATGCAGTGGGCCAACACCTATTCCGAGTCGATCCACACCTTCGCCAACACCATCAACACCCATGAGGGCGGCACCCACGAGGAGGGCTTCCGGGCGGCTCTGACCAACACCGTCAACCGCTGGGGTGAGACCTGGGGCTTGGTCAAGAAGAAAGAGGATCGCGTCTCCGGTGATGACATCCGTGAGGGCCTGACTGCCATCTTGTCGATCAAGATCTCCGAGCCGCAATTCGAAGGCCAGACCAAGACCAAGCTGGGCAACACTGAGGCCAAGTCCTTCGTGCAAAAGGTGGTCAACGAGCGTTTGGGCGATTGGTTTGAGAAGAACCCGGCAGAGGGTCGAGAGATCATCCGCAAATCGCAGGCGGCCGCTTCGGCTCGTATGGCCGCCCGCAAGGCGCGGGACTTGGCCCGTAACCGTAAGGGTTTGCTCGGCGGTGGCTCACTGCCCGGCAAGCTGGCAGATTGTCAGTCGAACAAGCCCGAAGAGTGCGAGATCTTCATCGTCGAGGGCGACTCAGCCGGTGGTTCGGCCAAGGGTGGCCGTGATCCGAAAATCCAGGCGATCCTGCCGCTGCGCGGCAAAATCCTCAACATCGAGAAAGCCACCATGGACAAGATCCTGGCCAACAAGGAGGTTGAGGCGATCATCAATGCCTTGGGCACCGGTGTCCACGATGAGTTTTCAATCGACCGCCTGCGGTATCACAAGATCGTCTTGATGGCTGACGCCGACGTCGATGGCGCTCACATTCGCACGCTGTTGTTGACCCTGCTGTTCCGCTTCATGAAGCCATTGATCGACGCCGGCCATGTTTATCTGGCCCAACCGCCGTTGTTCCGCATCCGCTGGACCAATTCACCCCATGAGCTGGCCTATTCCGATGACGAGCGGGATTCAATCCGAGATCGCGGCCTGGCCGCCGGCAAGAAGTTACCGCAAGTCAACCCGATTCAGCGCTACAAAGGCCTCGGCGAGATGGACCCGGCTGATCTGTGGGGCACGACCATGGACCCGAATGCTCGCACCCTGCTTCAGGTGACCCTGGATGATGCCGCCGCCGCATCGGACATGTTCTCCATTCTGATGGGCGAAGATGTCGAGCAGCGTCGGGCCTTCATCCAGCGCAACGCCAAAGATGTCCGCTTCCTTGACATCTGAGAAAGCGGACATGAGCTTGCAGTCAGAAAGCCTGATTTTGAAGGTGATTCGGGGTGGAGGGTGGCAGTTCGATACGGCGTTCCGCTCACGACAACGCTGCGCGTCGTCTTCGCCACGGTTTTACGCGCCGCATCGGATTGCCACCCTCCACCCCGAGCACCCCA
Organism: Propionibacteriaceae bacterium; assembly: GCA_031285505.1. Taxonomy (GTDB): domain Bacteria; phylum Actinomycetota; class Actinomycetes; order Propionibacteriales; family Propionibacteriaceae; genus WQYJ01. Next base: position 5,386 of record JAITVZ010000030.1, read on the forward strand.
TCACCGACCCCACCACCCGCCGCGATAAGAAAGTAGCCCAACATGGCTGACCAATCAATGGACTTCGACGACGCTGCCGACGACACCACGGCCCAAGAGAACGCCCAATCAGCCGAGCAAGGCCTGAGTGAGGCCACTCTGACCGGCAAGACCGAGCCGATCGACCTCAACACTGAGATCCAGCGCTCATATCTCGATTACGCCATGTCGGTGATCGTCGGTCGAGCCTTGCCCGATGTTCGTGATGGTTTGAAGCCAGTCCATCGCCGTGTCATCTACGCCATGTATGACGGTGGCTATCGCCCGGATCGTGGTTGGAACAAGTGTTCCCGCGTCGTCGGTGAGGTCATGGGTCTCTATCACCCCCACGGCGATTCGGCCATCTACGACACCCTGGTGAGGCTGGCGCAGCCTTGGGCGATGCGCCACCCGCTGGTGGCCGGTCAAGGCAACTTCGGCTCGGCCGGCAATGACAAAGCCGCCGCCATGCGCTACACCGAGTGCAAGATGGCGCCTCTGGCGATGGAGATGGTCCGTGACATCAACGAGGAGACGGTCGATTTCCAGCCCAACTATGACAACCGGGAGCAAGAGCCGACGGTTCTGCCCAGTCGTTTCCCCAATCTGCTGGTCAACGGCTCGACTGGCATCGCCGTCGGCATGGCCACCAACATCCCGACCCACAATCTGCGTGAAGTCAATGACGCCATCCAGTGGTATCTCAGCAATCCCGAGGCGACCACCGAGGAACTGCTCAATGCCGCCATGGGTTTCATCAAGGGTCCGGATTTCCCCAACGGCGCCCTGATTGTCGGCCGCAAGGGCATCGAAGATGCTTATCGCACCGGTCGTGGTCTGGTGACGATGCGGGCGGTCATCGACATCGAAGAGGAGCATGGCCACACCAACCTGGTTGTGACCGAGCTGCCATACATGTGCAACCCCGACAATCTGGCGGTCAAGATCGCCGAATTGACCAACTCCGGCAAGTTGACCGGCATCGCCGACATCCGCGACGACACCTCAGCCCGCACCGGTCAGCGCTTGGTGATCCAGCTGAAGCGCGACGCCCAGCCGCGGGTCGTCATGAACAACCTCTACAAGCACACGCCACTCCAGGACACCTTCGGCTGCAACATGCTGGCCCTGGTCGACGCTGTGCCGCGGACCTTGCGCCTCGATCAATTCCTTTCATACTGGGTCAAGCATCAACTCGACGTCATCATCCGGCGGACCCGTTTCCGGATCGCTCAGGCTGAGAAGAACGCCCACATCTGGCGGGGTTATGTCGCCGCTCTCGATCAACTCGACGCAGTCATCGCCCTGATTCGCCGCTCGCGCGACGCCGAAGTGGCCAAGCGGGGCCTGATGGACCTGCTGGTCTACGACGATCCGTCGACTGGTGGCCAACGCCACATTGACGAGGATCAAGCCGTCGCCATCCTCGACTTGCAGTGGCGTCGCTTGGCCGCCATGGAACGCCAGCGGATCGTCGATCGATTGGCCGAGTTGGAGCGCGTGATCGCCGATCTGCGCGACATTTTGGCATCGCCGGTGCGCCAACGCAGCATCATCGGCGCCGAATTGCAGGAGATCGTCGACAAATACGGCGATGAGCGCCGTACCCGGATCACCTCCGCTGATGGCGACCTGTCAGATGAGGATTTCATCCCTCAAGAGGATGTGGTGGTGACCATCACCCACGGTGGCTACGCCAAACGCACCCGCGCCGACCTTTATCGCCTCCAGAAGCGTGGCGGCAAGGGCGTCAAGGGGGCGACCTTGCGCGCCGACGACGAAGTGGCCCACCTCTTTGCCACCAACTCGCATCAGTGGCTGCTGTTCTTCACCACCCAGGGGCGGGTCTATCGCACCCGGGTGTGGCAGTTGCCGGAAGGCGGCCGCGAGGCCAAGGGCGGGCACGTCGCCGGCCTGCTCAGCTTCAATCCGGATGAGAAGATCGCCCAAGTCTTGACCCTGGCCAACTATCAAGCGGCGCAATACCTGCTGCTGGCGACCCGGCGCGGTCTGGTCAAGAAGACAGAGTTGAGCCAGTATGACTCACCGCGCCAGAACGGGCTGATCGCCGTCAACTTCCGTGATGACGACGATGAGCTGATCGGCGCTGCCCTGTGTAACGCCGTCGATGACGTTTTGTTGATCTCCCGGCTGGGCCAGGCAATTCGCTTCCCGGCCAACGACGAGCAGTTGCGGCCGATGGGCCGAGCCACCTCAGGCGTGACTGGCATGCGTTTCCGGGCCAATGACTCGCTGCTGTCGATGGCGGTAATCCCCGAGGACATGGGCGAAGATGATCGCTTCGTCTTCACTGTCACCGATGGTGGCTTCGCCAAGCGAACAGCTGTGGCCGAATACCGCGAACAAGGTCGCGGCGGATTGGGCATCAAGGCGATGAAGTTGAACGAGGATCGCGGCCAACTGGTTGGCGGGTTGATTGTCGCAGAGGGTGATGAGGTCATCGCCATCAAGACCTCAGGTCAGATCATCCGCGCGGCCGTGGCCGACGTGGCCGTCAAGGGCCGTGACACCATGGGCGTCAAGTTCGTCGGCCTGCGCGGCGAAGACACCGTCGCCGCCATTGGACTTTACCCCGAGGAGGAGAAGGAACAAGCGGAGCTTGATTCCTTCGACGACGAAGGGGTCGGTGGGAGTGTAGCGACCGGGCACCCCGAGGATTCGATGGCCCAAGCGGAGCTTGATTCCGGTGATGACGAAGGGGTCGGTGGTGTAACCGACGATGGGTCGTCATCGCAGGAGTGAAGGGCGACCCAGCGGGATGGGCTGAACCCTGCTGCTTCAGCCCATCTTGAGGAGCTGAACCTTCAAGGAGTGTCGCATTGTTGGCCAACCATGACCGCTTGCTGTCATACTAAGTGACATCAGCGGCTATCGCTGGTAATCGGGCTCGTCGGGTGCATCGGCGGGAAGGGAGCAAACATGGCAACCAAAGAAGAGGTGCTGGCAGTCTTCGCCGCCAGCGACAAGCCACTCAAAGCCAATGATGTGGTCGAAATCCTGGGTATCGAGCGCAAGGAACTCGACAAGCACATGAAGGCCTTGAAGGCTGAAGGGGCAATCGTGTCGCCAAAGGTCTGTTTCTACACGGCGGCCTGATCCGTCACGCACCGCGATTTGTGACTCTGCCACACCATGGTGGCATTCTCCGTGGTGTGCACAGTCACCGAGGGGCGAGACCACCTTCAACGACAGCGGAAAAGGGTCTTGGTTTCTTCTAGATGGTGGTCTAGCTGAGCCAGCTTTGGCGTTGTTGATTGCCATCCGCTTCACCGGCTTTGGGTTGCTGCAGGAAACTCTTTCGTGGTGACTAGCCCCGACGGTAGCTGCCAGCCGAGCCAGCAGGCAGCCAGCACTAAGCGGTCAAGACTGGTCCCTGCGGTGGATTTCGGCCTGGTTGATCCCGCGAATCGGGCACGCCCCCGCCTGCTGGCCGATGTCGTCAGGCCTCTTCGGTGTACGCTAGTTGGCGTCGGCCCAGCCGGATTGATCCCAGCTGATCGACGATGACACCACTGGCAGATGCGTCTGCGATCGTTGAACCTGCACATTGAGGAGTCGAGTGATGCCCAATCTGGAGCCGACCGAGGCGCAGACGCCGGACGAATCCAATGGCGTTGGCAGCCGTATCACCCGTGGTTTTAAGAATAGAGCTGCTGCCTTGAGGAGTGATCAGCCCGTGCCCACCGATAATGCCAGTAGCAGTAAGAAGCCGTCGGGCCTGAAGCTCAGTGCCAGCCGCGCCGAGAAGGCGCCAGCCCCCCGGGGCGAGCGCCGTCGCCCAAGCAGCCGTCGGGCGCGCTTGAGGATTTCCCGGGTTGATCCCTGGTCCGTGATGAAGATCACCTTGATGTTCGCCGTCGCCATCTGGATCATCACCATCGTGGCCACTTGGGCAGTCTTCGCCGTGCTGGACGGCACTGGCCTTTACGACGCCATCAACGACACCGTCTCAACGATCTTCACCTCGCCGGGCGCCGCCGGCAGCTTCAACATCAAGGATTGGGTGAACACCACCCGGGCCACGGCCATCGCCGCTTTGATCGGCGCCGTCAACGTGGTGATCATGACCGCGCTGGCGACCATCTTCTCTTTCCTCTACAACTTGGCCGCCAATGTCATGGGCGGCATTGAGGTGACTCTGGCTGAGGACTGAGCCGGCACTGAGTTGGCTGCAACCCACGACTGGTCAGGGAGAATTGCCCCGTTGCCATCCTTCTTTGTGATGCCGCGCCTGGAGCTGTCGTGTCGCATTAGGCGCGCCTGCGGCCGTCTGGCCCGGATGTCCTCTTTTGTGACTAACAATGGGCACCACGGCAATGCTTGGGCTGCAGTCAACCGGGAGAAGACGGGAAGAACCCTTTAGTATGCCTGGCAATGGGCACCGCAGCGGCGCTCCACCGGCGCGATCAACCTGATTGAAGACCGGCTCGTCGGCAGCGGCGCATTGCCTCACGACACAGCGGAACACGCCCGCCGGGCGTGTCTTGATCGTGCGATAGCTAAGGAGTGTCAGATCGTGCGATTGCTGAGGAACTGCTGATACCAGAGCGCGGAATCTTTCCACAGGCGTTGCTGCGTGTCGTAATCGACCCGAATCAGGCCGAAGCGCTTGCTGTAGCCAAAGGCCCATTCGAAGTTGTCGAGCAATGACCAGCAGAAATAGCCCTTGAGCGGCACATCCTTGGCCAAGGCGGCCTCCAAAGCAGCGATGTGGCCCTGGAGATAGGCGGTGCGATCGGCATCGTGGACCGCGCCATCCTTGGACAGCTGGTCGGGCATGGCCGCGCCATTCTCGGCGACGTAGAGGTCCATTTCGGGGTAACGCTCATGGAAACGCACCAGCAGATTGGTCAAACCGGTCGGGTCGATCGTCCAACCCATGTCGGACACCGGCTGGCGTGGTGGCAGGAACTTGGCGTCTTCGACGCCCGGCCAGGCGCTACCCGACTCGTAGGGCTGGTGGCCGGCGCTGATGAAGGTCGGTGAGTAATAGTTGTGGCCGATGAAGTCGATCGGCTGATGGATCAATTCGAGATCGCCATCCTCAATGCAGGCCCAATCGGTGACCTTGGCTGTGACCTCCAGGGTCAGCGGATCGTAGCGACCGCGCAGGATCGGCTCGGTGTAGAGCCAGTTGCCCACCGCGTCGAGGCGGTCGACAGCCGCCTGGGCCTCGGCGGAATCATCAGCCGCCTGGAACTGGTGGTAGTTGACGACGATGCCGACTGGCGAATGAGACTCGCTGCGCAGTGCCGACACGGCCAATCCATGGGCCAGATTGAGGTGGTGCGAAGCGATCAGGCCACCTTCGTCGCTGCGACGCCCGGGGGCGTGCTCGCCATTGGTGTAGCCGAGGATGGCGGCACACCAGGGCTCATTGATAGTTGCCCAATAACCGACTCGGTCCTGGAGGCAGGCGGCGACGATCTGGGTGTAATCCGCAAAGCGGTAGGCCGTGTCGCGGTGCAACCAGCCGCCCTGATCTTCCAAAGCCTGGGGCAAATCCCAGTGATAAAGGGTGGCCAACGGTGTGATGTTGCGTGCCAGCAGGCCATCGACCAGACGGGAATAGAAATCCAGGCCGAGCTGGTTCGGTTTGCCCGAGCCGGTGGCTTGGATTCGCGGCCAAGCAATCGAGAAGCGATAGGCGTCGACGCCCATCTCTGCCAGAATGTCGAGATCCTCCTCCCAGCGGTGGTAGTGATCGCAGGCGATATCGCCAGTGTCACCGGCGAACACCTTGCCCGGGGTGTGTGAGAAGGTGTCCCAGATTGACGGGCCGCGCCCATCTTCATGGGCCGCCCCTTCGATCTGATAAGAGGCGGTGGCGGCACCGAAGATGAAGTCGGGGGCGAAGGTTCCCATGATCTGCTCCTGATTGACGAGGTATTGACCATTTTATGCCCTGGCGGTGACAGTTTTCGTCACAAATTGGCTGCTTGCAGAAGGTTGCCGCGAGTTGCCAATTTCTTGGATGAATCGCTAGCTATCTGAACCCAGCTGGAGCAGACGTGCTGCCACCGTTGTGGGCCGCTCTCGTCACTGATGGGTCTAGTTTCGTAGCGATTTACAGCAACAATCCAGGTGAAACTAGACCCCTATGCAGGTGAAACTAGACCCCGCGGTCTTAGGTGAGGATGGTCTTCGCCCGAAAGTGCCTGCGGCGCTATCGCTGACTGTCGCCCTGCGATAGCAACAGTTGATCGAGCAGCCGGCCTTGCACCTCAATCTGGCGTGACAGTTGATCGAAGCGCGCCCGGAAGGCGGCGCTTGATGGAGGCCAGACACGTCGCAGACCAGCCTTGAGGCGATGTCCCAAACTTGATGGCAGGGCTGGCGAGCTCGGTTTCCCTTGAAGCGCGATCGCAGTGTTCAATTCGGGATGATCAATTTCGCGCCAGGCTGCCCAGGTCGCCGGATCGATCATCAACATCCGCAACCCAGTCAGCTTCGCCGGCATGGTGCTGAAATCGGACCAAATGGACCGATCAGCGGACAGTCGCTGGCGCAATATCTGACTGGCTTGATCGAGAAATGAGCGGCGGTACTCAGCGGGCAATCGATCAAAATTCCAGACACAGGTGTCATACAGCATCGGTGTGACCAGGTGTTTCAGCGCCTCCAGGGCTGGATGATCGGCCAAGAAGCGGTCAATGCGGGCATATTCAGTGAAGATGGCGTTGCTCGATGACGGATTGTTGATCGATGAAGTCGGATTGTCTTGGCGGTAATGGACCAGCGGCCAACCGACGGGGATCAGGGATTCAGCCAGCGCCAAGGTCTCAAAATTGAAACTGGTGTCCTGAAAGGCGGCGCCCGGAGTCTCATTGAAGCGGATTTGCTGGTCATCAAGGAATTGACAGCGATAAATGGCCGACCAAATCGATGGCTTGCGCCGCAGCAGCACTCCGCCACGGTGATCCCGTGGTCTCAGCGTCTGGCCGACACCGCCCGCCCAACCGTGGCCGCGCCGATGGGGCCCAAGATCGGTCGATGAGAAGAAGTGATAGCGCTGCTGGCGGCCCGAATCGGGCCACTCCAGGTAGAACTCCGCCTTGATGATATCTGGCGCGGGTGATGGCTGGTCGGCCTCAAGGATGGGTTCGGTTTGGCTGACCGACTGGTCATTGCCGGTCATCGTCTGTTGGCCGATGCCTGCAGCTGCCAGCAACTCGGCGAACATGGTCGATTCGATCCAATCATCGGCTTCGACAATGGCGACATAGCGGCCGCGGGCCGAGTCGATGCCGCGATTCATCGTCGCCCCATAACCGCGATTGGCCTGATGCAAGAGCTGAATGCGATCATCTTGGCCAGCCAGGTCGGCGGTAATCGTGCAAGAGCCGTCGGTTGAACCGTCATCGATGACGATCAGCTCGAAATCGGTCCAGGTTTGATCGATGATTGAGTCGAGACACTGACGCAGGTGCTGGCGGGCATTGAAGACCGGCACGATCACCGAGATCTCCGGCGCTGGCGGAGTGCGCGGGTAACTGGCATTCACAGTTGCATGATATCAGGCATTGAGCGGGTGAGCGCGCCGCCGGGGCACCAAGTCTGGGCGGGGTGGCCGCGGAAGTGGGTCGGTGGGCGGCAGTCGGGGCAGGCTACGTGCGACAGAGGCAGTCAAGACTAGCCCCTGCAATCTCTGCATCGAGACATTGCTAATTGTGCCTAGCCAAACATCCAGCTAGCATGGGCATCGAGATACCACTAATCGCTAGGAGTCACTGTGCCAACGGCCATCGTCATTGCCGGGGGCAGTGGCACGCGCATGGGTCTGGATATACCCAAGCAATTTGTGTTGATCAAGGGGAAACCGGTCATCATTCACACCCTGAGTGTCTTCGCTGCTCATCCCAGTATCGATTCGATCGGCGTGGTTTGCATCGATGGTTGGCAAGAGGTGTTGGCTGATTACGCCCGGCAATATCACATCGACAAACTGGATTGGATCGTGCCGGGTGGCCGAACCGCCCAGGAGTCGATTCATCGTGGCATTCAACAGCTGATCAAGCCGGGTGGTGGCCACTTGACTGGCGACTCGCACCGGAGTTTCGCTGCTGACCTGGGAGCGGATGCGGCGTCTGGCAGCGTTGTCGTTGGTCGACGGGCGGCCAGCTCGCCTGACTCCTCCGTCTGGCGATCCACCACTGCCGACCCCGCCATTACAGGCAAAGAATCTACGGTGTCGGACGTTGCTGACAATTGGCCGGCGCCCATCAATGACATCGTGGTGATCCATGACGCCATCAGACCGCTGGTCTCGCCGGAGATCATTTCCGATGTTCTGGCGACCTGTGTCGCCTTCGGCAATGGGGTGACGTCATTGCCATATCAAGATCAAATCTTCGAGCTCGATGGTCGCGAGCCGGATTCGACGGTCAAGTACATTCCCCGCGACTCACTGCGGCGGGTGGCCACACCTCAGGCCTATCGGCTCGATACCTTAGTGGATCGCTACGCCCAGGCGGTGGCGCAGGGGGTGGGCCTGAGCGCCTCGTCATACACCAACACGATGATGGTCGATTTGGGGGAGCGGCTACATTTCGCCAGTGGCTCGGACCAGAACATCAAGCTGACCACGCAGGAGGATTTGGTCATTTGTGAAGCCATATTGGAATGGCGTGACCGCCTGGCGACAAGATCGGCTGGACAAGTGGACCTGGGCGGTCTGGCTGACTGCCTGGGCGCCGGTCAGGCCAGCAACCTCTGGTCTGACAGTGACCATCGGTCGCGCCGCCAGGATCTGACGCGACAACTGGCGACGGGTCCGATGGGGCGAGATCTGGCCCACAGCTCCCCAAGCAAGCCATCGTCATCCCAATCGCCGCCAGCTGGGCGCGACACTATCGTTGTGGTAAAGGCTGCCTGAGTGTCCAGCCGCCTGCCGGCGCGCTTGCAACAACGCAGCTATGTCTCGGATATCGAAGCAGCCGCCAGCATCGACCTGCCGTGGGGCGATTTGGATGGTAAGACCATCGCCATCAGCGGGGCCAGCGGCCAGATTGGCCAGGTGTTGCTTGACCTGTTGGCGGCCCGAGCCCGGCTGGGCGATCACTTCAATATCATTGCCCTGCGAAAGCAGGATCTCCCGCCGAGAGGTAGCGATGAGGCATGGCCTGCGTGTCTGACCCAGGCGGCCAACGCGCCCCAGCCAGGCGCCAGTGATATCGGAGTCGGTAGTGATGCCTCAATCAACGGAGAGGTACCCGCTCAGAAGAACGACCACGGCCGCGTCTCCCCAGTCGCGGCGTTCCAGAATGAACCCGCAGCAATGGCGCCCTCAGCCGGCTCGATCACATGGATTGCGGCCGATCTGGCAGACGGTCAGTCGGCTGAGAGATTGGCCGCCAATCTGCCGAACATCGATTACCTGATTCATGGAGCCGCTCTGACTCATCCCCGGGCTTATGCCAGCGCGCCAATCGACACGATTGAGACGACGATTCTCGGTAGTCGCACCATCTTGGATTTGGCCATAAGACAACCCGCCTGCCGCCTGTTGCTGCTATCAACAGTCGATGTTTATGGCGCTGATCGCAGCGGTCGGGCCCATCCTTGGCGTGAGGATGAGGCTGGGTTCATCGATCCCTTGACTCTGCGGTCGGGCTATCCTCAAGCCAAGCGCCTGATGGAGTCGTTGGGCGTGGCATATGCCGCTCAATATCGGCTCGATTGGTCGGTGGTTCGCCTGCCGCGGGTCTTCGGGCCAACCATCAAGCTGGACGACTCCAAGGCCGCCAGTCAATTCCTGCTGGCCGGAGCTGGCGGTGCAGCGATCCCCCTGGAGTCTTCGGGCGAGCAACGCTTCAGCTTCCTCTACAGCGTCGACGCTGCCCTGGCCGTGATGACGGTGTTACTGCGTGGGGCGGATGGGCAGGCATACAACGCCGCCCATCCGGCTTGGGACCTTCGCCTTGGTGACCTGGCGCGCCTGATCGCCGAACGATCGGGTGAGATAGCCGCCGCGAGGCTGATCGGGTCGCATCAATCAGGCCTCTCGGTCAGGGCAACAGCTGAGTCGCTGGAGCAAGCTTCGCCGCGCCGGGTCAAGCATCGACCACCGTCGCCGAGCACCCAGACTGGCCAATCGCCAGTCGAGGACGCTCGGATGGACGCCAGCCGGCTGATCAGTCTCGGCTGGTTTCCCCGGCAAACTGTCATGGCCGCCATCGACCACACCTTGATGGCTTTGGCGCAGCGGATGGTCTCCGATCAAGTGCCAATGCTGGCTGGTCGAGGTGCTTGACCGTGGCACTGGCCTATTCTTGAGTCATGACGTCTCGTCCCACCTCGCCCCTGGTCAACGCCACCGGGGCCCCATCGCTGCCCACCGCCACCGGAGCCCCGGCCACTGGCCAGGCCAGCGTGACCACTCCAACCACCGGCCAGGCCACTTCGGCCACCGCGACCAGCAGCCCAACCACCGGCCAGCCCAGCGCCAATGCTCCGGCCACCGTGACCGCCTCAAGCACCGCAGCCACTGCTTTGACCACCGCGGCCACTGCCTCAAACTCGGTCGCAATCGACGGCTCAGCCGCCAGCCAAAGCGTGGTCGCTGCTGTGAGTGACCCGATCCCAGCCACGTCGGCTCAGTCGATCGGCGTGCTGACCAGCGGCGGTGACGCACCGGGCATGAACGCCGCTCTGCGCGCCATCATTCGCACTGCTCTACAGGCTGATGTCACGCCTTATGCCATTCATGAGGGATATCAGGGCCTGATCGACGCCGATCCGCGCAATCCGGTGACCGATGAGCATATCAAGGCGATGGCTTGGTCACAGGCCTCGGGCATTCTCAATCGTGGTGGCACCTTCATCGGCACTTTCCGCTCCAAGGCCTTTGAAACCGAAGATGGCATGCTGACTGCGGCCTGGAATCTGTTGGCTCGCGACATCGATCGGCTGGTGGTGATCGGCGGCGATGGCTCGCTGACCGGTTTGGCCCTGTTCGCCAAGCGCTGGCCTGACATGCTGACCAAGCTGGTCGATCAAGGGAAAATCACAGCTGACAAGGCAAAAGCTCATCCACGCCTGATGTTCTCTGGCCTGGTTGGCTCGATTGACAACGACTTTGTCGGCACGGATATGACCATCGGTGTCGATTCGGCCTTGCACCGCATCCAGGATGCGATCGATGCCATCGCCTCCACCGCTGCCTCCCATCAACGATCGTTCGTCATCGAGGTGATGGGGCGCAACTGCGGCTATCTGGCCTTGGCGTCAGCCGTCTCCGGTGGCTGTGATTACGTGCTGATCCCCGAAGACCCGCCGGCCATGGGCTGGGAGACCGAGATGATTGAGCAGTTGCAGCGTTCGCGCCAGGCCGGGCGCAAGGATTCGATTGTCATCGTCGCCGAAGGGGCGCGCGATCAGCAGGGCCAGCCGATCAGCGCCCAATATGTCTGTGATGTGATCTCTCAGGGGTTGCCGGGCCCAGATGGCGATCCAGAGGAGACCCGCGTCACCATTCTGGGCCATGTCCAGCGCGGCGGCACCCCCTCGGCCTATGATCGCTGGGCCTCGACCTGGTTGGGTTACACCGCAGCCTGCGCTGTGCTCGATGACGCCTGGTCAACTGGCTATGTCTTCGGTTTCCGCGGTGAGAAGCTGATCAAACTGGAGTTGCAGCAGGCGGTGGCCGACACCCATTCGGTGCGTCAACTGATCGACCAGGGCGATTATGCGGCGGCGATGGCCCTGCGCGGCGACGAGTTCGCCGATTTGAAACGAATCTTCACTGAGCTGACCGCCCCGCCGCGCTCGGTGGCCCTGCCGGGATCACGTCGCATCGGCATCATGCACGCCGGAGCCCTGTCGCCGGGGATGAACACCGCCGCCAAAACGGCAGTTTGGCAAGCCATCGCCCGCGGCTACACGCCAATCGGCATCCGCGACGGCTTCGTCGGCCTGGCTGATCGTCCGGTCAGCGACCATGCCGAGTTGACCTGGGCGATGGTCGACGGCTGGAACCAGGAGGGTGGGGCGATGCTCGGCACCCGGCGTCATGTGCCGGTCGATCAGGAATTGGAGCGGGTGTCGGCGGCGATTTTGGCCTTGAAGCTCGACGGCATCTTGGTGATCGGCGGCGGTGACGCCTATGACGCGGTGGCCCAGTTGGAGCGTCGCCGCGCCGACTACGGTGGTTTCCGACTGCCGCTGGTCTGCGTGCCGGCCTCGATCGACAACAATCTGCCTGACTCAGCCATGTCGATCGGCTGTGACGGCGCACTCAATGTGGTGGTTGATTGCATCGACAAGACGAAATTGTCGGCTTCGGCGTCACACCGCTGCTTTGTCGTCGAGACGATGGGTCGCTATTGCGGCTATCTGGCGCTGATGGGCGGTTTTGCTGGTGGCGCCGAGCAGGCCTATCTCAACGAGTCAGGCGTCAGTTTGGATGACTTGAGCAATGATATCGCTTGGGCCAAACGCAGCTTCGCCAATCAGCAGCGCAATCTCTTCCTGGCGATTCGCAATGAGCAGGCCAGCCCGAATTACAGCACCGAGGTGATCGCCGCTCTGTTCGGCCAAGAGGGTGAAGATTTGTTCGACACCCGCACCTTGACCATCGGTCACATTCAGCAGGGCGGCGCCCCGACGCCAGCTGACCGGCTCTTGGCGGTGCGATTGACCGACAAGGCCCTGACCAAACTGATCGACTTGATCACTGGGCCGACCATTGCGCCAGAATCAAGTCAGAGTGCCCTGGATGACGATGACACAGTCCTGGACGATCCGACTGATGGCGTGGGAATCGACGCCCGATACTGGGTGGTCGGCAGCCGGAAGAATCAGATCAGTTGCTCGCGCTTCTCCAGAGCTCGGGAGCGGATGGATTTGGAGCATCAGCGACCACGCAAGCAGTGGTGGTTGGGGCTGACTGAGGTGTTCGATTGTCTCAACCGCAATCCGATCGATCTGAGCCCAGCCGGCGGCGCAGCCCAGTCTTAGGCGAACGCGGCCTGGTCAATCCAGACGGTGACACTGAGCACCACCAGACACGGCAGCTACATGGATAACGCTTATCTGGGCAATTGGGCGGCAGCTGGATATGATGGGGTTGGGTGATAACTCTGGGATGTGGTCAAGAATCACTGGGGATAGTGATGCTTAATCAAAGGGGAACGGTCGATGAGCTGGCAAGTGACATTGCGTCATACCGGAGGGCAGTCGCCTGCGCCGCGATGGCCAGCTGGCCTCGCTCCAGCCGCTGACCAGCCCCTACGCCAGTTGGCTGACCGCAATTTCGACCAGGCCAGCCAACTGACGGCTCCAGCCCCAGTCGCTCAGGTTGGCATTGTGCCTCTCGGCGCGACCGCCGATGTCCGCCAGGCGATTGAACGTGTCTTTCCGGGGACTTACTGGAACGGCCCGACCAGCCAAGGCCTATGGGGCACCTGGTTGTCCGCCAACGGTGCGGTCGAGTTCGCCCTGCGGCGGGCTGGCCAGCACGTCGTCACTGTCACCCTGCATCTGACTACCGGTGAGGCGATGCTCCCGGCGATCATCAATCTGACAGAGTTGCTCGGCTGCCAAGCGATCGATGAGGCCACCGGCGAAGCCATCACCCGGGCGTCAATCTCCGTGTCGGGTGAGCGGATCCATCGCTCGGAGCAACGTTGGCGCGAAGAGGCAGCCGGTGACGCCACCATGGCCAAGCTGTATGACACCTTCGACGCTGAGCGTCGCCTGGCCGCGGTGTTGGCCCGTCTGGGTGTCACCAGGCCGCGCCGCGCCTCAACCGCTTCGCTGCAGGTGTTTCAGCGCTACGCCTGGCGCCGCGGCGTGCCGTTGGCGGTGGTGGAACAACTGGCGGTTTTCTATGACGTCACTGATGGTGTCGACCAGACCGACTGGTCGATCTACAACGCTGATGATCGCCGCCTGTTCGACCAGTGGCGTCAGCTGCGCTTGTGCTTGGGTCAATGGCGCGGCGCCGATCTGACTTGGGAAAACAAGAGCTTCTGTTTACGACCGTCGCCAGCCGGCAGTCCACCGCAGGGTTTTCAGGCTGACTCGTTGGAGGGCTTGCTGCTGCGCTTGGCCGACTGGCGGACGATATCGCGGCCCGGGCAATCCGCCGGAGCGGCGGAACTGGCGCTTCGGCCCGATGGGGCGTCTGACCGCTTGAGACATATGGCAGCTAACAGTCAGCCTGTCGCACAGCTCAGCCAGACCAGCGATCAGCCGGTCGAAGACAGCGATGATTGGTCGCGGATGGCCGACCGGTCGGCCGCCGTGGCGGCGGCCCTGCGCTTCGAGCAATCGGTCGATCCGGAAATTGTCGCCGCCGCAGCTGAGGAACGCCAACGGCGACTGACAGCCGCTGCGATTGACAACCCTTTTCCCCAGGCTCCAGCTGTGTCGATTGAACAGGCTGAGTTATCGCCGCCGCGGGTTGTTCGGGCGCCAGCTGGTTATGCCGGTGTCGACATGGTTCGAGCAGGCGAAGCAGCAGTCACTCCCAAACCCAGACCATTGGCCAACGCACCGACGGGAGAATCAGGAGACTCGCCTGCCAAGGCCGAACCTTTGGACTCGGTCGCTCAAAGCGGCGGCGATGCAGTTTCATTGTCGCAGCCGTCGGGCGATGTCGCTGGCGGACTGCCTCCAAGCGCGCCAGAGGCCCGGCCAGTGACGCCGCAACGCCCCAGGGTCGAAGCGCATAGCTCCTGGCGGCGATCGCCAGCGGCTGATCCGGTGACCGGCGAAACGCACTTCTTCAACGGTGATCAGTCCAGGCGACCAGCGCCAGCCGCCGATGGAACAGTGGATCAGTCAGTCAGCAATGGCTGGCGACCCAGCTCGCAATACGCCCCAGGAAGCGCTGCCGCGGCAGTCGAGGCGGCCTTGCGGCAACTGACCGATCAGCGTCAGCACACTCGAGCATCGGGACGTCCGGTGACTGATGGGCCGCTGAGCTCGGCAGAATCCCTGGCGGAATCGGCCAAGCAATGGTCGCCAGTTGGCGACGGTCGGACGCATGATCAACCGGGGGTGGCTATCGGCCGTGGCTATCGGCCGGGCGAGCACGGGCCGCAGGGCAGTCCCCAATCAGCCGCGCACAACGGCACTGAATTCAATCCGATGTCCAACGCCTCGCTGGTGGCCGCCATCGACATGGCCACGGATTATCTGATGTCGGTGGCGCAGGCCGAAGCCGCCGACGGTCGGGCCGAGTGGGTGGCCAGCACTGATTCGACTCCGGTGGTCACCGTGCCAGCGGTGAGCCTTCCTGACCAATCAAGCGGTTTCGCCCCTGGACCGGGGCCAGTCGGCCCGTATCAGCCGGGGCCGACTGGCTTGGGACATCCAGGATCAGCCGACCTGGTGGTGCCGGCTTGGCCAGATGGTCGAGTTTTTGCCCCTGATGGTGTGCGCGACAGCTTCGCCGGGCGAAAGTCACGCCGTTTGGCTCAGCCTCAACCAGTCGATGACGGCTGGAGTGACCCCACGGCCTTGATCGTTGAATCATGGCCTGAGCAGGCAGGGGCCGTCGATGTGCGCGATGACGGCTGGGCGGATGCCGATGATCAGCCAATTTCCACTGTGGGCGATGATGGCTCATGGACGGGCGGTCAAGTAGCCAATCTGACCGTTGACGACCAGGCAACCCTGTGGTCATCACCGGCTGATCAGCCGATTGACGGATCAGTGGTGGACTTGCCGGATGACCTCTTTCGCAGCAACATCATCACCCCCGAGCGTCGCCGCGGTGTGACGGCACAGGCCGAAGAAGCCGAGAGCACCTTGATGCGTTTGATCAATCGACAGCGGCTCTTCGGCGATCAGGACCAGGCTTTGGCTGTTGCCGAGAGTGGAGACGAGGTGTCCGCGGAGACCTTGGCCCGGGGGGACGCCCCAACGATCAGCTCAGACAACAGGCAAGATCAGCCGCGGCAACCGGCTCCGCAGGTCCAGCGGCCGGTCGATCAATCCAGCGATGCTCCGACTGGGGAGAAATGGCATCTGACGGCGGCCACCCTGCTCGATTGGACCGAAGGCGGCGACGCCAGCTGGACTGAGCCACAAGCAGGGTGACGTCGGCCTCTTCTCATGCCTCCAAGGCGGCGGGCCTCAATATCCAGCAGTGCTTTGTTGAGCCGGTGTTGTCATGGGTATGGGTCTGATCGGGGATGATGTCAACCCACCCACGCCACCTCTGCACGGCTTGAACATCGAAAATGAGGCGCATCAGCGATAGCAGACATGCCGATGTAGCTGCACCGGCGCAGGTCCGCCGTGGTCTGACAAAGCCACCATCGGCAGGCATGCTGGTGATCCGATCGAGCCAGAGCCAACCCGGCTGGCATCACAACCGGCTCAGCAGCGGATCCGCTTCGATGGTGCCAGGCCACAATGGCGCAGTCATCTGCCAAAGACTGTTGCGGTGTTGGCGCAGGCGTTTGACAGTGTCACAACAGCGCCGCCGCAGAGCCACTTCGCTCAGATGCGCCTGCGCGGCCACCTGGCGGCGCGGTTGGTTGTCGAGGTAGACGGCGGCGACGACATTGAGTGATTGCTGGCTGGCCAGATGCAGTTGTGAGGCTTGCTGGAGCAGTATGGCCCCATCGATGACTTCATCCCAGTCGGCCGACGGCTGGGGGGCAATCGGCGATCCGATGACCGGCGGGCGCTCGTCGTTCAAGTCAACTGGCGCCGGCCGATCCCAGTCCTGATCGTGGCAGAGCTTCTTGGCGTTGAGCAGGATTGTGGCGACCAGGTGCTGGCGGTAGATCGGCAAGCGGCGATCAGCCAAAGTGATCCAGACCGCCCCAAGCAGGTCGTCCAAGCTCAACCAGCGATATCGGGCCGTCAGATCGAGCGCCGCCGGCAATAGCAATTGAAGTATCACTCGACCGGCGTGGTGGAAGCCGCGCTGGTGAGCGTCAATCAGTGCAGTTAGCACTGGATCTTGTTGTCGTCTGGCTTCGGCCAGAAGCTCAGCCAGGGTCGGCGCCTGCCCGCAGTGCGGTGTCGAAGTCGGCAATGCTGACACCCAGCGGCCGCCGACAGTCGGTGATTGAGTCGCAGGTGCGTTCGGGCCTATATCTGTCATTGTCGCCAGTGCTTCCACTGTCTTCACCGCCTCCATGGTCGATGGGCCACCCGCTGCATCTGCCACTTCTTCCAGAGGTGACCCGACAAGTGGCGCGGTGAGGACATAAGACTTTGCCTGTGCGGTTATTTCCCTGGGTGACGGGTCGGCTGTATCAGCTAGTGGGCGATAGCAAGGAGCCGGCTGGTCGCCCAGTTGCTCCCACTGGCGATACCAGGGGGCCGGGTGGTCGCTCAGTTGCTCCCACTCGCGATTGAGTTGGTCGATGACGGCGCTGGACATGCTGCCTCCTCAGGGGAATCCTGGGCTGGTCCGGGCCATCGTCGCAAAGCAGTGTTCAGGTGATGGCTTGGTCAGCCGGGGTGGGTTGACCAAGCCAGCTTGCCGAAAGGGTGTTGTCGATTGGCTGGGCCAGGCGCGGCGTTGACGGCTGGCCGGGGTTTGGGCGTGTTCAGGTGTTGCCCCGACTGTGAGCCAATGGCAAAAACCTGCTGGCAGGGGTTGAAGCTAGTGTCTAGCAGCGGAAATTGGTTGCGGGGTTGCGGGCGGACACGGCGCCTGCCTGTGCTGCCATTGGTTGGCCGACGTTCGGCTCGCCTGCCTGCTCCGCCTGGCGATCCACCAGCCGCGGCCCACTCCTAGATAGTCGAACATGTCAATGCTCAATTGTCATTAGCCACACCCAGCCACGCCCAACGGCACGTAACCAATCCCCGGTTTGGGACAGCAGCTACTCACTGCGGCCATGGCCAGGCATTCATAATCGGCCTGCGGCCTGCCGTTTGCCAACCGCTAGCGGCTGATCAACCCCATGTCATAGGCCAACAGCACCAAGCCGACCCGGTCTCGTGCCTGGAGCTTGGACAACAGCCGGGAGATGTGTGTCTTGACTGTGCCTTCGGCCAGGTGCAATGAGGCAGCGATCTCGGCGTTGTTGTTGCCTTGGGCGATCTCCAACAAGACTTCGCGTTCGCGTTCAGTCAGCAGCTTTAGGCGCATATCGGGTTGGCTGTGATCGATCGGCGTCACCAGGTTGGACAGCAAGCGCCGGGTGGTCGATGGGGCCATGATGGCATCACCGGCAGCGACGGCGCGGATGGCGTCGATCAGTTCGGTGGCCCGGGCATCTTTCAACAGGAAGCCGGCGGCACCGGCGCGCATCGCCTGATAGACGTACTCATCCAAGTCGAAGGTGGTCAGGATGATGATTTTGACGGGGATGGATTGCTCCATGATGCGTTGGGTGGTTTGGAGGCCATCAAGCTCCGGCATGCGGATGTCCATCAGCAGGACATCGACTGGTGTTGAGCGCAAGAGGTTGAGGGCAGCCAGACCATTCTCGGCCTCACCAACAACCACGATGTCGGGTTGGGCGTCGATCATCATCTTGAAACCACTGCGCACCAGCGCTTGATCATCAACCAGTCCGACGCGGATCGGCCCCTTGTTGGCGGGCTCAGTCAACTCTTCAGTGGGATACGTGCGCATACCTCAAACCCTCCCGCCTCCATCGGCCCGGCTGTCAGAGTGCCTTCCAGAGAATGCACCCGCTCAGCCATGCCAATCAAGCCTGTCCCGCGATGATCGTTGTTGGCGACGGATTCGGGGTCCGTCGGGTTGGTGATCCGCACATTGATGGCGGCTTTCCCCCAAGCCACCTCCACTGTAGCCCCTGATTCCGGGCGACCATGCTTCAAGGAATTGGTCAGAGCTTCCTGGATGACGCGGTAAATGGTTGTCTCCACTGTTGGCGTGATCGTTCGCGGTCGGCCCCGGACTGCCAAGGTCGCCTGGGAGTTGCTGATCAGACCGGGCAGATCGCGCAGCTTCGGGGCCGATTCCAGGGCGGCGACATCGGCATTGGGGTCGTCGGGATCGAGACGCAGCAAGCGGACGATGCGTCGCATCTCTTGAAGGGCTTCATGGCCGGTGTCGGAGATGTTGGCCAGGGCCTGTTGAGCCCGCGTCGGCGATTGAATAGCCTGGGCCAGGCCACCCTCGGCCTGAACCACCATGACGGCGATCGAGTGGGCGACGATGTCGTGCAGCTCGCGGGAGATGCTGGTGCGAACCTGCATCTCCAATTCGTGCTGGCGAGCGGTGGATTCCTCGGCGCGCGCCGCCGCCGCAGCCTGTTCAGACAGCCAAAGGGCCTGACGGGCTCCGGCGACATCGTGATTGCGCCGACCCATGGAATAAGCCGTGACGACAATGCCCAGCGAGGTGACGACGCCGAGGATCAAGACGGTGTACCAGACACTGCCGGTGGACGACGTGATGCCGATCCAGCGGACCGGGCCAGCGGCGGCCAACAGCAAGGCGGCAATCAAACAGAGAATCGCCGGTCGGGCTGCCAAGTTGCAGGCGACATCGAAAACCGCTAGGGCAATGACCAGCCAAGCCAGGCTGGGGAAGGGCAGCACCGCCAGATGGATGATCAGGGCGCCGACGGTGATGATGAAGAAGGCGATGGTTGAGTGGTGGCGGAAGATGATGCCGAGGAAGGGGAAGGCGCCGATGATGGCGGCGACGATCACTTGATTGATCGTCATGGTGTTGGTCAGGAGCATCAAGCCGACCAGAAAGGGCAGGTGTAACACCACCAAGCCCATTACGGCCATCGAAGCGTCGAACAGCCAGTCTTTACGACTGGCCCGCCCGGGCGACGATGGACTTACGCTATTCACACAGTCAAGTCTAGATGGTGGATAGCATGCTAGATACTCAACCAAGGTAGTGACATCTGAAGGGGTATCTGACGCAGGGGCGACCGCTCCATACCCCCCTGGTCTGAGTCGACTCAAGGCCGGGCCATAGACTGAATCCATGGCTGATCACATCCTCAAGGTGTTAGTCCTTGTCGGGCTGGTGTTTTTACTGACTGGCTGGCTGCGCCAGAATTGGCAGTCGCGGCAAATCTGGCGCGAAGTGTTGTTGGAGGTGCCGACTGCCGATTCACCGGCAGATTTGAACGCCTGACACGCCTGGCAGGCGCGGCGGAGCGCCTGGCTGAGCTGATTTGGGTCAAGGGTCAACCACGAGTTGAGCAACAGTCGGCCTTTCTCGTAGTCGCTTCGTTGTTGGGTATACTTCTAGGAACCCGCCGTGGGACCCTGGCCCGGGATTTGGATTGCTGTTTTCGGGTTGGCTACCGGACCACTGTGGGTTCTGGGGTATTAACTCAGTTGGTAGAGTGCGACCTTTGCAAGGTCGAAGTCAGGGGTTCGAGTCCCCTATACTCCACTTCCGCTAGGCAGGGGATTTGTCCTCTGACTGGCGGAAATCTTGTCTGTGGGCTCCAACCCGTGAGGGTACGACGGCCGTGAGAAGGCCCGGTGGGCCTCACTTGGCTCGTCAACCGCTTCCTTGGTTTCGTCGGGCAACCGCGGTTGCCAGCGCTCAACCTGCGTCGCGTGGGCCTTCGATCGGGGGAGTGGGCCCGACCGTGAGGCATGGCTCGGGGTTCCGCAGCTCTCCTGGTCGAGTGTCAGTTACGCGGTGTGCTGTATTGGAGGGCGCGTTGGCGGCGCCACCCCTCGTCGTGGAGCTTGTTGCCGCCCATCAGCATGAGGACCCACAACACCACATCGACGATGGACCCACCGGAGAACCCTGCCCCACTGGCGAACGACACGATCGCCACGATCAGCGTGACAGCGATCATTACCCCACTGGCGATGGAGATCGCCGTGCCTGCTCGTGGCGTTGTGCAGCAGAAGGCACAAGCGATAGCCAGGACAATGGTCAGTACGATCGGACCGTAAATGAGCCACATTCCGAGCGTGGTGATCTCGAGCTTGGTATAAACAAGCTGACCGTCAATCATGGTGAAGTCGCCATCATCGAGCTGATCCCCCACGAGGCTAAAGGTTATCATCGCCCGAACCGCTAAGATGATAGCCACAATCAGCACCATAGGGCTGAACGGCGACCGTTCCTCCGTCGTGTGATCCGACGAGGGCGGCGTCGCTTTCAACGCATCCACCAAGGAACGTTCCTCCGTCGTCAGGGCGCGCGCAGCTGTGAAAGAGTCTGGGACGGCGGAGTTCGGTGAAGTGGCACCCAGTCCGGCGGAGTCTGCAGCGGCGGCGGCACCAACGGCGGAGTCCCCGACGGATGAAACTTCCTGCGGAGCGACATCAGGCTCAGTGCTCTCAAAACTACTCATCATTTCCCCAGTGCTTGACCTAGTCCGGCTACTTCCGCGGAGGTAACCCCGGTCACAAGCGTATACCCGGGGCACCGTGTCCATACGGTGATCGGTGAGCGCTACTACCTCTGTTCCCCACGTGGTGCCATGGTCACGGCTAGCGATAGACAGCGTGCCGGCAATGGGCGGACAGCTGCTATATCGATGGTTTGGTGCCAGATGCCTTATTGGCCCATGGCTGGTCAGGGCTTATCTGAGCGGCCTCGGATTGACCACGACGACACAGATTGAGTCCGGATCACCCGCATCTTCCTGGCGATCCCGCAGGGATGATGTGGCGCCTTTTCGTCGAATGGGGTACGACGGCCGTGACTTCAAATCACTTGACCGGCCAGAACGCGCTCCAGGAACTGTTTGAGGCTGCCACCATCGCCATCGGGCCCGCCCCGCCCGACAGCCAGTGACGGCGGTGAGGCCACCAGTCGCACCCCGCGGAAGCGGGCCATGAAACCGCCTGGCACATTCAGCAAGTAATAGGAGCCGTCATCACCGATGGCCACTGAGTGCTTGTTGTTCAAGTACCAGCCACACTTGTCGGTTTTGACGATTTGGCCATCGAGGGTTCGAGCCCTCAGGGGAGTGGCCGGTCGTTGGGCTTTAGCCACGTCGATCAAGAAACGATCAATCAAGGTCTGAGCTTCATTGGCTTCGATGCGGGCACTGGCCGCCATCATTTCCGCCAGACGACGGGCGTCGCCGGCCCGATCATCACCGGAACTGGCACTGCCACCCTGGTCAGCATGGGCATCAGTGGGGTCGGCGCCAGCGGGTGCCACATCACGCTGCGCTGTTGCTGCTTCGACCGGTTGGTCGACCTTTGCCATGGTGGTCCTCCCCACTGGGGTGATGGTCGTGACTGCGACCTGCATGTGTTTTCGTCGCTGCCGATAAACGGGCCGCCGCTAGCGGTAACCCAGCCTCCGCCGCCGGTGACTTTCCCGACGCTTTGGCCGCTGTCTGACACAAAGGTTAGGGCATTGGCAGTTCCCCACAAAGGCTAGGGCATAGGCAGTCCCTCGGCACGTTGATTGATCGCCTGCAACACGTCGACTGTTTCTGGCAAGAGGTCGACGCCTAGGGTTTCCGCGTTGTGAATCAGCCAAGCTGTCAATCGCTCCAACTCGAAACGGTTGCCGGCGGCGTATTCGGTTTGGACGCGAGCGCAGATCAACCGCTCATCTTGAGGCACGGCTTTCAAAGCCCGCCCGGCGGCCCAACGGGCGCCCTCGATGTCGGCGTCTTCGATCAAACGTAGGGTCAGAGTCACACCGAGATCGCGGATCAGGCAGGCCATGTCGATGCGCAACTCCTCGGCCCAATGCCATTGTCCCGGGGCCGCATCGGCCAAGGGGCGCCCCCGGACCAGTTGTAGCGCCGCTCTCATGTCTTCCGTGCTGGCCTTGGTCAGCCCGGCGGCGAGTAAGCGCCGCATCTGTTGCCAATCGGAGCTGACCTGGGGTGACAAGCTGATCTTGCCGGTGTAAGCCTCGGGAAGGAAGGGACGGTCGGAGTCATCATTGCCCAGCCACTTGCGCAGACGGGAGATGTTTGAGCGTCGAGTGGTTTCGGCGATCAATAGCCCAGCAGACATGGCGGTTGGTGAGCTGCCAGGGTGCTCCAGCAGATAGCTGGCGCATTCGATGCAGGCTCGTTGGGAACGCTCTGGAGCCGACCCGCGGGCTCCTTCGATAGTGACCGATCCGAGCAGCAAGACCATTGGCTGTGACTGCACAGGGTCTGGTGCCACGACGGGCCCCAGTGCCGTCACCGGACTGGGATCGGGCCTGGCCTCCGGCGGCGTTGGCGTCAATGGGCTGATGACGGTCAGTCGGGGAGTTAACTGGGTCGCTGCTGAAGCGGGTCCCAGCTCCGAGTTGGACACTGAGGATGGGGTGGCCGATGTCATATCGGGAGTCGCCAGGACTGGCTTCGATTGGGCCTCCAAAGGCATCGTCACGGGCAACTCAACTGACCCAGCCTCCATCCAGGAGGACCGGTCGGTCGTTCCTCCCGGTTGGGCTAGCCCAACCGGCATGTCTTCCATGGTGGAGGTGTTTTTGGTGCCGCCGTCGACATTTGGATCCTCAGCTGACGCGGCCGTCATTGTGGTGGCGATGTTGTTGTCGCCGCTGATCGGTGACCTTGGCAGCGTGGCGTCGACCGGAGTTGTGTCGTCATCGGTGCGCGCTGATGAGCCTCCGGCAGTCGGACCTGCATTCGGGCTGTCGCCGCCAGCAGGTGACGGAACTGCCTTTGAGGGCAGGGATCCCGCCTCGCTGTCCCACCAGGCGGGGATGGTGGCTGAGGATTCAACCGACAGCAGCAAGTGGCTCAAGGCCCGTGTCGGCTTGAGCCGCAGGGGTTGGACGACTAGGCCCTCCGGTTGGATGACAGCCCGATCAAACTGGTCGACATGCAAGCTGGCGCGATCTTGGGGGCGCGAGCCGGATTGAGGCAGATCGACGTCCTCGATGGTGGCGATGACATAGACTCCGACATTCGGGCCAGACAAACAGGCAGTGATCTGCTGACATTGCTGGGAGTCGATCGGCTCGACGAAACAATAGACAATTGGTCGCCAGGCTTCACTCAAATCCGGGTCGTGGCGATACCATTCCCAAGATTGCCCTCCGAGCTGTTGATGACGGGTTGACAATTGCTCAACGACATCATCCAGAGCCTCAGCAGCCGATGTGAAACAAGTGACGGTGTCAAAGGAATCGAACAGGTCATCCGTTTTGACCACCCGCAGATCGGTGGTCGGATCGACCGGGTCGAGGGCCAATTGCATGGCTAAACCGCGGGTCACCAAAGCTGCCGTCTCGCCGCGGCGGGCTGCCACCAGGAAAGGCGCGTCAGTCGGCAATAGGACCATGGCGGCCTGATCATCATCCCTTGTTCCGACACACACGCTAACCCCTGACGCTCGCATTTGGTGCTCACTGGCCGGCGCGTTTGCCAGAGGATCTGAGGCAGGCACGACCGAACCAGCGGCCATGCGCACCCCCCGGTGCATGTACTGCTGTTCATCCATCATACTAGTGTGATTAAGCATTGATTGTTGGTGAATGTCTATTTTTGGTTCCCCGGCGGCAATCAAGGCTGACTGCCAGCCCTGTAGTTGGACTGGCGCAGGCGCGATGCGCCGGCCAATCGGGCGTTGATTGAGTTGCAGTGATCGCCGCCGGCGTAGACGCAGCACCAAACCAGCCGCCAGCAGCGAAGACACACCAATGGCCGTGGCGATCACCATCACTCGGTCGCCATCATCGGGGATTGACAGCCGCGGCACGGTCGGCAGATCACTGGCGGATGGCTCGGCGGCGGTCGGCCGCGAGCTGGGTGAGCGGTGGCCGTGGCCGGCCAGCGAATCACTTGGCGTCACAGGCGAAGGCGAGTCTGAAATGGTGCTGGCCCCGCCGCTGGACACCCTCGATGAACTGGAGGCATCAGTGCTGTCATCAGCGGAATCACCGGGGCTGTTGGTGTTGGCCTGAGTCTGGGGCGCCTGGGAAGTCGGGGTTGGTGCTTGCTGCGTCGGTGATGCGGTTAGCGCCGAGCTCGGTGGTGCGAGTTCTGAATCGGGAATGTCCAGCTGCCAGCCGGGTTCAATCAAGTCTGGATCGTCGATCAACGAGTCGTTTGCCGTGACCAGTTCGGGCCAACGGTGGCCATCTCCCAAAGCGCTGGCGGCGATCGACCAGAGGGTATCGCCTGGCTCGACCGTGACCGACTTGGTCGGAGAGTCAGCGGCCGGATCGGCGGCGGTCGAATACTCAGCGGACTGAGGGTTAGCGGTTGTTGTGGTGCCAACTGGGTCTGAGACGGCGGTGGGGTCATCGGTCACCGCCGCAGCCGGATCAAGGGAAGACCGGCTGTCGCTATCGGAACTCGGCGCCGCTGGGGCAACAGCTTCCGCAGTTTCGACGCTCGGCAGGGCGGCGTCAGTCACGGGTGGAATGGCAATCGTCCAACCAGCTTCGAGCCGGCCGTCGGTCAGGGGATAGCGGTCGAGATTGGCCTCAACCAGCAGTTCCCAGGCTGAACCATCACCCCAGACCTGCTCAGCGATCGACCAGAGTGAATCCCCCGGTGTGACGGTGTAGGCCCGCACCAAATCGGCCTCGCCACTGCTGGTGGGGTCTGGCAGGGTAGTGCCGCCGGCAACTGGGCCAAGTGGTTCGGTGTCAGTCGCCACACCACTGCTGGCAGGGGTTGGAACACCGGGCGCAGAGCCCGTTGACTGCTCAGCAGTGCCACTGGCGGCTGACGACACCGTCGAATTCGTGGGGTCATCACCGCTTGCGAGGCCGAGATTGACCCCGCCATCTGTCGAGGCCGCCGCTGTTGGAGAAGTCGCGGCCGATGATTGATTGACATGATCGCCACCGGCCGGGCTCTGGTCGGATTGATCGGCCGATTCAATCGGCAGGAGGAGCACATCGGGCACCCCTAAGCGCGACGAACTGCCGACGACTCCGCTTGGATCGGCACTGGCGACGATGGGCAGCGCTTCGACTGGGGTCGCGGCGGCCATGGCGCCACTGGTCAGATTGATGGTCAACACCGCCATGACCAGCGGGCGAATCAAGCGTCTCAGTCCGAATGACCGGAAGCCGGATGATCCAACCCCGAATGATTCAGCCCGTTGGCGCGCATCGAGCAGCTGGTCATTGCCGCCGCTGGGCCAGCGTCGCTGTCGGTGGAGATCGCGACGCAGCCGCAGCGCGTCGATCAGCTCAAGGATGATGCTGACCGCCACCAGCAGCCATGCCAGTGCACCGACGGCCGCCAACAAGGCCGACAAGTAGTGGCCGTCATCCGGCCATAACCAACGCTGCGGATCGCGCAGCAACAAGCCCAATAAGGGCCAATCACCGAAGCGGGCCAGCAGCAGGGGCGGGCCAATCAGAATCAGGGTGAGCACCAAGCCGGCGCCGATGGCGGTCCAAGGTCGCCGACGCGACGCGACATGCTTGGTGGCAGCTAGTTCATTGAAAACCATAAGATTTCCTTTCCTAAGCATGACTATTGCGATCGCGCAAGTACTTTTGCTACTTATCCACAGACTTTTTTATTTTTCTTTTGGCCAAGACGGGGTTTTCTGGCGAATCGCCTCAGTTTGAGCGCCTCACGGCTGACTTGAGGAATTCGATTCAGGCCGGTCGGCGATTTTGTCACCCCCCGCCGCTAGACTGAAGCCCGCTTCGGTCGACTAGCCACCACCACCGCCCGAGTCTTGGATGGGCCAGGTTGTTTCTGCTGGTCAGGTCGTCATTAATGAAGGAGTCAGTCATGTCGAACCATGAGTTGGTGATCGTTGGGTCAGGCCCAGCCGGTTACACAGCCGCCATCTATGCCGCCCGAGCGGGTTTGCGACCGGTGGTCCTGACCGGCACGCTGTCAGCTGGCGGGGCACTGATGACCACCACCGAGGTGGAGAACTTTCCGGGGTTCGCCGAAGGTATTCAGGGCCCGGAATTGATGGATCGCATGCGCGAGCAGGCCGAAAAATTCGGCGCCACTTTGATTGGCGAGGATGCGATCGAGCTTGACCTGGGCGGTGATGACAAGCACATTGTCGACTCGTCTGGCGCAGAATACGACGCCAAGGCGGTCATTTTGGCGATGGGCTCGGCTTATCGTCGACTGGGATTGGCCGATGAGGATCGGCTGGGTGGCCATGGGGTGTCTTGGTGCGCCACTTGTGACGGCTTCTTCTTCAGGGGCAAGGACGTGGCTGTGGTCGGCGGTGGTGATTCTGCTGTCGAGGACGCCACCTTCTTGACGCGTTTCGCCAACACCGTCACCATCGTCCATCGCCGTGATCAATTGCGGGCCTCGGCCATCATGGCCAGGCGGGCCCTGGATGATCCAAAGATCCACTTCGCCTGGAACTCGACTGTCAGCGGGATCAAGGGTGACAAAGCGGTGGAGGGGCTGATTCTGACCGATGTCACCAGCGGAGCCACCCGTGAATTGCCGGTCGATGGGGTGTTCATCGCCATCGGTCATGAGCCGCGCAATGAGCTGGTCCGAAGCCAGGTCGATGTTGACGATCAGGGCTATGTCGAAGTGGCCCACCCCAGCACTGCCACCAAGATCAAGGGTGTTTTCGCTTGCGGTGACCTGGTTGATCACATCTATCGACAGGCGATCACCGCGGCCGCCTCCGGTTGCCGGGCTGCCTTGGATGCCCAGGACTTCCTGGCCCATTGGCAGTGATTTGATCGACTGGGCTGATCAGACAGACCAGCGCTGGCTATAGATCAACCATGGCGGCCAGCCTTTCACCAGATCAACCCCGGCTCTACCTCAGCAACCACAAGTTTCACCAATCAAAGGAGTTGTCATGTCCAATCTCACCGCCGTCACTGACGCCAGTTTCGCCAGCGAGGTCCTCGGGGCCAGCCAGCCGGTGCTCGTCGACTACTGGGCCGACTGGTGCAGTCCCTGCAAACAATTGGCGCCGGTCCTCGATGAGCTAGCCAAGCAGTATCCGTCGATCAAGTTCGTCTCGATCGACGCCGACGCCAACACCGCCATCCCGGCCGCCCAGGATATCCGCACCCTGCCGACGGTCCAGTTCTTTCAAGGGGGTCAATTGATCCAAGCCTTGGTCGGCTCAGTCACCAAGATGAAGTTGCGTCAGATCCTCGATGACCTCAGTTAGTGTCCCGCACCAGGGATCGGCTGCTGGGCGCAGACCGAATGCGGCGCCGAGTTGTCGCTGATCGACGGTCACCTCGCCGATCGGGCAGGGCGGTTTAGTCAGAGTTGGCGCTGAAGAAACCCTGTTGGCGAGCCGTTCGGTCTGCCATGGCGGCGTTCACCCCGATTCCAGTGCGCGACGCTTCGAAGGCCGGTGCGCCCTGCCGCTGGAGGATCGGTCCGACTTTGAGCCAACTGATGGTCCGACTCAGGTCGAGTTGAAAATGGCCCGGCGGAAAATGCAAGCGGTGAAAGCCCATCAGGCGAAGCCAGTTGGCCGGAGGGGTGGGCACGCTGGCCAGAGCCCGTGGTTGACCGAAGGCCTCGATGCTGGCGGCACGCCCGCGTAACTGCTCACAAGACAGCACCAGCAAGCGCTTGCCAACGATCATCGGTGACAGCCACGGCCCGATCTGCACGCCCAGCAAACCGGCCGCATCATCGCCAATCCCGCCGCGGCGCAGCGGATGCTGCAGGGGCAAGCCGGCCCCAGTGGTCAGCAAAATCCAGGCGAGCCAATCGTCGCCGCGGCGCAGCCCGGAGCCAAGGTAACCCCAAGTGGCCATGGCCAAACGCCCAGCCTCAGCGCGCTGTTCGGCAGTCATCAGTGTCAAACGGTCGGGCAGGGCCACCAGTTGGTCGACGCTGAGGTGGATTACTTCGGCAGGCTGGTTGTGACCCGGGGTGACGGGGTTGAGGCGATGCGGGTCATGTCGGCGCCCCAGCCAATCGCGCTTCGGTGATGGCCCCAGCCAGTCGACACTGAGTTGGACGGTCTCACTGGGCGAGGCTCCAGCCGGCTGCTGGCGCTGCCCGGCGGGCGCGGTCATTGTTGCCTGCCTGAAAGCGGGGATAATCCGGCTGATCTGCCCATCATGCGTGCCATACTGCCATGTTTGACCGCAAATGGGGCAGAGTGGAGTCATGACTGTGCCGCAGAAGAGAGTGGAAACCCGCATTGACCCTTATGTCGATGCCTACGCCAGTCGGACTCGCGGGCTGAAGGCATCGGCCGTCCGAGCCCTCTTCGCTGTCGCCAATCGGCCCGAGGTGGTGTCATTGGCTGGTGGCATGCCCAATATCGCCGATCTGCCGCTCGATGTCGTCGGCTCGTTGGTCTCAGAGCTGATTTCGACCCGCGGCCCCCAAGCCATGAACTACGGCTCGGCCCAAGGCGAGGAGCCGATCCGCCAACAGATCTGTCAGGTGATGGCCCTTGAGGGCATTGAGGCGGCGGCCGACGACATCATCATCTCCTGTGGCTCCCAGCAGGCCCTCGACCTGGTGACCCGCACCTTTATCGACCCCGGCGATGTCATCCTGGCCGAAGCCCCCAGCTATGTCGGGGCGCTCGGCACCTTCGCCGCTTATCAGGCCCAAGTTGTCCATGTGCCGATGGATGATCAGGGCATCATCCCCGAGGCCTTCCGTCAAGCGACAGTCGCCGCCCGAGCTAAAGGCCGCCAGGTCAAGTTTCTCTACACCATCCCCAACTTCAACAATCCATCGGGCATCCTGATGACTCTGGAGCGCCGCCAAGCCTTGTTGGCAGTGGCGCGCGAGCTGGACGTGCTGATCATCGAGGACAACCCTTATGGTCTGTTGGCGTTGGATCAGCCGCCGTTGCCGGCTATTCGCTCGATGGATCACGACCAGGTGATTTATCTCGGCTCCTTCTCCAAGACCTTTGCTCCCGGTTTCCGGGTCGGCTGGGCCTTGGCGCCGCCGGCGGTTCTGAAGAAACTGGTCCTGGCGCAGGAGTCGGCCACCCTCTGCCCGCCGGTCTTCTCCCAGTTCGTCATCAGCGCTTATCTGAGCAATTGGGATTGGCAGGGGCAGATCGTCAAATTCCGCGACATGTATCGGTCCCGCCGCGACGCGATGCTGCGTGGCTTGGAGGACCACATGCCTGACGGGGTCACCTGGACTCATCCCAAGGGTGGTTTCTTCGTCTGGGCGACCCTGCCTGAAGGCCTGGACGCCGATCAATTGTCAGCCCGGGCCGCCTCATATCGTGTGGCTTATGTGCCAGGCACCGCGTTCTACGCCGACGGACTCGGCTCGCGCAATATGCGCTTGAGCTACTGCTTCCCGACGCCCGAGCGGATTTATGAGGGCACCCGCCGCCTGGGAGAGGCGTTGCGCGAGGAGATGGGTTTGCGGGCCACCTTCGGCCTGGTCCGATCAACCAAACGGGATCAATCAACCGCCGAAATTGTCGGCGCATCACATCAACTGGGAGGGGCATCATGACCAAGCACGTCATCGTCATCGCCGGAGGACTGTCGCATGAGCGGGAGATCTCCTTGGAGTCCGGCCAGCGGGTGGCCCGCGAGCTGACCAGCGCCGGTTTCAACGTCACCGTCAGCGATCTCGACCCTTCACTGATCACCTTGTTGAAGGGGGCCGACCAGCCGGTGGTCTTCTCAATGCTCCATGGCGGGGTCGGTGAAGACGGAGCGGTGGCCGAGGTGCTCGATTTGGTTGGTGTCCCCTTCGTCGGCTCGCGAGCCGTGGCCTGCCGCGCCTCCTACGACAAGGCTCTGGCGATCCCGGTGGCCGCCCGGGCTGGCTTGGCCACCCCGGCTCGGGTGATTCTGCCCCACGATATGTTCCGTGACCTGGGCGCTCCCAACCTGATGGGCCTGATCGAAGACCGATTGGGTCTGCCTTTGGTGGTCAAGCCCTCGGCCTCCGGGTCGGCCTTGGGGGTGTCGATCGTCGAACGGATCGACGATCTGCCGATCGCTATGGTCAATGCCTATGCCTTTGGGCGGACGGTGGTGGTTGAAGAGTTCATCGCCGGTGTCGAGGTGGCTGTGCCGGTTTTCGACCTGGGTGCCGGCCCGCAAGCTTTCCCGCCGGTGGAGATTCGCCCGCAATCGGGCCGTTACGATTTCGAAGCCCGTTACACCGCTGGCGCCACCACTTACATCTGCCCGGCCCGTCTCGATGACGACGTCATCACCGCCTGTCAGACGATGGCGGTCGAAGCGCATCAGGCCTTGCAACTGCGCGATTTCTCACGAGCGGATATCATCGTCGGCCAAGATGGCCCGGTTTTCATCGAGTCGAGCGTCGCGCCTGGCATGACTGAGACCTCTCTGGTGCCGTTGTCGTTGGAGACGGCTGGGCAGTCATTATCGGCAGTGCTGGCCCAGCTGGTGCGTCTGGCAGATCAGCGCCAGTGAAGCTGGTGACCAACCTCTTGGCGGTGCGGCTGCGTGGCAGTGCCGAGGGCTGTAGCGGCGCTCGCTGCTTGTTCAATGGGATTGGCGGCGGTTCGCATGATTCGTCCGTATTAATGTACGGCAACATCACACGCCATGAGTCTGCAGTGAGTCATCCGACCACTCAAATCGGGCAGGGCTGAAAATGGCCCGTCAAGCTTTGACAGCGGCGCAACTGGCCATAGTTTCGGCCGTGGAGCG
>JAITVZ010000091.1 GCA_031285505.1 Propionibacteriaceae bacterium
CTTCGCCCTGGCCGCCTTTGACGGCACTGTCACCGCCTTTGACGGCCCGGCGCGCCAGTCATTCGTCTCCGAGCTGGTGCCCCTGCCCCAGTTGGCCAACGCCATCGGTCTCAACTCCTCGTCATGGAACGCCGCCCGCCTGTTCGGTCCAGCGGTGGCCGGGCTGCTGATTGCCGTTTTCGGCACCGGCCATGCCTTCGCCATCAACGCCTGCAGTTTCCTGGTGATGATCGTCATGCTCATCCGGATGGACCCGAGCCAGTTCTATGGCTCCAAGGCTGATGGCCGAGCGGCCAAGGGCGCCGGCGCCCAACTAGCGGAAGTGGCGGACCCGTCATCGGCTGGATCTGACCAACGAAGCCCGGCTGATGCCGCCAGCGGTCACAATCAGACCAGATCAGCCACCAACCGCCGCAGCGGCGGGCTCAGCGCCGGATTGCGCTACGTCTTCGACCGGCCATTCTTGACCTTGTTGTTCTTCATCGCCTTCATGATGGGCACCTTCGGTTTCAACTACAACATCACCAACACCTTGATGTCGACCACAGTTTTCGACCGCGGCCCAGGTGAATATGGCCTGCTCGGCTCGGTGATGGGCATCGGCTCACTGACCGGGGCTTTGTTGTCCGCCCGCCGTGATCGGCCCCGCCTACGCCTGATCGTCATCTTCCTGGCTGGTTTCGCCTTGTCACTGGTGGCTTCAGCCCTGGCGCCCAACTTCATCGCCTTCGCTGCCACGATGGTGCCAATCGGCTTGTGTTCAGTGACGGTGATGGTGGTGGCCAATTCGATGGTCCAGATCAGCATCCCGCAATCGGTCCGCGGCCGGGTGATGGCACTGTGGGGTGTGGCCACCCTCGGTCTTACCCCAGCGGTGTCGCCGATCCTCGGCTGGGTCGGCGACCACCTCGGCGCCCGAGCCACCGTCTGGGTCGGCGCTGGCGCCATTGGCCTGACCGCTTTGGCAGTCGCCTGGTATCTGATCACCAAGCAGCAGATCCGGGTCGATCGCCACGGGCATGTCCGGTCAAGCCGCGCTTGGGAGGTGCGCAGCCACTGAGCCGGGCCTTTGCTGGCTGCCACCGGCAGACCAACCTCACCACTGTCCCGCAGCGGGAATTGGTTGCTGGGTTCGGACCAGATGCGGCGCCTGGCTGTGTTGTCGTTGGTCGACGGGCCATCCCTGATCAAACCCGCACCCAGCCACCACTGATCTAACAGAACCTATACTCATCCCCATGAACGACAACTCCACTGAATACACGCTGCAGTTCCTCAGCGCTGCCGCCTGCTTGATCATCTTGGTGATGGTCGGCGCCCTTTGGCTGACTTGTGCCCTGGCCGCCAAGCAACGCCTGGGCGCCAACCCCTGGGCCGGCATCCGCTTGCCGTCGACCATGCGCAGTGACGCCGCCTGGATGGCGGGGCATCGGGCCGCCTTGGCGCTTTGCCACAGCTTCGGGCCCTGGCTGATCGGCCTGTCGATCATCGCCATGCTGTCAATCGCCGCCTGGCCACTGGTCACCGCCATTGCTGAGGCAGTCATTCTGGCGCTGACGATCATCTGGTTCATCATGGCGATTCGCGCCGCCATCCACGCCGCTCAACAAGCCCCAGACGACGCCACGGTGGGTCGGCGACGCTGAGCGGTTCTTGGAGCTCTTCGATCGCTGGGCTCGATGAGGCCAACCCGACTGCCCAGCCACCAAATCCAGCGGCCGCAACCCGTGTAGCAGTGTGGATAGTGCTCCCCGCCGGGTTCAATTCTGAAGTGCAACGGCGGGGGCTATTCACAGCTTCGATTCCATGATCTTCGGCACTACGCTGCGTCGGTGGTCATCGCCGAGGCAGTCATTCTGCTAGTGACAAACATCTGCTTCATCACAGCCACTTTTGCGCCCATCTACCTCGACGGCTGGATTTGCCCCCAGATTGGGTTCACCCAGTCAAGAGGCTGCTGTAAACGTTCGGCGGACCACGGTTCACCGGCTTGGGCCATCGTTGAAAGGATTATCCGGGCCAGTTCCGTCGGATCACCCGCTGTCGGGTGGGTCCAACAAGCCAGGCGGCGCAAGTCGTTTCGGATGTCATCCTGAGTCGCCACCGAGACAACGCGCGGGTCAGGGAGGTGAATGCAGGAGCCGGGCTGATCCAGGAACGCCCGCGCCGCCACTGCCGACCCGAAAACACCATCCGCCAAGAAGGCGATCCCCCGACCCGTCCCCCATTCGTTGAGTGAGCTTTGGACTCGGGTCATCGCCACGAAACCGTCGCCCAGGTTCGCCGGCACCAAGCCCGACACCATCATCTCGTTGGAAGAGTGGCGAAGCGCCTTGAGGTCATCGGCGACCATCATCGAGTCGGCCCGAAGCAGCCGATAGTCAATGACAACGAGGCTGCCCCAGGCTGGTCCTAGCAACCGAATGTGACGCACCAGTCCCCCGCGGCACACCACCAAGGCGCGCTGGCTGAACAGATGCGCCAACGTCACCAAGAGGGCAACCGCTATCCCACAACTCACCAGAACGCCCGTCTGTAACCAGCCTGCGCTAGCACTGTGCTCCCTGGCCAGCCACCAGTACATGATCGCCGCTAAGACCACGATCCCCGCGTCAATCAGGATGAGCAACCGTACCGATGCCCGCCCCTTGTCCCGCCAGACTATGTCACCCAACTCGGGGTAACGCGTGATCGTTCCCATAGCGCGAGTGTAGTCCTCCGGCTATGGGGGTCTCACCCAGACGAGCCATGACTCAAGGCATCAATTCGACCTTAAGTCGACGCGCATCTGGGAGGCAGCCGCGGCTTCAGCTTAGGTGCACCGGAGAGAAACGACGACTCCCCTCGTTAGCTGTCAGTCGCGCCCCCGATCCTGGCCAGACGCCGGGCACGCACCCAGTAGATCACCCCGAGAATAGCCAGCAGCCCAACGGCGGTGAGGGCGCCGAAAAGGGTGGTCCGGTCGAGGCAGAGCACCACCAGCATGACGGCGAAGAAGCCCAAGACGACCCAGGTCATCGGAATGCCCCAGGGCATCTTGAAGACGGATGAGGCATGCAGTTCCGGCTGCGTCTTCCGGAATCGCAGATAGGCCACCATCATCAGCGTCCAGACGAAGACGAACAAGAGGTTCGAGGCCGCGCTGGCGTAGGTGAAGGCCTCCATGATCGACCCGGAGGCGTAGAGCAGACCGATGGCTGGAAGCACGCAGATGCAGGAGAAGATCAGTGCGTTGGCCGGCACCTGCGAGCGTGACAGCCGGCCGAAGAGCTTCGGAGCCAGGCGGGTGCCGGCCAGGCCGAACAGCATCCGCGAGGTCGAATAGATGCCGGAGTTCATCGACGACGCCGCCGAGGTCAGCACCACGAAGTTGACCACCGAGGCGGCGATACCCAAGCCGGTCAGGGCGAACATGTTGACGAAGGGGCTCATGTCCGGGTCAATCGCCAGATAGGGGGTGATCGCCAAGATCGCCGCCAACGACAAAACGTAGAAGAACACGACCCGCACCGGTATGGCCCTGATGGCCTTGGGCAGTGCCACCAGCGGATTGCGTGTCTCAGCGGCGGCGGTGCCGACCAGCTCGATGCCCTCGAAAGAATAGAAGGCGATCTGGAAACCGGCCAGGAAACCCCACATGCCATTCGGGAAGACACCTCCGCCGTCGAGGTTGAAGATGTTCATCACCGAGGCGGTGACGCCGTTTGGATAAGCGCTGGTCAGGGCATCCTTCTCACCTTGGAGCTCGGCGATCAACGCCTGGTTGGCGGCGACATCGTTGCCTGAGGCGACTGCTGCCGTGGCGTTGTCGAGCAGCAACTGTCGATGCGTGCCGAACAGCGACTCCAGGTCGGAGTGGAAGGCAGTCACGATCATGACGATGGCGACGACGATCAGGGCGAAAATGGCGACGATCTTGATCAGGGCGAACCAGAACTCGATCTCACCGAAGAGCCGCACCGCCACGATGTTCAAGACAAACAAGATGACGATCATCGCCAGGGCGGGGATGAACTTTGGCAGGTCGGGGAACCACCACAGCACGTAGTTGGTCACCGCCATCATGTCGGCCAAGGCGATCAGGATCCAGCACAGCCAGTAGGTCCAGCCAGAGACGAAGCCAGCCCAGGGCCCCAGGTGGTATTCGATGGCGTCGCGGAAGGACTTGAACTTCAGGTTGGACAAGAGCATCTCACCGAGCGCCCTCATCACGAAATAGAGGAAGAAACCGATGACGATGTAGACGAGGATGATCGACGGGCCAGCCAGGCTGATCGTTCGACCGGCGCCGTTGAACAGGCCGGTGCCGATAGCACCGCCGATGGCGATCATCTGGAGGTGGCGGTTGGTCAGGCCGCGTTTGAGTTCTTCGCCAGCCTGTCCGGCGGAGGCGGCTGCTGGAGGGGAGTCGGGTGTTTTCATGAAAATATCTCCTTAGGAGCGGGGGTTAGACCCGGGGGAGACGGCGGGAGCGGGCAGTTGACCCACCCCCACCGGCGCCCTCAGGCGCTTAATGCCAAGGGCTTGTCGTTTGGGTAGCTGTCAGGTGGCGTTGTGGCAAGGCGCGTGAGGGCAGTGGACAAGACGTCCAATGACAAAGCAACGCCGCCAGGACTCCTCCTGAGCGTCAAACAGCTCACAATGGCTTGGAATCAACCGTCTAGGCCAGGGCCTCGGTCACAGTGATGGACGGGTAGCCCCAGGCCTGCGCGACC
>JAITVZ010000106.1 GCA_031285505.1 Propionibacteriaceae bacterium
CCGCCATTTTCTCGCTGGAGATGAGCGCTTCAGAAATCATGATGCGTCTGCTGTCCGCCGAGGCGTCGGTGCCGTTGCATGCCATTCGCACTGGGCGCTTGGAGCCCTATTGGCAAAACCTGGCCGACGTCAACACCGTCTTGGAATCGGCCCCCCTCTACATCGACGACTCACCGAACCTGACGATGATGGAGATCCGGGCCAAAGCCCGCCGCCTCAAACAGCACCAAGATCTGAAACTGGTGATCATCGACTACATCCAGTTGATGAGCTCGGGCAAGAAGATTGAGTCACGCCAGTTGGAAGTCTCGGAGTTCTCGCGCCAGATCAAGCTGATGGCCAAGGAGCTGAACATCCCAGTGGTGGCCCTATCGCAGCTGAACCGTGGCACCGACAACCGCCAAGACCGCCGACCGATGCTGTCTGATCTGCGTGAGTCGGGTTCGTTGGAGCAGGATGCCGACCTGGTGATTCTGTTGCATCGAGCCGACATGTACAACAAAGAAGACCACCCCGGTGAGGCCGACCTGATCGTCGCCAAACACCGCAATGGCAGCACTGACACGATTCCGGCCATTTTCCAGGGGTCGTTGTCGCGTTTCGTCAACAACCCAGACGCCCAGTTCGCAGCCGCTTAGGGGCCGCCGATACTGCTCTTGATGCGCAGACTCGGCTCTCGCCCGTTGTTGGCCGACAATGCTGCCGCTGGCCAACAGTGCCACAATAGATGTGGTCTTGTCACGCACCTAGTCAAGAAGAGGATTGAAGATGCCCGGATATAACCTGACCCGTCAAGAGGCTGAAGCCCGCGCCCGCCTGGTCAAGGCCAATGGCTATGACATCACTTTGGATCTGAGTGGTGATGCGCAGACCTTCCCCTCGACCACGGTGATTGATTTTGACTGCCTCGAGCCCGGGGCGGCCACCTTCCTCGATCTGATGGCCCCGGCAGTGCGCCAGGTCACCCTCAACGGTGTCAGCCTCGACCCGGCCAAGGTCTTCGTCGACCACCGCATCGAACTGTCCGACCTCAAGGCCCACAACCAAGTGACGGTTGTGGCCGATTCCGCCTATTCGCGCACCGGTGAGGGCTTGCACCGCTTCATTGACCCGGTTGACGGTGAGACCTACACCTACACCCAGTTCGAAGTAGCCGACGCCAGGCGGGTCTTCGCCTCTTTCGAGCAGCCGGATTTGAAGTCGCGTTTCACCTTCCACGTCATCGCCCCAGCCCATTGGGCGGTCATCTCCAATCAGCCGACCCCAAAGCCGCAGCCGGTGGCTGGCCTGACCGATGCGCCCGCCGCCCGTTGGGACTTTGGCGTCACCCCGCTGATGTCGTCCTATCTGACCGCCGTCATCGCCGGCCCCTATCAGGATTGGCATGACAGTTTCAGCTCCAGTGATGGTCGCACCATCCCCCTGGGCGCCTTCGTTCGCCAATCGATGGCTGAGTTCATGGACGCCGACGAGATCTTCGACGTCACCAAGCGAGGCTTCGAGTTCTACGAGCAGGCCTTCGGCGTGCCCTACCCCTATGTCAAATACGATCAGGCGTTCGTGCCGCAATACAACGCCGGAGCCATGGAGAACATCGGCGCGGTCACTTTGGCCGAAGACCACTACATTTTCCGGTCAAAGCCGGTTGAAGCCACCGTCGACGCCCGGGCCAACACCATCCTTCATGAACAGGCCCACATGTGGTTCGGCGACTTGGTGACGATGCAGTGGTGGAACGATCTGTGGCTCAATGAGTCCTTCGCCGAATACATGAGCCATTTGGCGGCGGCGTCGAACACCCGCTGGGTGGGCGCCTGGACCGATTTCTTGGCCACCCGCAAGACGGTTGGCTACCAGCAAGATCAGCTGCCGACCACCCACCCGATCGTCGCCACTATCCGCGATTTGGCCGACGTCGAGGTCAACTTCGACATGATCACCTATGCCAAGGGCGCCTCGGTGCTCAAGCAACTGGTGGCCTGGGTCGGCCAAGAGGCCTTCCTCAAGGGTGTCCATCAGTACCTGACCAAGCACGCTTGGGCCAATGCCACTCTGGCCGATTTCCTGACTGAGATCGAGCAGGCTTCCGGGCGCGACCTGGCCGCCTGGTCGAAGGTCTGGTTGGAGGAGGCCGGCGTCACCTTGCTGCGCCCGGTGACCATCGAGCGTCCTGAAGGGGTCTATGAGAAGGTGTCGATCGTCCAAGAGGTGCCGGTCGTTTACCAAAACTTCGCCAACATCCCTCATCGCGACCTGCCAGAGATTGTCGTCACTCCGAGCCTGCGGCCCCATCACATCATGGTGGCTGGCTACGGTTTCGATGCCCATGGCATGACTCAGCTCTGGTCGATCGAGACTGACATCGATGGTGATCTGACCGAATTGCCGGCCCTGGCCGGGCAGATCATCCCCGATCTGCTGGTCGTCAACGATCAGGACTTGTCCTATGCCAAGCTTCGCCTCGACGACAACTCGCGGGTCAATCTGCCCCGGGTCATCACCCGCATTGAAGACCCGCTGACCCGGGCCCTGATCTGGGGTTTGCTCTGGGACGCCTTGCGTGATGGCGAGCTGGCCGGTCGTGACTACATCGACTTGGCCTTGAAAGCGGTCGCCACAGAGACCTCATCGACCACCATCATGTCCTTGCTGGCCCGGGTCAAGCAGACCGTCAAGCTTTATGTCAGCGCTGCGGAACGCGCCACTGTCCGCGATGACGCCGCCGCTCGACTGGTGGCTTTGGCCAGTCACGCCGATGCCGGTTCCGATCAGCAACTGCAGTTCTTCAAAGCCTTCGCCGCTTTGGCGGTCAGTGACACCAGCCTCAACTACCTGGTCGAGATCCTTGATGGCCGCTCGGTTCTCGACGGCCTGGCGGTCGACACCGGCTTGCGCTGGGAGATCCTCCAGGATTTGGTGGTGGCTGGTCGCCTGGGTGAATCGGACATCGCGGCGGAGTTGGCCAAAGACAACACCTTGTCCGGCCAAGAGAAGGCCATGGGGGCCCGCGCGGCCATGCCGACCATTGAGGCCAAACGGGCCGCTTGGCGTCAAGCCCTCGGCGATGACACGATCTCCAATGGTGCGCAGCGCAGCATCATCACCGGCTTCGTCCAGGCCGATGACCTCGCCTTGTTGCGGGAGTTCGCCAGCGCCTATTTCGCGGAAATCGATGCTGTTTGGCGCACCCGCTCGCGTGAGATGGCCCAGAACGTCGTGCGTGATCTTTACCCGCTGGCCAGCGTCAACGACCCGGAGTTGGACGTCTTGGCAATGACCGATGCCTTCCTGGACCGCCTCGGTGCGGAGCTGCCAGCCATGCGTCGCATCATCCTCAACCGTCGCGAAGAGGTCATTCGGGCTCGCTTGGCTCAGGCGGCCGACGCCGCCGCCTGAACGCAGAGCAGGACCGCCACCCAGTGGCACCAGGCAGCGATGACCGTGCAGCTGTGGAAGAGCTCATGGAAGCCGAACCAGCCTGGCCAGGGGTTGGGGGCTTTGCGGGCATAAAAGACCGCGCCAATTGAATAGGCCACGCCGCCGGCGACGATCAGCACCACCACTGCCACGCCGCCAGCGGCGGCGAATTGCGGCAGCCACCACAGGGCCGTCCAGCCCATGACGATGTACATGATGGTGTAGAGCCAGCGAGGCGCCGTCAGCCAGAAGATGCGGAAAAGCACGCCGGCGGCGGCTAGCCCCCAAATCAGGGCCAGGATGGTGATCCGCGAAGCGCCGGTCAACAGCATCACCGCCAAGGGGGTGTAGGTGCCAGCGACGAACAGGTAGATGTTCGAGTGGTCGATCCGTCGGAAGACCGCCTTGACCGCCGGCGACCAGTTGCCGATGTGATAGATGGCTGAATTGCCGAACAAGGCCAGGGCGCAGGCCAGATAGATCGCCAAAGAAGCTTTGTCGCCAGCTCCAGGGGCGATACAGATCAGCACGATGATGGCTGCCCCGAGCAGCGGCGCGGTTGTGGCATGCAGCCAGCCGCGCAGGCGCGGTTTGATCAAGCTCACAGTTGTGGATTGACTGGCGGCGGTCGCTGTGTTGTCTGCGTCGATGTTTCCGGCGGTGGCATCGCCTTCGCCCCCGCCCGCAGGT
This sequence comes from Propionibacteriaceae bacterium, assembly GCA_031285505.1. GTDB lineage: Bacteria > Actinomycetota > Actinomycetes > Propionibacteriales > Propionibacteriaceae > WQYJ01. Next base: position 4,108 of record JAITVZ010000106.1, read on the forward strand.
TGATGGGGTAGCGGTGGGCCGGCGGTTGTGGACCCTGGCGCCATTCGGCGGGGGAGCAGGAGACTGTCACTGGCGACGGGCTGGGAGGCGGCTCCAGCCGTCGAGACTGGCCGGTGGAGTGCAGGCATCGGGCTCCTAAGTTACGCTTCGGTAAGTTACGTTTCCGTAGGTATCTTAGCCGATTGGCTGTTCTTTTGGTGGCTGCATCATCGGCTAGAGTGGGCGCCATGCAATCGGCTGATCGAGCGGCGCCAGCGGCCAAGAGGATCGGTCGTGGGCTGCTCTATTCGGCCTATGAACGTCGCTTGCTCAATCGGCTCGATCGGCGCCGTCTGCCGCGGCATGTGGCAGTCATGGCTGACGGCAATCGCCGCTGGGCCAGGCTCAATGCGCCCGGTGAGACCCTCGTCCGCGGTTATGAGGCCGGCGCCGACAAGTTGCGGCAATTCGTTGATTGGTGCGACGAGGTCGGCATCAAGGTGGTGACGCTGTGGGTGTTGTCGCCGAGCAATCTGGAGCGTCCGGTTGAGGAGGTGGCGCCTCTGCTCGGCGTCATCGTTGACCTGGTGGAGTCTTTGGCGGCCACCCGGCGTTGGCCGGTGCAGATTGTTGGCGCGTTGGAGTTGTTGCCTGATGACGTGGCTGGGGCCTTGCGACGGGCCGCAGACTCGACCAAGGATCTGACAGGCATGCACATCAATGTGGCCGTGTCCTATGCCGGCCGCCACGAATTGCGCGATGCCTTTCGCTCGTTATTGGCAGCCGAAGCCGGCAAGGGCAGTTCTTTGGCATCCCTGGCCCAGACCGTCGAAATAGACCAAATCGCCGCGCATCTCTACACCGCCGGTCAGCCGGATCCTGACCTGATCATTCGGACATCGGGTGAGCAACGATTGTCTGACTTCCTCACCTGGCAATCGGCCCACTCCGAATTCTATTTCTGCGAAGCCCTCTGGCCCGATTTCCGCCGGGTCGACTTCTTGCGGGCTTTGCGCTCATTCGCTCAACGGGAACGCCGTTTCGGGCACTGATCGACTTCAGTCGATTGGTCGGCGCACGGTGTAGATGGCATAGTCCAGCCGTCGATTGCCGCGCTCGACTTCAATCAGTTGCTCGGTGGCCCCCGGGTCGACCGTCAACAAATCGTACCAAAACTCCTTGGATGGCCCTTCGCACCAAATGCTCATCGCACCGCCCGGCAGGAGATGATCGACGGCCTGACGGATGCCGGTCGGGGAATAGAGGGAGGCGTTGCTTTCGTGAATCAAGAAGTTCGGGCCATTGTCAATGTCGAGGCAAATGCCATCCCAAGGGCCGAAGACTCCTGGTAGGCCAGGTTGGTTCAATAACAGGCTGGTGACATCGCCTTGGCGCAGATTGGCCCGGGGATCAGCGGCGACTTCCGCCAGGGTTGGTGTCAGACCTTGACAGGCCCAATCAATCAGCGGTCCGGCCAACTCGACGATGTCCAAGTGTTCGGCGCCATTGTCGAGCAGTCGCTTGGCGGTGAAACCAAGGCCCAGGCCACCGACCAGCACCGATCCGGGATTGGGGCCGAGGGCATCGGCCAAGGCGATCTCAGAGTTGGTGTGATCCGAATCCATGGCGAAGGCGCCATTGATGATCAATTCATCGACCAAGTGGTGGCCGATGGTGCGCCGCCGCAAGGCGATCTCGTAATCGTCTGGCTCGGCGGCTGCCAAGATGACGCTGTGCTCATCAGCCATTGTTTTGCCCCTCTCGCCTGCACGCCTCCCCTGGGAAGCGTTGGCATTGTTGCTTGGACAAGTGACTTCACCCGTCATTGCGTTCAGTTGTCAGTTTAGACCATTGGGCTGTGCTGATTGGGCCCCAGGAGTCCTCAACGAAGTGCAATCCTGCCGAAAACTTGGGGTTTGTGATCTTGCATTGAACTCCGGTGATATAAGGGCTATCCATATGAGTGCGGTCGGTGGGAGTGTTCATATCACTGACATGGATTGACCAGAGCCTAACTCAAGGAATCTGACTGCCATGCGTGGGTGACAGCATCATTCTTTGGGTGACGGCCAAATGGTGTTGTGGGGATAGCCAGGCCAGTGCCTCCGCTAGGCTGGTGCGCATGCCGATGACCAGTAGCCCGGAGCAGCCCCTGCCGCTGCGCGAGGTGGCCGCCGCGGTCAAGGGTTGGGTTGATCGACTCGGCGAGGTTTGGGTCGCTGCTCAGATCATCGAGCTCAATCGTCGCCCCCGCGGTCTGAACTTTCTCACCCTGCGCGACAGCACTGCCGAGGTGTCAGTGTCGGTCACTTTGACGACCGCTGTCTTGGACACCGCCGGCCCGGTCAGCCAAGGCATGGCGGTCACTGCCAGACTCAAGCCGTCGGTCTGGTTGAGCTCGGGGCGGCTGAGCTATGAGTGCTCCGACCTGCGCCCGACTGGCGAGGGCCAATTGTTGGCCCAAATCGAACACTTGAAGCGGCTGCTGCAGGCCGAGGGTCTGTTCAATCCAGCGCTGAAGCGACCGCTGCCGGTGTTGCCGCTGGGGGTTGGTCTGATCACCGGCAAGGATTCGGCAGCTGAGCGTGATGTTGTGGTCAATGCCCGTTTGCGCTGGCCTCAGGTGCCGTTGATCATTCGTCATGCTCTGGTTCAGGGGCCTCAAGCCGTCAGCCAAGTGACATCCGCCCTGCGTGAGCTTGACGCTGATCCGCAGGTGGATGTCATCATCATCGCTCGTGGTGGTGGCTCGGTCGAGGATCTGCTGGCTTTTTCCGATGAATCGCTGGTGCGGGCAGTGGCGGCGGCTCACACGCCAGTGGTCTCGGCTATCGGCCATGAAGTCGACACCCCGGTGATCGACTTGGTGGCTGATCTGCGCGCCTCGACCCCGACCGACGCCGCCAAGCGGGTGGTGCCCGATGTTGCTGACGAATTGAACCACCTGCGGGCAGCAGAGCAGCGGCTGCGGGCAGCACTGAGCGGCCTGATCGACCGGCAAAACCACCAGCTCGACCAGTGGCGCAACCGGCCTGTCTTACGCAACCCCTTGTCGCGCTTCGATGTCTATGCCCAGCAAACCGCTGATCTGCGCCATCGCTTGGAGTTGGCCATCAATTCTCGACTTGATCGTGAGGCTTTCCAGATCAACAAGGCCCATTCCTTGATTCGCAGCCTGGGGCCGCCAGCAGTCCTGCGCCGCGGCTATGCCCTGTTGCTCGATGACCATGGCCATAGCTTGTCAACCATCGCCGATATTGCAGCGGGCATGGTCGTCGAGGCGACGATCAGCGATGGCAGCTTCACGGCTGCCGTCCAGCAGACCCGGCCCAAGCAACCCTGATTCGAGCAAGCACCGCCTGTATTTCAGTAGTTCAAAGGAGTAATCATGGCTAGTCGCACCGCCAAAGGGGCCAACCCAGATCCCGACGTTGCGGTTGGAAACAGCCAGAAGACAGCTGTCGGGGCTGATCAAGATGACGCGAAGGTGCAATCGCCCAGCTTGGCCGGCGCCGATCAGGAGCCTGATCAAGTGCCCGTGACTTCGACTGACCAGTTGGTGGCGGCAGCAGACGCGGCGGTGGCCGGTTTGAGTTACGAGCAGGCCCGTGATGAGTTGGTCAGCGTCGTCGCCAAGTTGGAGTCTGGTGGCGAGTCCTTGGCTGATTCGATGGCCCTCTTCCAGCGCGGAGAAGCGTTGGTGCGCCTGTGCGAAGAGCAGCTGACCGCCGCTCGACAGGTGATCACTGGGGCGCCGACACCGGATCAGGCTCGCTCAAACTGACCTGGCGGACACCGCTGGTCACTTGACCAAGCGGCGGCAGGTCTTGATCGGAGACCCGTAATTCGGCCAGGCGCCGGGCAGAGACCAGCACCCGTGATTCGAGCGAGCCGACCAGGGCGTTGTATGACTGGGCTGAGGCTTCAATCGAGCGACCCAGCTTGGCGACATGGCTGATCATCACCCCCAGACGGTCATATAGTTGCCGGCCGATCTCACTGATCTCGCGGGTGGATTGGCGCAGGGTCTCCTGATCCCAGGCGTAGGCCACCGCCCGCAGCATGGCGATCAAGGTGGTGCCGGTCGCCAGGATGACATTGCGGGCTGCGGCGTATTCAATCAGATCGGGGGCCTGTTCCAAGGCGGTCGAAGCCAGAGCTTCGCTGGGCAGAAACAGCACCACGAATTCTGGAGTGTCGGCTTCGGCCTTCCAATAGCCTTTGGCGGACAGTTGATCGATGTGGCGGCGCAGGTGGCGCGCCAAATCAGCCAAGGCGGTGGCGCGCTCCACCTCATCGCTGCTGTCTTGGGCATTGAGAAAGGCGGTCAGCGGTGTCTTGGCGTCGACATAGATGAATTTGCCGCCGGCCAAATCGACGCGCATGTCTGGTCGCAAGCCGTGATCGGCACCAGCCGAGGTCGCTTGTGTCTGGAAATCACAGTGATCGATCATGCCCGCCAATTCGACGGCCCGCTTCAGTTGGAGCTCGCCCCAGGAGCCGCGGACTTGCGGACGGCGCAAGGCCCCGACCAAGTCGGCTGTCTGGCGAGACAGCGCCGATTCGGCTTGCTGGACCGCTCGGACCTGCTCGCTCAAACTGGCTGTCAAACTGGCTCGATCTCGCTCGAAGCTGGCCAGTCGGGCATCGAGTCGCTCCAGGCCGTGGCGCATCGGCGTCAATAGGGCTTCGGTGGCAGCCAAACGCTGTGCCGCCTGGTGTTCGATGGCTTCGGTTTGTTGATTTGCCACCTCCAGCGACAACAGACGGTAGGAGTCCTGCATCGCCTGGCGATCATCGCGCAGTTGACCGACTTGCCCCAAGGCGAGATCGCGTTCTGCGCTGACTTGGGCAGTCAGTGCCTGTTGGGCGCTCAGTTGGGCACGATCAGCTCGAGCGCGTTCGCGCATGGCAGTTGATCGGCCGCGGCTGGCCAGCAGGGCCAGTCCCAATCCGATTCCCACGCCGATCAACAACGCCAACAGCAAGCTCCACCAATTGTCCATATGGACACTATGCCAACAGGCGGTGACATTTTTGGGACATCTCCTGGCCGGAACGACGGTCAGGCTCTGGACTGGGCACGACAAAAGTCACTGCTGGAAGATAGGCTGGCGCGATCATCGTCAATCCTGGCTATCGCCGCGGATTGGATCTCAATCGTCAGGAGTCGCCATGAGTTCCGCTTCAGCCATCAACTCTTCGGCCGCTGACCCGGCAGCCACCCTTGACTGGGTCGGATCGGCTGCTGCATCAGCCAGCGGCACTGCCGCATTGGGCGACGACCAGCCGTGGCGCGGCTTCTCGCTGGACATCGCCCGCAGTTTCTACCCGTTGCCGGTGCTGCTGCGCCTGGTTGATCGCTTGGCCGAGCTCAAGTTGAACGTTTTTCATCTGCATCTGACCGATGACCAGGGCTGGCGCATCGAGATCCCCGGCCACCCTGAGCTGACCGACCGCTCTGGTGGCACGGCGGTGGCCGGTGGCCAGTCTGGTTTTTTGATGGTCGCTGATTGGCAGGCTTTGGTGACCTACGCTCACACCCTGGGCATTATGGTGGTGCCCGAGATCGATGTGCCCGGCCACACCAACGCGGCGCTGCACGCCATCGCCGCCCTCAACCCCGATGGTCAGGCGCGGCCCGCCTATGATGGCGTCGATGTCGGCTTCTCGCAGCTGCATGCCGATCTGCCAGCCACCAAGGCCTTCCTTGAGGATGTGTTCCAGGCTTTGGCGGCGATGACTCCAGGGCCGTGGATCCATATTGGTGGCGATGAGTGCCACGCGATGACTGATGAGGAATACACCCAGATCGTGCGCCTGGTAGTCGACATCGTCGAGCAGACCGGCAAGAGGCCGATCGCCTGGCAGGAGGGAGCCTTGGCCGGATTGGGAGAGCGGTTACGCTTGCAATTCTGGCTGAGCGT
>JAITVZ010000088.1 GCA_031285505.1 Propionibacteriaceae bacterium
CCATGTTGTGTTCCTTTCGATTGTCGGTCCAGCTCAGCGCCGCTGGCTGCGGACATAAGCGAAGACGGATTGGAGAATGATGAAGAAGCTCATGATCAAGGCCAAGACCACCGACGACCAGCCATTGGCCAAGGTGCCGTTGAAGTTGATGAACTTGGTGATGGTGGTTTGGACCAACATGCCGACGAAGGAGCCGAGAATGTTGCCCACTCCACCGGTCAGCATCGTGCCGCCGATCACCGAAGAAGCGATCGCTTGGATCTCGAAGCCCTGGGCCTTTTCGACGGCACCGCCGGTGGAGAACAGGCAGAAGAGGAAACCACCGAAGGCGGTCAACAAACCGTTGAAGACATAGACAGTCAGCTTGGTCCGGTTGACATCGACACCCATCAGCCGGGCCGACGGCTCTGAATCACCCAAGGCATAGACGTTGCGCCCACACCTAGTCCAGGTCATCACCAGCCAGACCAGCAACAAGCCGAGCAGCGCCAAAACCACCGACAGATAGATGAAGGGGCGCTGGTAGACACCGGCAGCGTTGTAATAACCACCGAAACTGAAGGTGATTTTGGTGGTGGCCAGTTTCATGAAGTCGCGGTTGGTGATGTCGATCGTTTGATCGGAGATCATGGCGGTCAATCCCCTGGCCAAGAACATGCCGGCCAGGGTGACGATGAAGGGCTGGATTTTGAAGTAGGCCACCAAAACGCCTTGGACCAACCCGAAAACCAAACCGCTGGCCAAGACGACGGCGATCATCGTCGACACCGACAAGCCCTGCTTCTCGATGAAATAGGCGAACATCATGCAATAGAGGGCGACCTGCGAACCGACCGAGATGTCGATGCCGCCCGAGATCATCACCATAGCCATGCCAGCGGCAATGACGATCAGCCCCGGATTGGAGTTGAGCATGTCGAAGAAGGAGTTGAGCGAACCGAAGTTCTTGTCCTGATAGACGATCATGCCGACGGCATAGATGGCGATGAACAGGGCCACCGTGATCAGCAGCAGGAAGTTGTTGCCGTAGAAACGACCCTTGATCCGCCGCCAGGCCCGGCCGACGATGTTCGCCGGTGCGGTCGGCTGGGTTGGTTTGCGAGTCAGCGTCATCATGGCGCCACCACCTGCCGAAGGCCAGCGGTCGGCCTGAACCGGCGGCGCAGGCGTTGCAGCATCGGCCGCAATTCTGGGGACTGCAAGACGACGATCAACACCACCACGATCGCCTTGTAGAACGGCAGCTGATCGGCTGAGACGTTGACGGAATAGAGCACCGTGGTCAGCGATTGAATGGTGATAGCGCCGATGACCGATCCGGCCAGAGAGAAGCGCCCACCGGCCAAGGAATTGCCGCCCAGGGCCACTGCCAGGATGGCATCCATCTCCAGCAACTTGCCGACATTGCTCGAATCGACCGCGCCGATCCTTGAGGTGGCGATGATGCCGGCCAAGGCGGCGCAGACTCCGCAGAAAACAAAGGCGAAGAAGACAACCCGCCCCGAATTGAGGCCGACCAGCCGCGACGATTTCGGGTTGATGCCGACAGCTTGAATATTCATGCCCAAGGCGCTGTGGCGCAACAACAACCCGGCCAGTGCCACCACTGCCGCCGCCACGAAGATGGCGGTCGACACCGGCACGACATTGTGGCCCGAGCCATCTTGGATGAAGTTGCCAATGAACTTGTAAGAGGGGACATCAACCTTGGTGATCTGGCCTTCCGAGACGACCTTGGCCAAGCCGCGACCGCCGGTGAAGAGGATCAAGGTGGCCACCATCGCCTGGATGCGCAGCTTGGCGACCAGCAAGCCATTCCAGGCCCCACAGATGGCTCCGACCGCGATGGCGGCCAGCAAACCGACACCATAAGGCACGACATAGCTGGCCACATGGTAGGAGTTGTCCGCCAAAGTGCCGTAGCCCAGCAGCCAGACCGACACGGCGCCGCTCAAAGCCATGACCGCGCCGACGGAGATGTCGACGCCGCCGGAACTGGCGATGACGATGGTCATGCCGACAGCCAGGATGACCAACTCCGACGACCGGTTGAGGATGGTGATCAGCGGACCGTTGATCGTGCCATTGCTGAAATTGATGTCGAAGAAGGGGCCGGGCGAGCCGGTCGTCACCATCGTGATGACGACATTGAGCGCCAGCACCAACGCCAAGCAGACCAGCGGAAAGAAGAGGCGGGAATGAATCAGGCGGCGCCACCGGCTGTGCTGGTCAGTCATCAGCCTCACCTCCGGCGATCGCCGCCATGATGGCCGACGAATTGAGCTGATCGCCGGTCAATTCACCGACTTTTTCGAGGTCACGCATCACGCCGATCCGACTGCAGGTGCGCAACATCTCGTCAATCTCCGAGGAGATGAACAAGACCGCCATGCCCTGATCAGCCAATTCGAGACAGAGCCGCTGGATCTCGGCCTTGGTGCCGATGTCGATGCCACGGGTCGGCTCATCGAGGATCAGCAACTCGGGATGGGTGGCCAGCCAGCGGGCCAGAATCACCTTCTGCTGGTTGCCGCCCGACAACTGCTTGATCGGCGTCTCCATCGAGGCACATTTGATTTGCAGCAGGTCGATATAGTGCTGGGCCAACTCGACCTGCTCAGCGTGCGACATCAAGTGGAAGGCGCCAAGCTTCGACTGCTGGGCCACGACGATGTTCTCGCGAACCGACAACTCGCCGATCACCCCCTCGTCCTTGCGTGACTCCGGGCAGAAGGCCAAGCCGGCTCGCACTGAGTCGAGCGGTCGATCCGGCAGTTGGCGGTTGTTGATCAGTCGGGTGCCCTGGTCGGCTGGATCGGCGGCAAAGATCACCCGAGCCACCTGCGTGCGCCCGCTGCCCAGCAGGCCGGCCAGACCAACCACCTCGCCGGGCATGATGTCCAAGTCGAAGGGTTTGACCCCGCCGCGCACCGCCAGGCCCCTGGCTCGGACCACCGGAGTGGTGTCGTTGCTCTGGTCCTGATCGGATCGGCTCAGGGCCGCCAGATCATCGAAACTGCGGCCGAGCATCGCCGACACCAGCTCGCGCCGGGCCAGATGAGCGACGTCATATTGACCGACCAGCCGACCGTTGCGCAAGACGGTGATCCGGTCGCAAACCTCGTAAACCTGCTCCAGAAAGTGGCTGATGAAGATGATGCCCAGGCCTTGATCGCGCAGGCGGCGCATCAACGCGAAAAGGTTGGCCACCTCCTGATCGTTGAGTGACGAAGTCGGCTCGTCGAGGATCAACACCTTGGCGGAAACGTCGATGGCCCGGCCGATGGCGACCATTTGTTGAACGGCGATCGGATAGGACTCCAGCGGCTTGTCGACGTCGATGTCCAAGCCGATACCCGCAAGGATTGCTTCGGCCCGCCGGTGGATGGCCCGCCAATTGACCAGGCCGAGGCGGCGCGGCTGACGGGCGACGAACAGGTTCTCAGCCACACTGAGATTCGGCGCCAGATTGACCTCCTGGTAAACGGTGGCCAACCCCCGCTCTTGGGCCTCCTGCGGAGAGTGGTTGATGATCGGCGCGTCAAATCCATCGAGTTTGATTTGCCCTGACTCGAACGCCTCAGCCCCGGTCAGGACCTTGACCAGGGTCGATTTGCCGGCACCGTTCTCCCCCATCAAAGCGTGAATCTCACCGGCGACCAGCTGAAAATCAACGCCGTCAAGAGCCAGCACGCCCGGAAAATGCTTGTTGATGCCGGTCATCGTCACCAAAGGCTTGGCCATCATCACCCCCTCCAAGAAGATGGCTGCCAAGCGCGGCTGGTCAGGCCTGATGACTGACCAGCCGCGTCGACAACCCAGATTGATCAGGAACCGAAGGCGGTGGTCACCTTGTCGGCGGCGTTGGTCGAGTCGATCAGCCCCTCAGTCGAATAGGTGATCTTGGCGATGGTCTCACCGGCTGCGGCCTGCTTGATCAGCTCACCGACCTGCGGACCGAGCAGTGGATCACACTCGCCGATGACGTCGATCGTGCCGTCGACGACCATCTGCACCGCCGACTTGTTGCCGTCGAACGAGGCGATGATGTAGTCCTTGGGATCGAGCCCATGTGCCACCAGGGCGTCGATGGCGCCGTAGGTCATATCGTCATTCTCGGAATAGATGACATTGAAGTCCTTGCCCTGTTGGAGGAAGGATTCCATCACCTCTTGCCCCTTGGCCTGGGTGAATTCGCCGGTCTGCTCATAGACGACGTTCCAGTCGTTGGCCGGAGCGCCGACCGACAAGGCTTCCGAGCGGCCCTTCTGGGCACTCGATCCCATGGTCCCCTGCAGATGGACGACATTGATCGGGTCGGTTATGCCTTGATCGGCGGCATAACTCTTGATCCAATCGACCACGCGATCACCCTCGGCGCGCATGTCACCACCGAAATAGGTCAAGTACAGATCCTCCGGCACTGACAGCTGCCGGTCGGAGATGATCAGGGGGATGCCGGCATCCTTGGCTTCCTGCAGGACCGGTTCCCAGCCGGAATCGGTGACTGGCGCCAGGTCGATCAGCTCGACGCCTTGCGAGATCAGGTCGCGAACATCCTGCTTCTGCTTGTCAGCATCTTGATTGGCGTCGGCGAAGACCAGCTTGAAGCCGTTTTCCTCGACGAAGTATTCCTTGTAGGAGTCAGTGTTGGCGGTGCGCCAGCCCGATTCGGCGCCGACTTGGGCGAAGCCGACGGTGATCAAACCGTCGCCATCGAGGTCTTTCGGCGTCAAGGTGTAGCCCGAGTCGGTGCCCGTGCTGGCGTCGGTTGAGGCTGATGGGTCTGACGTGTCGGGCACGCCCGTGCTGGTGGCGTCATCCACCTCACTGCCGACGGAGCAGCCGACCAGTGACAGGGCGGCCAGGCCGGCCAATCCGGCCACAATCATTCGATGTTTCATAGCGTGTCCTCCCGGTGCCGTCATGGCACCACCATTCCTAAGGGTTTGTCGCCATCCGGTCATGGATGAGCTGTCGGGGGTGATCCCGTCACCCATTGATGTTAACGTTCACACATGCGGTGATCAAGCCCAAACCGCCCGTTTTCAATAACGATTGAATAACAATCGAGGCGGCCCGTTGGGGATGATTCCACTCAATCAGGCGGCGACCGCCGAGCGACGCCGATTCCACAGGTCAAAAGCCACCGCCAGGGTCAGGATCAGACCCTTGACCACCGGCTGGATCCCCTGAGAGACGCCCATCAGCTGCATGCCGTTGGAGATGACGGCCATGATCAAACCACCGATGACCGCCCCGCCGATCCGGCCAATACCACCGGTGGTCGAAGCGCCACCGATGAAGCAGGCGGCGATAGCGTCCAGCTCGAAGGAATTACCAGCGGCTGGTTGGGCGGCGTTCATCCGGGCCGAGTAGACCACGCCGGCGACGGCGGCCAGGAAACCCATGTTGACGAAGGCCAAGAAGGTGACCTTCTTCACCTTGACACCAGACAGTTGGGCGGCCATCAGGTTGCCACCAATGGCGTAGATGTGGCGACCGAAACCGGTGCGGCCCATCACCACGCCGTAGATCATGATGAAAACCGCCAAGATGATCAAGATGACCGGCAAGCCGCGGTTGTGGGAGATCTGCCAGGCATAGGCCATGGCGATGGCGGCCACCACGACGATCTGGACAATAAAGACCGGCAGTGGCGAGACCTTCTGCTGGTAGCGCAGTTTGGCGGCCCTAGACCGCCAAGCTGCCACAGCGAAGCCGACCACGGCGATGGCGAAGATCACCAGAGTGAAGACATCGTAGCCATTGCCCCCGAACAAGCCATTGAGGAAACCGTTCGAGATGTCGTAGTAGGTGCCGCCGAAGGGTGACAGCGACTGGTAGTTGAGCAGCAATTGGGCCAGACCGCGGAAGATCAACATGCCGCCCAGCGACACAATGAAGCCGGGAATGCCAACGAAAGCCACCCAGAAGCCCTGCCAGACGCCGCAGAGGATGCCGACGGCCAGAGCCGCCAAAACGCCCAGCCACCAGGGCATCCCGCCTCGGACGCAGACCAGGGCGGCGACCGCTCCGGTGAGCGCGACCACCGATCCGACCGACAGGTCGATCTGGGCCAAGACAATGACCATCAACATGCCGAGAGCCAGAATCAAGACGTAGGCATACTGGAGCACCAGGTTGGTCAAGTTGCTCGGGCTGAGCAGGGCCGGCTGCAAGATGGCGAAAACGATCACCACCAGCACAAAGGCCAAAAGGATGCCGTTCTTGCGCAGGGAATCAAGCAAGAAGCGCCCCATGGGCTGCGACGCCGCGACGGGCGCACTGTTGAGGTCGTCGAGGACGGTTGGGGTGCTCATGCGACTGTCTCCTTCTCCAAAGTCATGAGTTTCATCAGGTTTTCTTGGGTGGCTTCAGCTATCGGCAATTCGCCGGTGATGCGGCCAAAGCTGAGGGTGTAGATGCGGTCGGCGATCCCCATG
>JAITVZ010000112.1 GCA_031285505.1 Propionibacteriaceae bacterium
CTGGCTCCGTGATGGCCCAGGCGCCTTGAGTGGCATCGGCTTTACGCCCGTATGGCAGACTATACGTGCGTACAGTCATCGGCAAATCGGCTGATTCCAGGCCATTTGGCGGCGAGTCGTTCGGCGGGGTGGTCGCCGATCTGGCGATGATTGGCGCCCGCTGTTTGCTCATTGCGGCGGCTGTTCCGGGCGCGTCAATGAATCGCCCTACGGCAAGGACTAATGATACTTGCTAGTTTATGTCAAGTTCATTGCAAACTGTCTTGCCGTGGTACTAGATTAAGCCCATGAATCCGGATACCATGGCCCGTTGGCAATTTGCCATTACCACGGTCTACCACTACCTCTTCGTCCCTTTGACGATTGGTTTGAGTGTGTTGGTCGCGGTCCTGCAAACTGCTTGGGTAAGAACAGGCAATGAAGCTTATCTTCGATTAACCAAGTTTTTCGGGAAACTCTTCCTGATCAATTTCGCGATGGGTGTCGTCACCGGCATTGTCCAGGAGTTCCAGTTCGGTATGAACTGGTCGGAATACTCCCGCTTCGTCGGTGACATTTTTGGTGCGCCGCTAGCACTAGAAGCCCTGATCGCCTTCTTCCTTGAGTCAACCTTCCTCGGCTTGTGGATCTTCGGCTGGGATCGCTTGCCCAAGGGCGTCCACCTGGCCACCATTTGGTGCGCCGCCGCCGGGTCGTTCATCTCGTCGATCTTCATCGTGGCGGCCAACTCTTGGATGCAGAATCCGGTGGGCGCGGTTTATGACGCCGAGCAGGGCCGGGCGGAGCTGTCCAACTTCGCCGACGTCTTGACCAACCCGACCTTCCTGACTCAATGGCCGCACACCATCGCCGCCAGCTTCGTCACAGCTGGCGCCTTCATGGCAGCCATCGCCTTCTACCGCCTGATCAAGGCCGGCAAAGAGCAGGCCGAGCCGACCGACATTCAGGCCTACTCCAAGGCGACCAAGTTCGGCGCTTGGGTGCTGATCGTCGCCGGTGTGGCCACTGTCATCACCGGTGACCTGCTCGGCAAAGACATGGTCACTGTCCAGCCTTCGAAGATGGCTGCTGCTGAGAACCTGGCGACCACCCCCGATGATCCAGCCAAGGTCGGCTTCCAGATCCTGCCTGGGGTCGAGGTCATGCCTGGGCTGCTCAACTTCCTCTATGGCACCGACAATATCGTGTCGGTCGCCGATGTCGAAGAGCAGTACGCCGCGCAAGGTTATATGCAATTCGACCGCGACTCCGGCCAGTGGGTGGCTGGCAACACGCTGCAGAGCAGCGGTCCCGATGGTTTCAAGGATGTCTTGGATCAGGCCATCGCTGATGGCAAGCTGAGCGTCGAGCCGATCCCCAACACCGCAGTGTCCTTCTGGAGCTTCCGCTTGATGATTGCGGTCGGCATGCTGGCGGTGCTCGGTGGCATTCTGCTGTTGATCTGGACCAGGGGCGGTCGGGTGCCGGCGCCGAAGCCGATCTGGACGGTCGTGGCCATCGTCATGCCGCTGTTGCCGCTGTTGGCTAATTCCTTTGGCTGGATCTTCACCGAGATGGGCCGTCAGCCCTGGATCGTCAACGGTGTCTTGCCGACGGCGACGGCGGTTTCACCGACGGTCACCACCGGCACTGTCATCGCCTCGACAGTGGTTTACACCTTGGTTTACGCCATTTTGGCGGTGATTGAGGTGCGTCTGTTGTTGAAGGCCATCCAGGCTGGTTTCCCCAAGCAACTGTCCGTTTCGATCAAGGATGAGGCCGAGCCCTTGTCCTTCGCCTACTAAGAAAGGGGATTGATGATGTCTTGGACATTGATCGATATTCCCGCAAGCGCTCCCAGCTGGCTGCAGGTCTTGTGGCTGGTCTTGGTGGCGGTGTTGTGGATCGGTTTCTTCTTCCTTGAAGGCTTCGATTTCGGCGTCGGCATGCTGGTGCCCTTCCTCGGCAAGAACGATCAAGGCCGTCGCGTGGTCATCAACACCATCGGCCCACACTGGGACGGCAATGAGGTTTGGCTGCTGACGGCTGGCGGGGCGATGCTGGCGGCTTTCCCGGGCTGGTACGCCACCTTGTTCTCTGGGCTCTACCTGCCCTTGTTCCTGGTGCTGCTCGGTCTGATCATTCGTGGCATCGCCATCGAGTATCGCTCCAAGCAGGCCAACGCCTCTTGGCGCAAGGTCTGGGATTGGCTGTTGGCCATCGGTTCTTTCATCCCGGCTCTGGTCTTCGGTGTCGGCTTCGCCAACTTCCTCAAGGGCCTGCCGGTGGCGCAGATGTCCGATCTGGCCTCGACCAATGGCTCCTCAGTCCTGCCCTTCGGCATTGATCCGGTGCTTTATTCAGGATCATTCTGGGGCTTGTTCACGCCCTTCGCACTGATCGGCGGTTTGCTGTTGGTGGCCTTGTTCCTGACCCACGGCGCCAACTTCGTCGCCTTGAAAACCACTGGTGAGATCCATCGGCGGGCTCAGCGCTACGCCGGCAATCTGGGCATCGTCACCTTGGTCTTGGCCCTGGCCTTCGTCATCTGGGCCAATGCCGGTTTCCAACTCGAAGGACAATTGGGCTGGTTGCGAGTGCTGGCCTGGATCACCGGCATCGTCGCGGTTTTGTCGGTGGCCTTCAGCTGGTTCATGACCGGCCTGCGGCGCGACGGCTGGGCCTTCATCGGCTCGGCGGTGGCGACAGTCATGCTGGTGGTGATGTTCTTCTGCCACTTCTACCCAGGTTTGGGCTTCGACAATGCCTCGAACATGGGCGCACCGATCGACTTGACGACCGCCTCCAGCTCGACGGGCACCTTGACCATCATGAGCTGGGTGGCTTTGGTGATGGTGCCGGTGGTGTTGGCTTACACCATCTGGAGCTACTTCTTCGTCTTCCGGCGCCGTTTGTCGACGGCCAATATGCCGGTCGAAGTGGTGGCGGCGGTCTAACACCGACGAATCGTTCAAGGGGCGCTGATTCTGCTTGGTATCAGCGCCCCTTGTTTTCGGTCAGGTTGACCGGCGGGGCTTGGCGACCAAAGATTGACCTGTGCCAGTCAGCCAAGAAGAGCCATCCAATAAGGAGAATCGCCCCAGACGTGGACCAATCGATCCGCGTCTGTTGACCCGGGCCCGGGCCACCAGGGGTTACATCATCGCTGGGGTGGTGGTCGGCTGCTTGACCGCCGGCCTGATCCTGGCGCAGGCTCAGCTGCTAGCTGGATCGATTGCCACTGTCTTCGCTGGTGGCGGGCTGGGTGGACTGACCGGCACGGTGATCGCTTTGGCCCTGGTGCTGACCGGGCGGGGCCTGCTCAATTGGGCCTCTTCCTGGTTGGCCCAACGCTCGGCGGCGGCCGTCAAGTCACAGCTGCGCCAAGACATCATGGCCGCCCGCCTGAACGCGCCGATCGATCAGACATCGTCGTCAACACTGGTCAACCTGATGACCACTGGCCTGGACGCTCTCGACGGCTACTTCGGCAAATACCTGCCGCAATTGCTGTTGGCAGTGACCGTGCCGATCATCGTCGGGGCGGCGGTGTTGTTCAGCGATTGGACGTCAGCCCTGATCATCGCCGCCACCATCCCCTTCATCCCCCTGCTGATGATGCTGGTTGGCTGGACCACCCAGGCCCAGATCGACAAGCGCTGGTCCTTTCAGGCCCGGCTGGCCAGTCATTTCGCCGATCTGGTGATGGGCCTGCCGACCCTCCAGGTCTTCGGTCGAGCCAAGGCCCAGGCGGCAGGCCTGAAGCGCACTGAGGAGGCCAACACACGCGCATCGTTGGGGAGTCTGCGCATCGCCTTCCTGTCGGCCTTCGTCCTGGAATTGTTCTCCACCCTGGCAGTGGCGGTG
>JAITVZ010000145.1 GCA_031285505.1 Propionibacteriaceae bacterium
TACCAATGGTCATCAGCCGAGCTGAGGAAGGCCTGGCGCCTTGAACAGCCGGAATCTGATCCACAGTCAATGTCGGGGAAAATGGACCGACTGGCCGAATAGCGCCCGATCAAAGCTCGCTCGCCAAGCGGAATGATCCTGGGCGGCCCCTGTGGCGGCAATGGCTCGTTTGCCTCCTGGAAGGCGTACCATTGCGGGTCGATCCAGACCTCGGCCACCCATGGCCGGGACAGTGATGGCCGATGCGGTGGCACCGGCTCTGGGAGGTCTGTCAGATGATCAGGGTTGGCGCCGACAGCTTGATCCGCGGGAGGAAGAATGTCAGGGGTGGCGTCGCCGGAAATGATCGCTGATGATGCACTGACAGTCTCGGCCGTGGAATTGGCGGCCGCTGGATCTGGGCTCAGCCCCAGCTCGGTCGACAGATCAACGTCGGGCAGAACGCCGGTGGTGTAGTCATAACCACAGGCCTCACAGAACAAAGCCGCGGCCGGTGAGGTCGCGCCACAATTGGGACAGGTCAGCCCCCCCGGCAACGGTGCTTGGTCGCCGGACACGACCAGCGGGGCATTGGCTGTGTCAGTCGGCGGCGCTGGTGAATCAACCAAGGTGACCGGCAGGCCGCACTGGTCGCAGAAATCACTGGTGGCACTGATGTGCCCATCCACACAGGTGTACATCATCATCCTCGGATTCTGGTGGTACGGGTCGAAGCGGTGTCCAAGGCCATCTCATCGGCCTTGTCGACGTTTGGTTTGAGGACAACTCGCCCGGTGGCGGCGTCGGCCACATCGACCACTTTGGACAGGCGGTCGGCGACCTCATGGTTGCCGCTGGCATTGGCCAAAGCGACGGCCCGACCGAGCTTGGTCGTGGCTGTTCCCCAGTCGCCGGCGCTGCGGGCCGCCAGTCCATCCTGGATGGCGGTGGCCAATTCGGTCTGACCGGTGTAATGGGCGACTTCCGGGTTGATGACCGTGGTCAGCCGCGAGTCGGTTGACCACTTGGCCTTGATCAGACCCTGGGCCAGGACAGTGGGGCCGACGCAGAGTTGCAACCTGGCCGCCAGTTGCTCGGTGCCGACACTGCGGGCTGGCAGTCTGATGGCGATGTGGTAGTCGCGAGTTTCGTCACCCCATGACCCGGTGGAAAAAAGTTGAGTGAGCTCACCGATTGTTTGAGCGCGATGAGTCAGATCCTCAACGGTGGGCGAGACTTGGCGAATGAACAGAAGTTGGGCGCCTTGCGGCATCCACAAACGCAGATCGGCTTGGGGAACGCCGCGGCCCATCGACGACGAGATCAGGTCATGAAAGACACGCGGCAGATCCCTCGGGCTTGGGATCAGATCGACACTGCCCATCATCATCGTGGCGATCTGGCGCAGTTGAGGAACTTGCCAATCAACACCGATGCCACGGCAATCCACTTGGAACTGGCCCTGACAAGACCGCAGGGCGGCCGCCAATTGCTCGGTCGACTCATTGTGGTTCTCACCATCGGTCAAGAGGATGGCGTGCTTGCCGACAAGGGCGGGAATCGAGTGGAACAAGGCTTTGGCCAGCAGCAACCATGAACCCATGGCGGTGCCGCCGTCAGCCCGGAAGGAGGCGATGGCCTGTTTGGCGGCTTGGCGGGTCGTGGCGTCCATGCGCACCATGCCAGGGCCATGGTTGACCCGGGGGTAAGCCAGATAGGCATGGTGATTGCCGGCGATGACGGCGAAATAAGTGCCGTCAAGAATGGTGTCAACCGCCACCATGGCGGCCTGCTTGGCGGCGTCCATGTTGATCCGACCCATCGAGGCCGAGGTGTCGACGATGATCAATTCACCAGCATCGCCAGCGCCAGTCTGGCCGGCTTTGCCGGCGTCATGGCAGGTGATTGAAACAATGGCATTGACATCGGTTGATCCGTCCATCAGGAACTCATTCTGATAGACCGTCGCGTTGAATTGTGCCATGTGCCTAATCCTAGAGGAGGCCGTCAAGCCTTGGTAGGCGATCCGTTGCCATCAGGCAGGGGAGCAGCATCAGTCGATGCTGCTAAAGCCGAGCGCGGCACTGTCGTTTCACTGTCGTCAGTTAAGGGATGGGGCCAGCGGGCGCAGGCAACGGTGATGTTGTCCTGACCACCTTGTTGCTTGGCCCAATCGAGAAGGCGATCGACTAGATCGCTGGCTGATTGGTCAGGCGGGCCGGCGCCAATCAGTTGTTTGAGGGCTTGAGCTGACGAAGCGTAGTTCCACAAACCGTCAGAACAGACTAACAGCCAGCCTGGACTGGTCAGCTCGAGATTGGCCAAGAAAGGGGTCAAATCGCTGGCGTCGGCCCCCAACCACTTGGTGATGGTATGGGCGCCGGGTCGGGCCTCGGCGACATCGCGATCGACGCCGGCATCGATATCGATTTGGGCCAAGGAATGGTCGCGGCTGGCCTGGACCGGCTCGCCCCTGTCCGGTAACCAGTAGATGCGTGAATCACCGAGATTGGCGCAATGGCAGCTAGTTTGATCGATCAGCACCAAGGTGATGGTGCTGGCGGCGCCATTGAGCGCACTGGTCGGGCTGGCGTCGATCACTGCCTGATTGGCCAAGGCGATCGCCTGGGCAATGACCGAGCGGGTGGCAGCTTGACGCGACGATGGCGTGCCCAGGCCCATCGGTCGATGGTCCCAGAGATGCTCGCCGGCCAATTCGGCGGCGCTCTGGGCGGCGGTGGCCGAGTTGGCGGCTGTGGTGACACCGTCACAGATGACGACCACGCCCCGCTGGTCGTCAGCTGCCACGAAGAGAGCGTCCTCATTGTTGGCATGGCGCAAACCCCGATCGCTTACCCCCGCCAACCAATTGGTTGGAATCAAGGAGTAGTGGTCCCGGGCGCGAGTGGTCAAGGTGCCACATTGGCTGCAGTAACCATCGACGCCGACAGCACCGCCACAATCGGGGCAAATCAACGGGTAGTCACAGCTGACGTTGGGTGGTCGCCAGGCTTGAGTTGCGGCTTGGGTGGGATCGAGATCGTCAGTGGCGCTGG
>JAITVZ010000117.1 GCA_031285505.1 Propionibacteriaceae bacterium
CTTCCTGATCGAGCTGGACCCGACGAGCGACGGGAGCTTCCGCCCGGGCAAGTTCCTGACGGCCGAGGCTCTCCCCGATCTCATGCACCAGCCCAACAGCGCCTTCAAGCCGGTCCTCTTGGACACCGGCGGCGCCAAACCGCGCGTCGTCGTGCCGCCGGGCACCATCGGCGACCGCTGGGGCGAGGCCGGAATCGGCCACTGGAACCTCGACCTCGGTGACATCATGCCGGCGCTCAGCCTGGACGGTCTGGCCAGCGCCACCTGCAGCGTCCAGCTACCCCGCTTCGACCAACCCGATCACGGTGATGCCGGCGGCGTTCTGCGCCGAGGCGTCCCAGTGATGGACGTGGCTGGTCACACCGTCACCACCGTTTTCGACCTGCTGCTGGCCGCCTATGGTGTGGGTCGCCCTGGACTGCCAGGCGATTGGCCCGAATCCTTCGACGATCCGACTGAGGTGGGTACACCTGCTTGGGCGGCTCGCATCACCGGTGTGAGCGCGTCCCAAATCATCGATGTGGCCCGCCAGTTCGCCCGCAACGCCGAGGAGACCGGCGGGCGGTCGATGATCATCCTGGGGGCAGGCACCAACCACTGGTTCCATTCCGACTCCATCTACCGCACCTTCATCACCTTGCTGACGCTCTGCGGCTGCCAGGGGGTCAACGGTGGCGGCTGGGCGCACTACGTCGGCCAGGAGAAGGCCCGGCCGATCACTGGGCAACAGCACATCGGCTTCGCCCTCGACTGGGCCCGACCGCCCCGCCACATGGCCGGGACGTCCTTCTGGTATCTGCACTCCGATCAGTGGCGCTACGACCTCTTCGGCGCCGACGATCTGGCCGCCACAGCCGGCCCGGGCGCGGCGGCAGGCTCAAGCCTGGCTGATCGTCTGGCTCAGGCGGTCCGCTGGGGTTGGACGCCGGGCCACCCGGGTTTCAACCGCAACCCGCTCGATCTGGCTGACGAGGCGCAGGCCGTCGGCCAGCCGCTGACCGCCTACGTAGTCGACCAACTGAAGGCCAAGAAGTTGCGGCTGGCGGTCGAGGATCCGGACGACCCGTCCAACTTCCCCCGGGTTCTGACCCTATGGCGGGCCAACCTCCTGGGAAACACAGCCAAGGGGTCCGAGTACTTCCTGCGTCACCTGCTCGGCACCGACGACGCCGTCACGGCGCCCGAACTACCGCCGGAACGCCGCCCCCGGGAGCTGGTTTGGCGCGAGGACGCCCCCCAAGGCAAACTCGACCTGATCACGACCGTCGACTTCCGCATGACCGGCTCGGCCCTGCTGTCTGACATCGTCTTGCCGGCCGCCACCTGGTACGAGAAGTCCGACATCTCGACGACGGACATGCACCCCTTCGTCCACACCTTCAACCCTGCCATCGCGCCGCCCTTCGAGGCCCGCGCGGACTTCCAGGTCTTCAATGATCTGGCCGACCGGGTATCGGACCTGGCGAAGACCCACCTAGGGACCCGCACGGATCTGTCGCCCATCCCGCTGCTGACCGACACCCCCGATGAGTTGGCCCAGCCACACGGGACGGTCGACGACTGGGCCACCAGCGCAGTCACGCCGCAGCCCGGCCGCAACTGCCCCAAACTGGTGCCGGTGGAGCGCGACTACACCCAAATCGGCTACAAGATGCGCCACCTCGGCCCGCTGATCGCCGAGCTGGGCACCACCACCAAGGGCGTGCAGGTGCCAGGAGCCGGCCTGGTCGAAGGCCTCGCGGTGACGAACGGTCGGGACTCACTCGGCAACGTTGAGTTGGACACCGACATCAAACTGGCCGACGCCATCCTGGCCCTGTCCGGCACCACCAACGGCCAGGCCTCGCAGCTCGGTTTCCAGGCACTGGAAACACGCACCGGGCAGACGCTGGCCGATCTCAGTGAGGAGGACGCCCACCGGCGGATCACCTTCGGCGACGCCGCGCCCGGCCCCACGCCGGTCTTCACCTCGCCGGAATGGTCTGGCTCCGAGAAGGATGGCCGACGCTACTCGCCGTTCACTATCAACGTCGAGCGGCTCCGCCCCTGGTCGACCCTGACTGGTCGACAACAGTTCTACATCGATCATGACTGGATGGCCGAGTTCGGTGAGCAGTTGCCTGTCTTCCGGCCACCCCTCGACATGATCAGCTATCGTGAGCGGGCCCACCTCATCGATCCGGGTGAGGGCCCCGGTGTGACGGTGCGTTACCTGACCCCCCACGACAAGTGGGCCATCCACTCGTCCTACGGAGACAATCCCTACATGCTGTCCCTGTCGCGGGGAGGTCCGACCATCTGGATGTCACCGGTCGACGCCGCGGCTATCGAGGTAGCCGACAACGACTGGGTCGAGGCGGTCAACCCGCACGGTGTGGTGGTGGCCCGGGCCATCGTCAGCCACCGCATGCCGTCGGGCACCGTTTACATGTACCACGCCAAGGACCGGACCATCGATGTGCCGGTGGCCGAGGCGTCGGGTGGCCGCGGCGGCATCCACAATGCCCTGACCCGCATCTATCTCAAACCGACCCATCTGATCGGTGGCTACGCCCAGTTGAGCTACGGCTTCAACTACTACGGACCCACCGGGAACCAGCGCGACGAGGTCACCACCATTCGTCGCCGCAGTCAGGAGGTGACCTACTGATGAAGATCATGGCTCAAATGGCGATGGTGATGAACCTCGACAAATGCATCGGCTGCGCCACCTGCTCCGTCACCTGCAAGCAGACATGGACCAACCGCGATGGCGTGGAGCACATCTGGTTCAACAACGTCGAGACCAATCCCGGCGTCGGCTATCCGGCCCGTTGGGAAGATCAGCGACGCTGGCGGGGAGGCTGGCGGGTCGACCAGTCTGGGCGGCTGTGCTTGCGTCAGGGCAACAAGGCCGAGCGCCTGGCCCGGATCTTCAACAATCCCGAAGCGCCGAGCCTCGACGACTACTACGAGCCAGCCACCTACGACTACCAACGACTGATCAAGGCGCCCTTGACCGGCCTGACCCCGGTGGCTCGCCCCCTGTCGGCCATCACCGGCGAGCCGATGGCGATCAAGTTCGGCCCGAACTGGGACGACGACCTCGGTGGTTCGGCTCTGTGGGCGGCCCGTGATCCCGACCTGGAGGCCATCGCGACGAAAGTCGAACTGGCTTTCGAGCAGTCGTTCATGTTCCACCTGCCCCGCATCTGCGAGCACTGCCTCAATCCGGCTTGCGTGGCCGCCTGCCCGTCGGGGGCGATGTTCAAGCGGGTCGAAGACGGCATCGTCCTGGCCGATCAGGACAAGTGCCGTGGCTTCAGGATGTGTGTCTCGGCCTGTCCCTACAAGAAGGTCTACATGAACCGCCTGACCGGCAAGGCGGAGAAGTGCACTTTCTGCTTCCCGCGCATCGAGGAGGGTCAGGAGACGGTCTGCTCCGAGACCTGCGTCGGGCGGTTGCGCTACATCGGCGTCATCCTCTACGACCGCGACGCCGTCGGAGCGCTCGCGGCGGCAGACAACCCGTTGGCCGCCTGCCGGTCGGCCATGCTCGACCCGCACGACCCAGGGGTGATCGCCGCGGCGAAGAGCGATGGCCTTCCGTCGGACTGGCTCGATGCGGCTCAGGCGTCACCGATCTACGAGCTGGCCATCCGCCAATTGGTGGCACTACCCCTGCACCCGGAGTATCGCACCCTGCCGATGGTCTGGTACATCCCACCACTGTCGCCGCTGTTGGAGGCCACGGGGGCGATGGGCGGCGATGACACAGACGCCGACGACATCGCCGCCACAGTCACAGCGATGCGTATCCCTCTGGACTACCTGGCCCAGCTCTTCGCAGCGGGCGACCAGGCGGCGGTGGCGGGGTCCTTGATGCGGCTGGCGGCGGTGCGCCAGCACATGCGCGCCCGTAGCCTCGGTCGCGACGACAGTGCGGCCGAAGCGGTCGGCGCCAGCCCAGAGGACCTCGAACGGCTCTACCACCTGTTGGCGGTGGCCAAGCGGTCTGACCGTTTCGTCATCCCCAAGGCCCACCACGAGAGCACGGCCCAGGTGGCCGCCTGGGCCGGTGGCTGCCCCGTCGGAGGTGGCCCAGGGGCCACACGCCGAAAGGGTCGGGCATGACCAGCGGCGCGGGGACGACCAGGCATTCGGGCTCCGATGGCCGGTCGAACTTTGCGGGCCTGAGCGGCATCGAGCGCCCCGGCCTGCGCGACGACCAACCGGATTGGCGAGAGCTGTTGGCCTTGGCTTCACTGCTGGCCGAGTATCCCGACGAGAGCCTTCTGGCGGATCTCCCGACCATTCGAGCCGCCCTGGCCGCGCTGGCGGATTGCCAAGTCCGGGGCCGCCTGCTGACCTTCGTCGACTGGCTGGCGATCGCCGATCTGGGGCTCGCACAGGAGGCTTACGTGGCCACGTTCGACCAGTCGCGCCGTCACGCTCTCTATGCCTCCTACGTGGTCCACGGCGACACGCGGGGGCGCGGCTCTGCCCTGGCTGGACTCAAGGCCGTCTACCGCTCACAGGGCTTCACACCGTCGCCTAACAACCTGCCCGACTACCTGCCGACGATGTGGCGCTTCGCCGCCCAGGCCGATCGAGCCAGTGCCGACCAGGTCATGGGCCTGGCCCAACCGGCGCTAGCGGTGCTGGTAGCCGGGCTCAGAGCGGCCGGATCACCGTGGGTCGGCCTGTTGACGGCCCCACTCGACCTGATGCGACCGCTCGATGATGCCACGCTCACTCGGGTCGCCCAGCTGATCGCCGACGGACCACCGACCGAGACCGTCGGCTGGGACGACGCATCACAGCTAAGCCGGTCCGGACCGCCGACCAGGCAGGCCGACGCACCATGTTCGCAGGAGGGGAACGCCCATGCTTGATCTGATGCTGTTCGCCGTTTGGCCTTACGT
This sequence comes from Propionibacteriaceae bacterium, assembly GCA_031285505.1. Classification (GTDB taxonomy): domain Bacteria; phylum Actinomycetota; class Actinomycetes; order Propionibacteriales; family Propionibacteriaceae; genus WQYJ01. The sequence goes on from JAITVZ010000117.1 coordinate 4,905, forward strand.
GGCGGTGGCTGTCTGCCTGGTCGGCCTGGTCTGGCGCTGGCGCGTGGACCAGTTCGGCTGGACCACCTTGACCTCGCTGCTGTCGGAGAAGCGGATACTCAACTGGGCCTCGCCGCTCTTCCACGTCGGGGCTCTGCTCGTCATCCTCGGGCACGTCGCCGGGCTGCTCATTCCCAAGGCGTGGACGGTGGCGCTGGGCGTCCCTCCCGCCACGTACCACCTGGTGGCAGTCAGTTTGGGTGTGGTGGCCGGCGCCATGTTGACGGTCGGCACGGTCGCCCTGGTGCTGCGCCGTTTTATTCTGCGCACCCGCCTGCGGCTGGTCACCCGGCGGGGCGATATCGTCATGTACGTCATTCTCGGTCTCCAGATCGTGCTCGGCCTATGGCAGACCATCGGCTTCACTGCGCTGGAGGCCAGGCCCAGCTTCGACTACCGCGACTCGGTGTCACTCTGGTTCCGGTCCATCTTCGTGCTTCAACCGGATGTGGCTGCCATGACGCCAGCGCCTTGGGCCTTCAAGGCTCACGCCGCCCTAGCCTTCGCCCTGATCGCCGTCTGGCCGTTCAGTCGGCTCGTCCACGTCTTCTCCATCCCGATCGGCTACCTGACCCGACCGGCCATCGTCTACCGCCATCAGGGGTCATGAGCGCGGCGACAGGCGAATCGGAGCTTGACGAGGCTTGGCTATGGTGAGCTCAGCCATGAGGGCCGCCATCGTGCTGGCAGGCGGTCGGTCGAGCCGGCTCGGGGGCGTCGACAAGACTGGACTGATCGGGCCCGATGGGCGATCCTGCTTGACCCACGTGGTGGCTGCCTGTCCGGTCGCCGCCCCCGTCGTGCTGGTCGGGGCGGGGGTCGCGGACCGGCTGATCGAATGGTCACCCGCCGAGCGCGAGCGGCTGCTGACCGCCTGCGAAGAACCGCCCGGGTCGGGACCGGCCCGGGCTTTGGTGGCCGGTTGGCGGGCGCTTGGGACGGCGGGAGTGTCAGCCGATTGGGTACTGGTGTTGGCAGGCGATCTACCCTTGGCTGGCCTGGCTATGCCGGCAATGCTGGCGGCGGCGACAGTCGCGCCGCGGACGGTCGAAGGTGTGGTGGCTCGGGTCGGGGCGCGCTGGCAGTGGCTCCTGGCCCTCTATCGTTGGTCGGCGCTGGCCGACCTTGACGAACGCCTGGCAGCCGGCAGCGGCGGCGAGTCGCTGCGCTGGTGCTGGGCGGGACGACGGCTCAGCCCCGTGCCGATGACGGCAGCGGCCGCCCACGATCTGGACACTTGGGCGGATGTCCAGCAGGCTAGGTTTGAAACGAGGTCACCTGACAACGGAGGCCAGCGGAGAGGTGGGCATGAGAATGATTGACCGGCGGCGGATAGTCGCGACCATTGTCATCCTCGGCTTGGTCGGGGCTCTAGCAGCTTGTTCAATCCCCGCAGGCAGCCCAAGCGAGGCTACGAACCCAGGCGTCACGTTCACTGATGACGCCGGGCGCAGGGTCGATTTGCCAGCTCGGATCGACCGAATCGCTCCCTCTGGACCGCTGGCCCAGCTCGTCTTGTTCGCGCTCTGCCCGGAGAAGCTGGTCGGCTTGGCCAGCGAGTTCGGCGGCGACCAGCAGGCCTACCTTGATCCGGAATACACCGATCTGCCGATTCTGGGCAACTTCTACTCCGGCACCCTCAATCTCGAACAGGTCATGACCCAAGACCCCCAAGTGGTGGTCGATATTGGTGACCGTAAACCCGCGAACAGCGCCGACCTCGACGGCATCACGACCCGCACCGGCCTACCGACTGTTTTCATTCAGATGACTTTCGCTTCGATGGCCGACTCCCTTGATCGGCTAGGGGATCTGCTCGGCGCTGACGAGCAGGCCGACGCCCTGACTGGCTTCATCGGCGACCACCTTGACCCGATTCTCAACGAACTGGCCGGCCTGGACGACGACCAGCGGCCCAGTGTTTACTACGGACAGGGCGACGGCCTGACGGCGGTGGTGGCCGGCTCGTCGCACGACGCCGTCATTCAGGCGGCTGGTGGGCGCAACGTCGCCGTCGTCGACCGCGACGGCAAGGCCGGCACTGCCGCCGTCTCGCTGGAGCAGCTGCTGATCTGGCAACCCGACTATCTGTTGCTGACTCCGGCCACCTTGGTCGATGAGGTGACAGCGTCGAGCGGCTGGTCCGGGCTGGACGCGGTGACCGCCGACCGGGCGCTGGCCGTGCCGGTCGGCCCCTACTCGTGGCTTGATTCACCACCCTCAATCAACCAGATCCTGGGGGTGATCTGGTTGAGCCAGGTGCTGCACCCGGATCGCGTCAACAACGATCTAGCCGATTTGACGACCGAGTTCTACCGGCTCTTCTATCACTATGAGCTGACCGCGACGCAGACCGCTGCCCTGCTGGCGGCGACCCCTGGCTGGTAGCGGCATGGAGCGCAAGTTCACCGTCTGGATGGTTGGCGCCGCAATCCTGCTGGTGGTGCTGCTGCTATTCAGCGCCCAGATCGGCCCTTACAGCTTGCGCTGGATCGACGTCTGGCAGGGCCTGACCGGCCAAGGGTCGAGCGAGCCTGCCCTGGTGGTTCGACAGATCCGGCTCCCGCGACTCTTGGCGGCCAGCCTGGTCGGCGCTGGGCTGGCGGTGGCCGGGGCTGCCTTTCAGGCACTTTTCCGCAACCCGATGGCGTCACCGGACGTGCTCGGGGCGTCGTCGGGCGCCGGTTTCGGGGCCGCCCTAGCCCTCTACGTCGGCCTTGGGCAGACTCTTGTGTCCGTCACCGCCTTCATCGGCGGCCTGGTGGCGGTCGGGGTCGCCTATCTGATCAGCCTGCGGGTGCGGCACAATGCCATCCTCGGCCTGGTGCTGTCCGGCATGATCATCGCCTCACTGTTCAACGCCACCACCTCCCTGATCAAACTGCTGGCCGACCCCAACAACCAGTTGCCTTCGATCACGTTTTGGCTGATGGGCAGTCTCAACGCTGTCAGTCCGGAGCGCCTGGCCGGGGCTGCCTTGCCGATCCTGGTCGGGCTGCTCGTGCTACTGGCGAGCACCTGGCCGCTCAACCTGATGACCCTGGGCGACGACCAGGCCCGCTCGTTGGGTGTCAACGCCCGCCTCCTGCGCCTCCTGGTCATCGTGGCTGCCACCCTCGTAGTGGCCGCCTGCGCCGCCCTGGTCGGCCTGGTTGGCTGGGTCGGTCTGGTCATTCCCCACCTGGTGCGACTGCTGGTCGGGGCCGACAACCGCTGGGTGCTCCCCCTGTCGGCCCTGCTGGGGGCCAGTTTCCTCCTGGTGATCGACGACCTGAGCCGCGCCTTCTCGACCGCCGAGATTCCCATCGGCATCCTCACCGCCTTTGTCGGCACTCCGGTGTTCTGCACGCTGCTGCTGCGCCGGGGGGACCAGCTATGAGCACCAGTTGGGCGCAAGCCGCCTGCGCCAGCCCACCGCTCTTCTACGAGCGGACACGGCGCCCAGGAGACCAGCCATGACCGTCCGCGTTGAAGGACTCGCATTCGCCTACCACGGGCGCCCGGTCCTGCGTGGAGTTGATCTGACTTGGGGCGATGGCCAACTGGTTTGCCTCCTAGGGGCGAATGGCGCCGGCAAGACCACCCTCTTCCGCTGCGTTCTGGGCTTGCAGACCGGCTACCGGGGACGGGTCTGGCTGGACGACACCGACCTCGCGCAGAGGTCGCCCCGGGACATCGCCCGGTCCATCGCGTACCTGCCACAAACCGAGCGGAGCGCTTTCAACTACACGGTGGCACAGGTGGCGCTGATGGGCACCTACCCTCTTACCAGCGCACTGATCGGCCCTCGCCCGGCCCAGCTGGCTCGAGTGAGGGCCGCACTGGATCAACTTGGTCTGACCCACCTGGCCGAGCGCGGGTTCCAGGAGTTGTCCGGCGGTGAACGGCAGTCGGTGCTGGTCGCCCGTGCCTTGGCCCAGTCCTCCGGCGGCTTGCTGCTGGACGAGCCGACCGCCTCTCTCGACTTCGGCAACGGTTGGCGACTGATGACCACGGCCCGACGCCTGGCCGACGAAGGCCGTCTGGTGGTGGTGTCGACCCACGATCCCACGTTGGCGCTGCGCTTCGCCGATCATGTGACCGTCCTGGATGAGGGGCAGGTCCTGGCCGACGGGCCGGCCGACCAAGTGGTGACGTCGGCGCTGATCGAACAGGTCTACAAGCTGACGGCCGAAGTGACCACCGTCAAGGTCGAGACGGGTCTGGTGCCAGTCGTGGTGCCCGTGGAGTGAACCGGCAACCGCAGAAATAGGCAAATCGCCGCCTTGACCGACTCCCGGGACGGGTCGGCCGTGGCGCACGACGTTTGGCTGTGGCCGCTTTCCCGAACTGCTTCATCCCCGCTCTCCGCAACTTGGCACGAGGACAGGTTGGAACGTCGAACATATGGCGTTCGGACGCTGCGCGCCCTGCAACAGAGTTGGCTCTGTTAGACCAGCGCTGACATGGATCCGTCGGCGGGATGGTCGGACTCTTGGAGCAGTGGTGCTCTGGATCGGACTGCTGCATTTGTTTGGTGAGAAAGGGCCCTGATTTGCCGAGTTTCAGGGCCTCTTCTCACCAAACAAATGCCAAACAAGCCAATGCCGATGACTGTTGAGCGCGAACTGCCCCAACCACACCCGCAAGTCCAGACAGCACATGCCAACGGTGGCCGAACAGATCCGCAGATTTCAATCGCTCGCGGTTCGAGAGCGAGCGATTGATCGCTCACTCAATCTGGTGGAGCTAAGGGGATTCGAACCCCTGGCCTCTTCCATGCCATGGAAGCGCGCTACCAACTGCGCCATAGCCCCAGTGCGTTTCACTACCTTAGCCATAAATCGACCGGCTGTCCAACGCGAGCCTGAATCGCTCTCCGCACCTGAACTATGGGCAACACCAACGCCAAACAAGACAAGAGTTGACAGGTCCGCTATACAGTGTCACGATGTACTAGTACTTAGCATCACTGATATGCAGCAGCACTGCTTACCGGTGAATCTAAGTAGATAATCGGCACTCGGGGCAGTGGCCCACGCCACCCGCCGGTGCCCTGCACGGAAGGAGAACTCATGGACGGCCTGACTGAAATGCTCAAGGGCGTGCTCGAAGGCTGTGTCTTGGACATCATCAGCCGTCAATCAACCTACGGCTACGAAATCACCAAACAACTCAATGCCCTGGGCTTCGACGAAATCGTGGAAGGCACCGTCTACACGATCTTGTTGCGCCTGGAGCGCAACGCTTTGGTCAGCGTCGAACGACGCTCATCCCAAGTCGGACCGCCACGCAAGTTCTACGACTTGACCGCCGCCGGCCAACAAGAGTTGACCAACTTCTGGCAACGCTGGGACTTCATCAACACCACCATCAACCAACTACGAGGGGAACAATCATGAATCCAATCAACCGTCTAACCGCTTACTGGAGCCGGATCCGCCGCGAAAAGCGTCAATACAAGGATCTCCAAGCGAAAATCAAGGCTTTGCCAAAGGACTACAACTACACCTACCGGAAGATCGAGCACTACATGTGGAACCATGCCGGTGGCGATGGCATGGACATGATCCCCTTGTTGGCCGATGTCTATGAGTTGTTCGCCGCCGGTGTAGCCCGGGGTCAAGGTGTGCTCGAAGTGACCGGTGACGATGTCGCTGGCTTCGCTGACGAACTGTTGTCCAACGCCAAGACTTGGACGACCAATCAACATGACGCCCTCAACCGAGACGTTCACCGCCTGATCGGCAAGGAGCAGCACTGATGAATGCAAACACCTCAACTGTCGCCGGAACAACCGATCGGCCGGCCGCCATTGCCATTGACGACTTACACAAAGCCTTCGGAGCCAACCAGGTGCTCAAAGGCATCGATTTGAAGGTCCACACCGGAGAGATTTTCGCTCTCCTTGGCTCGAACGGCGCTGGAAAAACCACGACCATCAACATTTGCACTGGATTGCTCAAGCCCGACCGGGGTCGAGTGGCGATCTGCGGTTTCGATGTCGCCCGCCAAGCCGATCAGGTCCGACGTGTCATCTCGTTGACCGGACAATTCGCCGCAGTCGACGACATTCTGACCGGGCGCGAAAACCTGGAACTGATCGCCCGACTGCGCTCAGTGACTGACCCAAAGGCCATTGCCACTGCCTTGCTCAAGCGATTCGATCTGGAGGACGCCGCCGACCGCCGGGCGTCGACCTATTCCGGCGGCATGAATCGGCGCCTCGACATCGCCATGAGCCTGATCGGCACTCCGCAGGTCATCTTCCTCGATGAGCCGACCACCGGGCTTGACCCGGAAAGTCGTCTCGAGGTCTGGCGGTCAGTAGAGGAGCTGGCAGCCGGAGGCACCACCATCTTGCTGACTACTCAATACCTAGACGAGGCTGAGCGCCTGGCCAATCGCATCGCCATCCTTCACCAAGGCGTGATCATCGCCTGCGGCACGATGGCCGAGCTCAAAGAGCTGCTGCCCCAGCCAAAAATCGAATACGTCGAAAAACAACCATCCTTGGAAGACATCTTCCTCGCCATCACCGCTAAGGAGGCCAAGTGATGACTGCCTTATCAGAAATGTTGGTCTTGACCGGACGCTCGATGAAACACATTCTGCGCTCCCCCGACACGATCATCACTGTCTGCATCATGCCGATCGCCATGATGCTGATGTTCGTCTACATCTTTGGTGGGGCGATCAAATCCGCCTTGCCAGCCGGGACCAACTACGTGACCTACCAGCTGCCTGGAATCCTCCTGATCACAGTCGCCTCTGGAGTGGCCTACACCGCGCTGCGCGTCTTCACTGACCGGCAAAAGGGCATTTTCTCGCGACTGCACACCATGCCCATTTCAAGAGGAGCGGCACTTTGGGCCCACGTGATCACCTCCATCGTGTCCAATCTGGTGTCGGTACTGGTGGTGATCGCCGTGGCACTACTGATCGGTTTCCGATCGAGCGCTGGCCCATTGGCTTGGCTGGGCATCATCGGCATGGTGCTGCTGTTCACCTTGGCGATGACTTGGTTGGCGGTCATCCCTGGCTTGACAGCTAAGTCAGCCGAGACGGCCGGCGCCTTCTCCTACCCGTTGATCTTCCTCCCCTTCCTCAGCTCGGCCTTCGCGCCTACAGACACGATGCCTTGGGCGGTGCGTGTTTTCGCCGAATACCAACCGGTCACGCCAATCGTCAACAGCATTCGTGCTTTGTTGACCAATCAACCTGTCGGCAGCAACCTCTGGGTGGCCTTGGCTTGGTTGATCGGTATCAGCATTGTCACTTTCTGCATTGCCGTGCGTCTCTATCGCAAGGCGGTCTAGGCGCCAGCACAGCCCCCCGCCATCACCCTTCTGAATTGAAAACCGGCGATCCAGCCCGGATGATCGACCGGTGATATAGTGCCCAGCATGGCCAGCCCCAAGCAATCCAAGCGGACCGGAGTCGGTTTGATTGGCGCCTTGGTGCTGGTCTTGCTGGTCTGGGGATTGAACCAATGGCTGGGATCCGATGGGAATGGGGTGACCAATGTGACCGGTGACCAAATGGGCAAGACTCAGGACACGGCGGCCAACAGCAATCGCCCAGACAATGACTCCGACATCGATCGTTTGTTCGCCGAGCAAGCCAGCGATGTGGCCGTCACTGGCCAGGGCAGGGTCAGCCGCTTGTTGAGCGATGACCACGACGGCGACCGCCATCAACGCTTCATCCTGACCATCGACTCCGGTTTGACCCTACTGGTGGCCCACAATATCGATGTCGCGCCACGGGTGGATGGCCTGTCAATCGGCGACACCGTGCTTTTCCACGGGGAATACATCTACAGCGAGCAGGGCGGCACCATCCACTGGACCCACCACGATCCACAAGGCAAACATGACGACGGCTGGCTGCGATGGCAGGGTCAAAGCTTCAGCTGACCCGATCGCTGGACACCCCGGCCTATACTGTCATGGCACAAACAACGACTCGGGTCAAGGGAGTTAACCAAATGGAAGTGCGCACCAGGGGCCAACACATCAGACGCACGATCATCAACACGGTCGTCTTCATCATCACCACGGTGGCGATTGTTTGGATGGCCCAGGTCGGTGTCTACGCCGACCACAAGACCGGAATCAGCCAAGCCAACGCTTTCGTCTTCACCAGTTGGTTTGGCCACACTTCCTCGGGTTCGGCTGGATGGATCGTCCTAGTCGGCTTGATTTTGGTGGCCTTGCTCTACCTGTTCGTCATTGTCGTCAGCAATTATTTCTGGCTGAGCACCGGCATCATGCTGTTGGGCGGCTTGATTTTCTCGACCGTCAATTACATGAAGATTCTGGCGCGCAACGAACCACTGCAGCCAGCCGATTTCGCCTTCGTCGGCGCCGGTCAAACCGGTGAGGTCATGTCCTTTTTACCATCTGCCGGGCGCGACACCTTGAAATGGGTGATCATCAGCGCCGGATTGATCATCTTCATGACGGCAGCCACCATGATTTGGGTCAAGCCGCGCCGTCTGTTCGCCTGGCGCCGTTGGCAGGGTTGGTTGACCAGAGGCATCATCGCCGTTCTGGCTGGCGGAATGCTGCTTTATTGCGTCAACAATCTTGACAACACCGATTCTGTCGTCGGCCGGGCGGTCGACTCTTTGGGTGATCAATCGCGCCTATGGGATCCCAGTTCTGATTACCGAACCAATGGCACCATCACCGCCTTCACCCGCTACATCAACCCGAAAATCATGGACAAGCCAAGCGGCTATTCCGAAGCGACCATGGCCGAATTAGCCAATCGCTATGCCCTGGCAGCTGATCAAATCAACCAGGATCGCCAAGGCTTGATTGACGATCAAAGCGTTATCATGGTGCTTTGTGAATCCTGCAAACCGCCGGCCCTCACTCCAGGTTTGACAGTCACCCCCAATCCGACCCCCTTCCTCAATTCGCTTGCCCAGACAACCAGTTCAGGCGTGATGCTTTCAACCAGCTACGGCGGAGGCACAGCCAACCTGGAGTATCAAGCCTTGACCGGCATGAGCATGGGACTGTTCTCACCAACACTGACCACACCATTCCAACAGTTGGTTCCGAATGCTGCCTATGCCCCAAACGCCATGAATTGGTGGCCAGCTGCCGAAGTGGTTCACACCTACCAGCCAAACATGTATTCGCGTGAACGGGTCTATCAACAATTCGGCGCTGACTCGTTTTGGTCGCTCTATCCGCCGAATCTGGTGCCATGCCAAGAGCGCATCGCCAACGACCCATACATCTCCGACCAGTGCGCTTATGACTCGGCGATCGACATCCTTCAGCAATCAGACCAGAACCAATTCATCAGCTTGATCACCATGCAAAACCATGCACCTTATGGTTATTCCTATCCGGCCAACCGCTTCACCGTCTCAGGCGAAGCGGTCTCTGGTGGCTCCAATGCTGAAGAGATTGCCACCTTCGTCCAAGGCATGAGCTATACCGACGCTGCCACCAAGCAGTTTCTGGCTGATCTTGATGCCTTGGATCGACCAGTGACGGTCATTTGGTATGGTGACCACTCCCCTAGCGTTTACAACAATGACCTGGACAACGCCGCGCAACGACTCAAGACCTACGAGACCCAATACTTCATCTATTCGAATGAGGCAGCCCGCGGGCATGACAACAAGATCAGTGACGTCAGTTACAGCTCCAGCAACTACTTCATGGCCCAAGTGGCCGAGCAGACATCATCAAAAGTCAGCCCCTTCCTGGCCATGCTGACCCGTCTGCATGAGCAATTGCCAGCTCTGGGCACCTCCGTCGCCGCCATGGATCCGTCGCAAGTCTCAGTCGAGGACCGGCAACGCTCAGCGGGTGACTTGCTGATCCTCGATGATTCAGGAAACCCCAAATCAGAAGCCGATCTGAGCGTCGATCAGCAACAGTTGCTGGCTGATTATCGCCTGGTCCAATACGACATCACCGCCGGCTCACACTACGTCGCCGACAATGGTTTCATGGACATGCCCAAGTGATCAGCTGGCAGATGCACTGATACGGAAGACCTTGCGAGGATTGGCACTGACCAACTGTCCAATCACCTCGCTGGCTTCATCAATGGTCAAGCGATGCTCAGCCACCAACTGGGCCAGATGTGCGGCATCAAGACGTCGGGCCATGTCATGGCGGCTGGGGATCGACAAAAAGGCCCGCGTGTCGTCCACGAATCCAGCCAGGCGTGAGAAGCCGGCCGATTCGGTGACGGCTCGCTTGAAGCGGCCAATAGCCTCGGGTGCGTCGATGAACCACCACGGCGCCCCCAGATACACCGACGGATAGAAGCCGGCCAACGGAGCCAACTCACGCGAGTAAGTCGACTCGTCAATCGTGAACAGCACCAGTTGAAAGTTGGGATGCGTGCCGAAGGCATTCAGCATCGGTCGCAATGCCCTGGTGAACTCGACGCTGGTCGGAATGTCCGCTCCGATGTCTTTGCCCAGCCTGGCAGCACTGGCGGCGTGGTGGTCGCGCAGCACTCCGGGATGCAATGTCATCGTCAGACCGTCATCACAAGCCATGCGAGCCTGCTCGAAGAGCATCGTCGCCGCCAAAGCGGTCGCTTCACCTTGCTCAATCTGGCCATGCCGGGCCTTATTGAACAGACGCTGGGCAGTGGCTTGATCAACAGGCTCAGTGCTGGCGTCAACCAGACCATGGTCGGTCGACACGCCCCCGTGCTCCTTGAAGAACCAGCGGCGCGCCGCTACCGCCGCCAACCAACCGTTCCAATGCAGCGCATCGACACCAGTGCTGGCCGACAAGTCAACCAGCGTTTGTGGCCAACCCGGATCAGTGACATTGAGCAAACGATCGGGACGAAAGGTTGGGGCGACTCGATGATTGAAACCAGGATCACTGGCCAACTGATCATGACCCTGGAGGGCGTCCAATGGATCGTCGGTCGTCGCCAGGAATTCGATGTTGAACCGATCCATCAACGCCCGCGGGCGACGGTCTGGCCGAGCCAAGCGCTGGGCGATCTGGTCGAAGAGTTGGTCGGCCGTCTCCCTTGAGGGTGCCTGATCGATCTCGAAGACTTCGACCAGCACTTGCTCCATCCAATACTTCATTGGTGTGCCGCGAAACACCGGCCAATGCTCACAAAACAAGCGCCAGCCGGCTCGGGCATCATCGGCAGACAAAGCCTGGCCCGGAGGCACTCCCAACCGCTCCAAGGCCACCCCACTGGCGTGCAGCAAACGGGTGATGTAATGATCGGGGCTGATCAACAATTCCAACGGGTCAACCCAGGGTCGGTCACTGACCAACCAATCAATTGGCACATGCCCGTGGGGTGAAAGAATCGGCAAAGACGCCACTGATTGATAAAGCTGACGAGCAATTGATCGAGTCGACGGATCGGCTGGAAAGAGTCTGTCAGGATGAAGTTGAAGCCGCGTTCCCATATCGGCATTATCGCCCAATTGGCCAGACATTGGCGCTGCAACACCCACCAATAGTCCAAGCGAATCGTTTCTAGCCCAAGGGCAGCCTGTTGCCACTTGTTGCCACCATGCTAAGCTGGCGCCGTGGGTGATAGTGATTCGCAATCTGGCGTGACAATTTATGATGTGGCCGTCGCCGCCGGAGTTAGCCCATCCACCGTCTCACGCACCTTTTCGCGGCCTGGCCGGGTGTCAGTCAAGACCGCCGACCACGTTCGTTCTGTCGCCCTTGATCTTGGTTATCGCGACGACAGTCCTTTCCGAAGTCTCAGCCAGGGCATCCACCGCACGATTGCCCTGGCTGTCACCGATGTGACCAATCCATTCTATTTCGGCACATTGCGTGGTGCTCAAAACGAGGCAATCAAGGCCGACTATTCGATCCTGTTGATCGACGCCCAAGAATCTGCTTCCCAAGAGCGCACCAACCTCGAGCGCCTCCTGCCGATGGTCGACGGTTTGATCGTCGCGTCTTCGCGCCTGACCGACACCCTGCTGCGCTCCGTTGCCAAGAGCCACCCGATAGTCATATTGAACCGCTTTGTTGGTGGGCTGCCATCCGTCCTACCTGATACCGCCCATGGGATGAAGCTGGCTGTCTCACACTTGCTGCAGCTTGGCCACACCAGTGTCTATTTCTTGCCCGGACCAGACAGCTCCTGGATGTCCGGAATGCGCTGGCTGACCCTACGGGCAGCCGCCATCGGTCTGGGAATGACTTTGCATCGACTCAATCCAGTGCCGCCAACCATTGAAGGCGGTGCGACCGCTGCCGAGGCCATTCTTGCTCGACAGGCGACTGCGGTCATCTGTTACAACGACCTCAACGCCTTGGGGCTGATCAAAGCGCTGCGCTCCAAGGGCGCCAGCCTGCCCCGCGATATTTCCGTGATCGGTTGTGACAATCTGTTCGCTGATGATCTGATCACGCCGGCTCTGACTACTTTGGCCGCACCAACCGGCCTGCTCGGCGAGACCGCGGTTCGTTTCGTTTTGTCGATGATCGAAGACGTCGCTGTGCCGTCATCATCACCGACCACCGTGCCGATGCGTCTGATCGTCCGCGAATCAACCGGCCGAGCTCCGTTACCTGCCCGATCAGGGCATGCCAATTCCACTAGTCAGCCTGCGCCCTGCAAGGACCTAAGTTGACGCTAAGCCAATCAAAGGAGCCGAGAATGTCACATTCAATCGTCAACACCGACAAAGCACCAGCCGCCATTGGCCCGTACTCGCAAGCCGTCGCGACGCCGGACACCGTCTATTGCTCCGGGCAGGTGCCGATCGTGCCGGCCAGCGGCACCATTGAGGCCGCAGACATCGCTGGTCAGACCCAGCAAGTTTTAACCAATATCCAGGCTGTCTTGGCCGAGGCCGATCTGACACTTGCCAATGTCGTCAAAACGACTATCTTCTTGACCGATTTGGCCAATTTCCAGGCCGTCAATCGCATTTATGGCGAACACTTCAGTGGCCCGGTTCTACCGGCTCGTTCAACGGTTCAAGTGGTGGCCTTGCCGATGGGTGCCCTGATTGAGATCGAGGTTATCGCTCAGCGATAAGGCGCGTCAGCCGCCCGGAGTCAGTCGTTGGCGCCAGCCAGCCGAAATTGCTCCAAGCCCGAGCGAATTTCCGGCGTCAGTGGCGTGGGATGGCCGGTACCATCAGCGAAGACGGCTACTGCGGCCGCTCGGGCGCAGACCGTCCGATTGACCGGATCATCGACTTGCGAACAAAAGGCCACTGACGTTCGACCAATATGGGAAACACCGGTGCGGACAATATACGGATTCTTGCGAAAGACAATCGGAGCGTCATACCAAGCGTCTTGACGGGCCAACAGCCAGAGGTAATCCGGCGCTGGACTGTCATCCATACCTCGCAGCGGAGCCGCTGTGAAAGTGATGCGACCCTCTTGAACATAATCGAAGATCATGGCGTTGTTGACGTGGCCATAGGCATCGAGATCGGCCCAACGAACCTTCATTGATGAGATTTTGGCGTGCTCGTCCAGATCGACCCAAGGAATTGGTTGCAAAGCCGGCGATGGTGACACCAATGGTGAGAAGACCGCTTTGGCCGCCACCGGCAAATCCCGGCGCTGTCGCACTGCCACGTCATAACCAGACAAAGTCGTTTTCGCGAAGGCCACCTCGGTGTCATTTTGATAGAGCCGGTAGACCAAACCCACCGCCTGGTCATTGACTGAGTCAACGGTGATGTCGGCAAGCAAAGGCTCTTCAGAATAAAACACCGGGGCTCGGTATTCAATCTGATTCGACAGCACTGTGAAACCTTGATGCAGCAAGTCCTCAATGTGCAACGCGTACAAGAAATCAGCCCGAGCGTCTTGGAGATAGTCTAGAAAACGCGCATTGTTGACATGACCTTGTGCGTCCAGATCGGCCCAACGCAGTGGCACCTCAACCCTCATCGACAACCCCTGTTTCGGCGGTGTCATCGAAGAGTCCGGCGACAATCTCACGGTTCATGGCGATGACTTTCGAACGCTTGATCTTCATGCTCTCGGTGACCGCTCCAGATTCAACCGTCAGCTCATGATCCAAAATGGCATAGCGCTTGACTGTCTCCCACCGCTCCAAATGGGCATTGGCTCGCTCAACAAAGCGATCCAGCGAGCGGCGGATCTCGGGCAGTTGTGACAACTGTGCGTAGGAGTCGTTGCTGTGACCGTGATTCTTTCCCCAGCGCAGCAAAGCCACCGGGTCCAGCACAAGGACAGCGGCGATGTATTTGTGCCCGTCACCAACAGCGATGGCCTGCGATATATAAGGGATATTGGCCATCAAAGCCGCCTCAACCTTGGTGGGTGCGACATATTTGCCGCCCGAGGTTTTCATCAAGTCCTTCTTGCGATCAGTGATGAACAGCTTGCCCTTGTCATCAAAGTGGCCGATGTCTCCGGTGTGCAACCATCCTTGGGCATCAATCGCTTCGGCGGTCGCCTCGGGGTTCTTGTGATAACCCTGCATCACCACCGGGGCCCGGAAGAGGATCTCGCCGTCGTCGGCGATTTGGGTCTCCAACCCGGGGATCGGCCGCCCCAAGGAACCAAAGGTCGGCTGGCGGTAATGATCAACAGCGTCAACCGTGGCACATTCGGTCATACCATAACCCTCAATGATGATGATGCCCGCGGCGTAAAACCACTTTTGGATTTGCGGCGACAACTTGGCTGCCCCGGAAATCATGAAACGAATATTGCCGCCAAGCTTGTCGCGCAGCTTGGCAAACACCAACTTGTCCGCCACTTTGTATTGAGCCGCCAACAGCGCTGGCAGGGGCTTCCCCGCCAGTCGATAAGGCACTGCGCGATAGCCCATGGCAAAGGCCCAATGGGCGATCTTGCCCTTGATGCCGCGGCTGTTTTCGCCAGTCAGGACCGCGGCTCTGACCTTTTCAAAGATTCGGGGCACAGCGCACATGAACGATGGCTGGACAATGCTCAAATTATCGACAATCTTGTCGACCCGACCGTCTACAGCCGTCTGAAAACCATACTTTGCTTGGAAAACCATCATCGACTTGCCAAAGGAGTGCGACAAAGGCAGCCACAGATAGCTCATCAAATCAGCGGTCACCAAGTCAAGCAATTCGACGGCTTCGGCCAGATAGGACCACGCTCCATGACTCAAACGGACACCCTTGGGCCGACCGGTCGTACCCGACGTGTAAATCAAGGTTGCCAGGTGATCATGGGTCAATTGGCCAACCACTTGGCCAATGGCGTCTGGATGCTCCGCCAACCAGACCCGACCCTCGGCCAAGAAATCCTCCCAGGCGATGATGCGCCGACCTTGACTTGGGCCCTTCATCAGCACGATCAAGGCGATTTGATCATCAAGGTCACGATGGGCCAGCACCTTGTCCACCTGCTCTTGATCCTCGGCGACGACGATCTTCGAATCAGAGTCTGACAAGATGAAATAGACGTCGTCGACCGCCGTGTTCGGGTAAACAGTGGTCGTGGCGCCACCGGCCAAGGCAATGCCGTAATCAGCGATCACCCACTCGATCCTGGTCATAGCGATGATGGCGACCCGGTCCTCCAATGTGATGCCGTGCCGCATCAATCCGGCGGCAAAAGCTTCTGCCAGATCAGCCGTCTGACGCCAGCTGAGGTCTTGCCAGACCTCAGCCTCATCGGGATAGGTGAAGGCTCGAACATCAGGAGTGGCACTGACCCGATCAAGGAACATTGATGCTAGTGACGGCGCTGATCGGGCATAGAGCTCCTCTTGGACTTGCTTGGTGCCTGCTGGGGTCTGGCGCATCCTTACCTCCTGACGCTGACGGCCATTGCCGTCATTGGTGCCTGTCGACCACATCATTTACCCTGAGCCGTCCCCCTTTGAAAACCATTGGGCAGCCAGATGTGACGCCATCAATCTACCGCAGACCGACAGTTGCCCCATGGTCGACCTTCTCTGGTGGTCCGCCCTCCTGGACAGTCAAGGCTGCAGCCGCCGATCGCCACCGCCAGTCGAGGCCGCCAGACTTCAATAGAGGTGCCCCTCACCGAATCGGCACAAGCGTGGCTCCAGTCGGTGTTACAGCCGGCGTCAGACCCTCCGTCTCCACGTCAGAGCGACCGCCAAGCCACGAGCGGGCCGATTTGCGGGTTTGGGCAGACCGGCAGCCCAGTGGGCAATCTGCCAAAATAGTGCGATGACTTCGTCTGCTGCCCTGCGTCAATTCATCAGTTGTTTGGACCCGAAAACGGCAGCCAGCGTCAGCCTTCTCGACCGCGATCGAGCCCTTTATTCATCTGACGCCTCAATCTATCGGCTGGTTCCCCAAGCAGTCGCCAGCCCCCGCCACCGTGATGAGCTACTGGAGCTGTTGACAGTCGCCCGCGAAGCCGAATTGCCAATCACTGCCCGTGGCTCCGGTACCTCATGTGCCGGCAATGCCATCGGTCCCGGCTTGGTGCTCGATCTGCGACGCCATCTCAGCCGGATCCATCTGATTGATGGTGATCGACAGTTGGCCGTGGTCGATCCGGGCGTGATCCAAGCCGATCTCCAACGGGCCTGTCAGCCTTACGGTTTGCGCTTCGGTCCGGACCCATCGACCTCGTCACGGTGCACCATCGGCGGTATTGTCGGCAATAACGCTTGCGGGCCGCGGGCTCTGGGCTATGGCGTAGCCGCCAGCAATTTGCTTGACGCTGAAGTCATCACCGGCAGGGGCGACATCCTGCGTCTGGCCGCGATGTCCGGCGATCTGGCCGACAGCCACCCCTTGTCCAGGGCCCTGGCCGCACTGACCGATCAACACCTGGCGCTGATCCGGCGCCACTTTGGCACTTTCTCCCGCCAGGTGTCCGGCTATGGCTTGCAGTACCTCCTGCCGGAGAAAGGCCGAAACCTGCCTGCCTTCTTCACTGGCAGTGAGGGAACATTGGGCATTGCCAGCGAATTGACAGTCCGGCTGGTCAAAGATCCGGACCATCGCTTGACCATCGCCTTGGGCTATCCGTCAATGGCCGACGCCGCCGACGATGTGATGGCCATTTTGCCATTCAAACCGACAGCGGTCGAAGGCATGGATGCCCGTTTGGTTGAGATAGTCGCGCGCGCGAAGGGACCTGCAGCGGTCCCACCGCTTCCCCACGGCAACGGTTGGACCTTCGTCGAACTAGCTGGCGATGACCTCAGCGAAGTCGAGTCGCGATCCCGTCAACTCTTGCAAGCCGCGGGTGCCATTGAAGGCTGGCTGATCGATCAGCCCGATCAGGCGAGCGCCATCTGGCAGATTCGGTCCGACGGGGCCGGTTTGGCTGGAGTCAGCCTCGACTCTCCGGCCTACCCTGGATGGGAAGATGCCGCCGTCCCGCCAAGTCGACTCGGCGAATACTTGCGCTCTTTCGAACAATTGCTCGACGACTTTGGCTTCCATGCCTTGCCCTATGGCCATTTTGGCGAGGGCTGTGTCCACGCCCGCATCGATTTCCCATTGACGCAGCCAGGAGGCGCCGACCGCTACCGTCAGTTCGTCATCGAATCGGCTCGATTGGTGGCCCGCCTTGGCGGGTCGCTGTCCGGGGAGCATGGCGACGGTCGGGCACGTTCCGAACTCCTGCCGATCATGTATCCCCCGGCAGCGCTTGAGCTATTCGCCGCCACCAAGTCTCTCTTCGATCCCAAAATGCTGCTCAATCCAGGGGTCATCGTCAACCCCTCCCCAGTTGACGACCAGATTCGATACGCCGGCTTGATCGATAACTCGCTGGTGGTATCACACCAGCATTTCGCCGATCAGGTGCATCGCTGCTCTGGCGTCGGCAAATGTGTCGCATCCCAAGCGGAAGGATTGATGTGCCCATCCTTCCAGGCGACTCGTCAAGAGATCGACTCGACTCGGGGGCGAGCCCGCATCCTCCAGGAAATGCTGCTCGGTCAATTGGTCGATGGCTGGGACTCGCCGGCAGTGGCACAAGCCCTGGACCTATGTTTGGGCTGCAAGGGTTGCGCCAGCGACTGCCCCACGGCCGTCGATATGACATCAGCCAAGTCTTACGCCCTCAATCAGCGTTATCGGCGGCGTCTGCGGCCCAGCAGCCACTACCTGCTGGGCTGGTTGCCGCGCTGGGGTCGTCTGCTGACCCGCCTCCACCTCGGCTGGCTGGTCAATGCCCTACTGGGGCTACCGGGCATTGGTGCGATCGGCAAGTGGTCAGCAGGTGTCGACCGACGCCGGCCTCTGCCTCGCTTCGCCAGTGTCTCCGCCCGGCGCGCTGCTCGCCGCTCGCTGAACGGCGCTGCAATCGAAAGCGCCCCGCTTGCAAGCAACCACCCCGCAGCATCAGTGACTCGGCAACCGACTGACACCGCGCCTACTGGCGAACACCCCACCACCGAGACGAATCGGCAACCAGTCTTGGTCTGGGTGGATTCTTTCACGGATTGTTTTGAATCGACCAGCCTGCCTGCCGTCATCGCCTTATTGCTCGATGCCGGTTATGCGCCGCAGTTCTTAGAGCGAACCGCCTGCTGTGGGCTGACGTGGATCACCACTGGCCAGGCAGACGGAGCCCGCCGCCAGATCATGGCGGCTCTTGATCAGTTGGCGCCATATGCCCAAGCCGGCACCCCCATTCTCGGTTTGGAGCCCAGCTGCCTGGCGGTCTGGCGCGATGACGCCGCTGATTTGGTCGACGACTCACGAGTGGCCCAAGTGGCCGCCTCCACCTTCACCCTGGCAGAGCTGCTCAATCGGACAGATGGCTGGCGCCGACCGAACTTGACTGGTCACACCGTGCTGGCTCAGCCGCATTGCCACCAGGCATCGGTTTTAGGCTGGGGCGCCGATGCACAACTGCTGAAGGACTGCGGTGCCTCCTTGGTGACCATTCAGGGTTGCTGCGGCCTGGCTGGCAATTTTGGTGTCGAGATCGGGCACCACGACTTGTCAGTGGCGATCGCCGGACAACATCTGCTGCCCGCTTTGGAGCAATACCCCGAGGCGGTCGTGCTGGCCGATGGTTTCTCTTGCCGCAAACAAATCACCGATCTGACCGACCGAGTTCCCATGACACTGGCCGAGTTGTTGCTGGCTCACCGAGGCATCGATTGAGGCTCTGTTAGACCAGCGCTGACATGCAGATGGGATTGACTGGCGGTGCGACGATTGCTGGCCTCAACCAGGCAGTGTATGCGCGGCATTGTCGGTGCCTGTCAACCGTGGTCTAGCAGAGCCTCGATTAATTCAGCCTCTGGGAAGGGCCGCTCGCAAATAGGCCGGCGCCAACGGTGTCGGTGCTCCCAGGACGGCGGCAGCCATTTCTGGCCATCCCGGATCGCGCAGCCCCGCCCGACCGATCATCACCACATCAGCCTGGCCTGACCGCAGAATCTGTTCGGCCTGATTGGCGTCGGTGATCAAGCCCACCGCCGAAACTGGCAGACCCACCTGCCGTTTGACCTCAGCCGCAAAGCGGACCTGATATCCGGGGCCGACTGGGATTGATGCCGGCACATTGCCGCCGGTTGAGACATCGATCAAATCGACGCCCAGCTCCTTCAATCCTTGGGACAACTCAACGGTCTGCGCCAAAGTCCAACCACCCTCGACCCAATCCGTGGCTGACAAGCGGACGAACAGTGGCTTCTGCTCGGGCCACACCTGACGCACCGCTGTGACCACTTCGCGCAGCAGGCGACTGCGTCCGGCAAAGTCACCACCGTAAGCGTCAGTGCGGTGGTTGCTCAAGGGCGATAGGAACTGATGTAGGAGGTAACCGTGGGCGGCATGCAGCTCAACGACGTCGATCTTGGCCTGGTCAGCCCGCTTGGCGGCAGCCGCGAATGCCAAGGGAATCTGTTGCACCTCCGCCAGGGTCAAGGCATGGGGAACCGCCAATCCGGGAAAAGCCTCGGCGCTTGGGCCCACGACAGTGAAACCCCCGTCAGCGACCGATTGCAGACCCGACGGGGCATCAGGTCGATCCGGCCAAGTCGAACCCTTGCGGCCAGCATGGGCCAATTGGACGGCCACCGCCGTCTTCTGCCGGTGGCTGAAGTCCACCAAGGGTTCAAAACCAGCCGTCTGTTGATCATTCCATAGACCAAGATCAGCTTGGGTGATGCGACCCTCGGGCAGCACCGCCGTTGCCTCGATGATCATCAGCCCAAAGCCCTGGGCCGCTCTGGCGCCATAGTGCACCAGATGCCAATCGGTGGGCACCCCGTCGGGGCGATCCAAGGCGTACTGGCACATCGGTGGCAACCAGACACGATTACGGACTGTCAAGCCCCGCAGGGATATCGGATCAAACAACATTGCGTCAGTCTAGCCGGAAGATAATCGCCGACGTGAGCCATCGTCGCCCCGCCGCAGGTTCACAGGTCAGCCTTGGTCGACGACCACGTGCGACGGCAGCCGACCTAGTCCGCCGTCCCGCTCCGGGAATTCGCCGCCGGGCTGAGACCGAATGTGGCGCCTCATATAGCGCCTCGCGGCCCTGTCGTTGGTCGACAGGCGTCCAGCCCACCTGGCTCCTCCGCCTGGCGATTCACCACACCCAATTCCACCCCACACACAACCCATTTCCGGTGGCTCTGTTAGACCAGCGTTGACATGGAACCCCGGTTGACTTGCGCTGCGGTGATGGCTGATCTCGGCCACGCAACATCGGCGCATGTCAACCGTTGTCTAACAACCCATTTCCGGTGCGGGACACAAGCTTTGCGAATCCCAAGTCGGATTCGGCGACGGACCAAGCTCGATCAGTCGCGCGTCAGGCGACGGTGGGTGGTGCGGTGCGGCCGCGCCGCCTCGACTCCCAAGCGCTGCACCTTGTTACGCTCATAATCCTCGAAGTTGCCTTCATACCAGAACCAACGAGCTGGGTCGTCATCAGTGCCCTCCCAAGCCAAGATATGGGTGGCCACTCGATCAAGGAACCAGCGATCATGCGAGATAACCACGGCACACCCCGGATACTCCAACAGAGCATCTTCCAGCGATTGCAGTGTCTCGACATCAAGGTCATTGGTCGGCTCATCGAGCAGCAACACATTGCCGCCCTGTTTGAGGGTCAAGGCCAGATTCAGGCGATTGCGTTCGCCGCCAGATAGCACATTGGTCATCTTCTGTTGATCCGGCCCCTTGAAACCAAATGAAGCCACATAGGCTCGACTGGGCATTTCGAAGGAGCCCACCTTGATGAAGTCCAGGCCATCAGAGACCACCTGCCAGACATTCTTGGCGCCGTCCAAACCGGTGCGGCCTTGATCGACGTAGCTGAAAGACACGGTTTGGCCAACCTTGACTTGCCCCTTGTCGGGGTTCTCCTCACCGATCAGCATCTTGAACAAAGTAGTTTTACCCACGCCATTCGGCCCAATCACACCGACGATGCCAGCCCGCGGCAAGGAGAATGACAGATTATCGATCAACAGACGGTCGTCAAAACCCTTGGCCAAACCGATAGCCTCAATCACATCAGCCCCCAGCCGTGGACCGGCTGGGATGTTGATCTCGGCCAAATCCAGTTGGCGGTTGCGTTCTGCCTCAGCGGCCAATTCTTCATATCGCGCCAGACGCGACTTGCTCTTGGCCTGACGGGCCTTGGGATTTGAGCGCACCCAATCGAGCTCACGCTCCAGGATCTTGGCCCGCTTGGCGTCCTTCTTGCCTTCAACCGTCAGACGAGCTCGCTTGGTCTCCAGATATGTCGAATAGTTGCCCTCATAGGGATGCAGCGCACCGCGATCAACCTCACAGATCCATGAGGCGACGTTGTCGAGGAAATAGCGATCATGGGTGACCGCCAGAACGGCTCCCGGGTAGTTCTTGAGGTGACCCTCCAGCCAGCTGACAGACTCAGCGTCGAGATGGTTGGTTGGCTCGTCCAACAACA
>JAITVZ010000067.1 GCA_031285505.1 Propionibacteriaceae bacterium
GACCACAACCTCCTTACCGTGAGGCACTTTCACCAGCCCGTGCATGTCCGTCAGTCTAGATGATTGATTCCAAGGGCTGGTGGTCTGTGTGGCGGGCAGGTGGTGTTGTGGCAAGGCGCGCCAGTCAAGTGGACTGGACGTCCACCGACCGAGCAGCAACGCCGCCATAACGCCTCCTGAGCGTCAGACAGGTCTCAATGCTTCGGAATCAACCATCAAGCCTGATAGCTGATTTGGGTTAGATCGACCCTTCGGCCACTCACTGAAGAACGGGATGTGGATCGGTCTCGGTTTGGTGGACACCGGGGAGTGGTTGTCTATCAGATTGGAGTTGGTGGACCGGGTGGGCTGCGCGCTCACGCCGATTCCCCCAACTCGTTCTCAAGCAACCCACTGTCCCGATCAACCGTTGGCTACTGACGGTCCTCCTCCAACTCGAGACGGATCAACTCCGCGGCTATGCGGAACGCCGCCAGTCGCCGCACCGCCAGGGTGCGCTGCGCCCTGGCCGACTCAGCCAGGGCGATCACGACCTTCTCCAGCTTGGCGATGGTCGACTCGACCTGGCGCAGGGCCTCGGTCAGTTCCTCCCGGGTGTGGTGCATGGAACCAGGCTAGTCGCGGTGCGGGGTACCCGAGCAGGGGAGGCTTCGCAGACGAGTGAGCCCACCGCGCCAGCCGATCCCGGGGTGGCGGAGTCGGAGGCAAGCAGTGCAAGTGCATCCGCTTCTGCCGATCCGACCCAGACAGACTCTGTACCTGAGGAACCAGCACCAACAGACGTATCCGTGGAACAGATGGTTGACATGGACCGGTCTGCGGGATGGTCAGACTCTTGGAGCCGTGGTGCTCGGGGTCGGACTGCTGCGTCTGTTTGGTGAGAAAGGCATCAGATTTGCCGAGTTTCAAGGGCTCTTCTCACCAAACAGATGCCAGACACGCCAAGACACAACATGTCAACCGTGGTCTAACAGAGCCTCGAGCAATCCTCGGTCGTCGGGGCCGGAGGCGGTGGGTATTGCGCGCTTCTGCGCCCGGTCCTGGCTGCTCGCCTTCGTCACCAGTGATCTCACCCTGACCTGCACCCCTGTGGGTCCACCGGCAGTTTTGTCTTGGCGCCAGGCGATTTCGACGCCTTTGGGGTGGCGCTCCTAAGCGACGTCGAACGAGCGGGACTCGATCCGCATCCGGCTGAGTGACGGGAGTGACTGCTCCAAGCTGTCCTGGCGGCGGCTAGCCCAGCTCACCCCCTGTCGTAGCACTGTTCGACGGACATGTTGTCAACGTTGGGCATCATGGCCCCTTTGACGGCGGCCTGGACGATGCAGTCCAAGACCCCTGCTCTCACCTGATCTGGCGGTTGGGCGGTCACCCCGTTGCCGTATCCGACCCAGCGTTCTTCGACGTCGGTGACGCTTGAGGTGTCGATCTGGATGTTCGCCTTGACGGAGACCAGCAGCTCTTCGGGCGGGAACTCGTCTGGATGCTCGGCATACCACGAGGCCAGCCGGTCGGCGGCGGTGGCGTCGTAGTTGGGGCAGTCCAGCATCAACTGCGCGAGGGCGACCGGTTCGGTGCTGAGCGGTATGGAAACCTGCGGCCAGGTGTCCCAGTTGTAGAAGTCGCTGGGCATGACCGAGTCGGTGATGTTCGGGAAGCCGTGTTCGCGGGCGCAGGCGGCCCAGGCGTTGTTCCCCTCGACGACACTCATGACGTATTCGGCGGATATCCCTACTGGTTTCGGCTCCAGCGCCTCCATATAGACGTAGCCGGTCTCGGCGAGGCACTGGGACCAGTCGGCGCTGTGATCGGCCCCGTCGATCTCCAGGTGGGCCTGACCATCCTGGAATTCAGCGCTCATCAGTCGGTCACGGTCGGCTTGGGAGGCTTGATCCATGCCACCGCTTTGACCGGCAATGTCCCCGTGGCCGTTGCCGTCGTTGTAGAACACCCTGCCGTATGGTGATCCGCTGAAGGAGACGAGCACCAGTCCTTCGACTTTGCCGCCGCCGGGTTCCAGGCTGGTGCTGATGTCGGCGTCGGCCAGGCACGTCTGGAAGTTGTAGGCCCTGGTGACCAGGTCATACGCGATGTCGGGGCTGGTCGATGCTCCGCCAGTGGGGCTGGCTCCATCGCTGGCCGGCGTGGCAGAACCGGTGCCGGGCAGGGATGATCCGCTGCTGGACGGACGGGTCAGGTCATCGCTGGACGGCAAGTCAGCTTGCTCATTGGTACAACCGGTGATGAATGTCAGCACAGCCAGCATGGCGCCGGCGGTCAAGGCGCGCCGACGGATCATCTTGAGCGTGTTGGTGTGGCTCGGTCCCATCGCGCCTCCTTGCTCGATCATTCGGTCACCATGATAATCCGGCGAGTGTCGAAAGACAAGTTGTCGACAATGGCGAACTCCTTGGCTCATTTGCCGCAGCAACCCACCCCTCACCTCATGCCCCACCGCCCTCATGGTGGACGCCCCACCCCGTGGACCACCTTCGACTAGCCCTCTGGACCAGCCGGAATCACTCTGCGGATGTGCCATGCCGCCCAGGCAAGGGCTGCGAGTAGGGGCGCGTCCCCCGATTCCCCGCCCTGTGGACACCACACGCAACCAATATCCGTCCTACCCGCCATATGGGGTATCGGGCTGACCTTCGAAGAAGGACTCTGGACCAGACACGCACAACCACAGACGCACATTTCTGCCTATAACCCGCATGTCGGTGGGCCGGCGATCACTCAATGGGTTGGACAAAAGAAATGGTCGCCAGTCCAATATAACTGGCGACCATTCACTGGTAGCCCCGAAGGGATTCGAACCCTCGCTACCGCCGTGAGAGGGCGGCGTGCTAGACCGCTACACAACGGGGCCACGCACTCGGTGCAGGAAGACTCTAGCAGATCAGACGACCGATTGACCAGTCACTGCTGTCACACCGCCCGAGCCGACCTCATCAAGCAAGTTTCGTCTCACTGGTGTGGCAACCAGACTCGCATCGCGCCGGCTTCCTGATTGCCCCAGCTGGCAAATGGATGGATGGTGACTGGAAGCGAGTTGGCTTCGACCGGCGATTGGCAATCGGCATCGTCTTCTGCGCCCATCAACGGGTAGAGTTCCGCTGGCGACCGCACCGTACGCACATAAATGCTGGCTGAATCGAGCCGATCGTCGTCGTTCCTGCCGATCGGAGTCGGTGCCCCGACCATCACCACATCGTCGACAGTCAAGCCAGCGGGCAGGTCAACCTGCTCAAGGCACATCACTTGCGGCCCACGCATCACGGCCACACAACCACGCACCGCATCGACTCGCGGGTGAGCCCGGACCAAGCGAGGTGCCAGATCGAGGTCTACAAGGTATACGGCACCATCGACCAAGGGCAGGCGGCGGTAGGCATCCGCTGACGGTTTGACTTCGTCATCACAACAGTTCGGAACAAGCAGCAGATCACCCTTGTGATCAAGCACGTTGCAGACGGCATCTCCCGGTAAACGGACAGCCAGATACTGTTCACTTGCTGATAAGTTGTTCACCCGAATGCGCACTCGACCCGCCAGCGGATAGGTAGTGTCCACCGTGACACTGCCCCCACCCAGTTCGGTTGGCAGCTCAATGCGGCAACCGGCGATCAGGTGAATCCAGAGGGTGTCTTCAGTGAAAGTTGCCACGTAAGAGCCGAGCTGAGCCACTGTCCGGGCGATGTTTGGCGGGCAACAAGCACAGTCATACCACGACTGCCGGGTTACCGGGGCGTTCTCGTGGGCGCGATCATCTGGGTGACGTTGCAGCGGGTTCGAGTAAAAGAACTTCTTTCCGGACCTGTCAATCGAAGCCGCCAAGGCATTATGAATCTCCCGCTCAATGACAGCGGCGTAAGCTCCTGGTCCGGCTCCCGCGCCGGCCAACAACATCCGCCAGCACCATTGCAGATCGGCGATGGTGGCACAGGTTTCGGCATAAGCCCGATCAGGCGGTAGTTCAAAATCAGCACCGAATCCCTCATCCTGGTGGTGGGCGCCAAAAGCACCAGTGACGTACATCTTGCGCTGATGAACACTCTCCCACTGAGCATCCATGGCGGTCAGCAATGCGATATCGGCTGTTTCCACCGCCACATCAGTGGCGCCTGAATTGAGATAGAGCTGGCGAACAGCGTGCCCGACCGCCGTGCCGGATTGGCGCACCGGCAGATGATCCTGGAAGTACTCCGCACCGAAGCGACCAGCTTTGAGTAAGCCATGGCCTCGTTGGTCGATGAAACGCTTGGCCAAATCGAGGTAGGTCCGACGTCCGGTGACCCGAAAGAGCTCGACCAATGCCATCTCGATCTGAGGATGACCACAGATACCGTCACGCCCGCCCGGACCGAAGGTAGCCACCAATAGATCGGCAGTTCGTCGGCATAGAAGCAACAGATCATCACGGTCGGCGCAGCGCTTGAGGGCCACGCCGGCCTGGATCAGGTGACCCATGACATAGAGTTCATGAGTCCAGTCAAGCTCAGCGAAGCGTTTCTGCGGATCAACCCCTTGAATCCAGGTGTCGATATAGCCGTCAGGCTCTTGCACAGCGGCGATCAGGCCTATGGTCTGATCTAGCCACACATCGAAGCGATCGGTGCCGGAACGTCCAATCTCCCAAGCCACCGCTTCGATTGTCTTGTACAGGTCGGAGTCAGCGAAAACGAAGCCGCGGAAATCGGCATCGCTGCCACCGATCAAACGCCGGAAGTTGTCAATCACACCAGACACGGCCAGTTGCTCGATGCAATGCGGGATGGTGGCTTCGGCATTGCGAACTTGCCAAGCCGCCAAGGGGCCGTCAACCAAGCTGACCGCCATGGCAGGTTTATGTTTGACGATTCGCCTAGGCAGGACCGGCGCGAGCACACGCCTTGACCTCGAATCCCCCATGATCCATCTCCTCGATCTAGCACCGATGCGCGGCATCAATGCTCCAGCTTAACGGAGCGTCACACAGCCATCCGCATTTCAAGCTGATCCAACTGGCGGCCACGACCTCAGTCTTGGCAATCGATCAGACCTCGGATGGTAGCAGCACAGCGTTATGGCTTCAGGCTGGCGGCGCCAGCCCGGAGAAGTAAGTGACTCCAGCTTGCGAAGCCCCACCAAGGAGTTCAGGGATGGTCACAATGACATATCCCGCCTCCCGCAGCCGGTCGATCAAAATGGGATAGGCGTCGAGGGTACTTTGGTAGAGGTCATGGGTCAGGATGATTGATCCCGGGCGCACCGTGGTCATGACCTGTTCGACAACTTTGTTGGCGTCGCGCGATTGCCAATCCAACGAATCGACATTCCACAGAATCTGCGCCAAACCCAATTGTCCGCTGACCGCCGTGATTGCGTCGCTGCGCTCACCGTAGGGTGGGCGGTATAGGGTGACCGGTAACCCTGTCTCAGCAGTGATCAGCTCATCGCTACGACTGTTGTCAGCAAGCAAGGCCTCAGCTGACTGCTGCGCCGGATGGGCATGAGCCAGCGAATGACTGCCAACAGTCTGTCCGCCGTCGACCATGCGTCGAAGCACCCCCGGATAGTTGGCAATGCGATTGGCCACCACGAAAAAGCTGGCAGGAGCACCCTTGGACTGAAGAACATCGACAAAGCTGGTCGACAGAGGGGACGGACCATCATCCAGGGTCAACGCCACACATTTTTGGATGCTGCAGTCGACTGGAGCAGCAGCGGGCACAGGTGGCGGCGCTGGATCGAGCGTCGCATCGGCAACCGGGATTGAATCAACAGCAGGTGACGATTCTGGAGTCGATGCGGGCAGCGGCGTTGTTGACAGTTGCGTCGAGACGGCGGTCGGGCTGGCGGAAATACTGAACTCAGGATCACCCACTAGTGGGCCGCTAACCCCGCCGCCAGTCGACGACGCCGAAGACGCAGAAGTCGAGGATGAGCCTGGTGTCTGCGAAGACAACGGTTTCGCGATGGTTGCACAGCTGCCCAGCAGGACGACCACCACTGAGATCGCCAATAACCGACCCACCGTCGTTTCTTTAATCATCTTGATACAAGGCTACAACCAGGGCCTCAATATCGCCATCGCTGTGATGGCTTTCATCCAAACTGCAGCATGGCATCGTTCCAGGGAATGGAGGGTCCACCAGAGCGAACATCTAGAATTTTGACCGAACGTGAATCGGTTGTGGAAACATCAAGATCTGCACTCAGAGCCAGCACCGACCGAATAGAAAACGTTGGGTGCGTTCCCGAAAACACCAACCCCTGCCTCGACCTCGGTAGAACGAACAAGTTCGCTCTACTCTCGGCCTTCGTTGGGGTACTAGGACTCGAACCTAGACTGACGGAACCAGAATCCGGCGGGCTGCCAATTACCCCATACCCCAGGGCTTCAGACAAGCACCAACCCTAGCGGAATCTGGCCGGGGAACTCAAATAGCGACCCGTTGCGGCAGCCGCATTTGGCGACCAAGCAGCCAACAAAGCATGCCTGCCACTGCAAAGAGACCGACATCACGTAGCGATTGCTGCCAGCTGATGGCCGTGGTTGTCCGAATCTGGGACAGGGTTCCACTGGCCAAGGCGAGGCCGAATGCCGCATAGTTATTGATCAGGTGGATGGCCACGCCAGCCTCCAAACCTCCCGTCAAGCGGACCAGGCAACCGGCCAGTAGACCAAAGGCGAGGCGGGAAGTGAACAGCCACGGGTCCTGGGTGCCATGAAACAGGGCGAACACCAAGGCGGTGCCGACGATGGCGAACCAATCCGATCGCACCACCGATCCAAGAGTCTGCATCAGATAACCGCGGAACATCACCTCCTCAGCCAACACCTGCAATGGCGTGGTCAATACCACCACGACGACATACCAAGCCAAGCTGCTTGGTGGTCTCAGGCTGAGTCCTTGGCTCACCTGCCAAATCACCAGCCCTGCGAAAACCAACAACGCCAGGAACAGGGCAATCAGGCCGTAGCGCCAGCGCACTCCAGGCATGACTGACCACAACCAACCCAGGCGACGATGATGGACAAAATGGAACAATGCCCAAACAACCAGGAGCATCGACGCCAAGCCCAGATGGGAGGCCAAAATACCCCAAGGGGTTTCGAAAGCGTTGGCCTGGGTGGCGAAGGCGTTCCAGCCAGCAGCTTGCCCATCAGCCAAATAACCAACAGCGACCACGGCGGTATTGACCAGCGGCACGATCACCATATACAAAGCCAGCATGAACGCTGCCATGGCCCCACCGATGATGCGGATCGACGGATTGGACGGATCCTCGCCGCGCGGCACCAAGCTGATTGGGTAGGTTGAACCAAGGATCGGCTCGGTGATTAATCGGCTCCGATCAACCATCAGGGTGCAACCACAGGGTTGACCAGAGTGCCGATTTCTTCAACCTGTATCTCCAGGGTGGTCCCAGGCTGGATGCTAGCGGCACCACCGACAGCACCGGTCAAGATGATATCTCCCGGCAACAATGTCATGACCTCGGAAACAAAACT
This sequence comes from Propionibacteriaceae bacterium, assembly GCA_031285505.1. GTDB lineage: Bacteria > Actinomycetota > Actinomycetes > Propionibacteriales > Propionibacteriaceae > WQYJ01. The sequence goes on from JAITVZ010000067.1 coordinate 7,499, forward strand.
CACTAATTCAGCGATGCCATGGATCAAGCCTGATGTTCGACCGGTGGTGACCGCCTGACCATCAATAGACGAGATCACTCGCAGGCCCGATGCCTCCTCAATGCTCAAGTGGGTGACGATCCACGGACCCAGCGGTGTGAAACTGTCCCAGGACTTGGCCACCCCCCAGGGGACGCCATCTACGATCAAATCTCTAGCGGTGACGTCGTTGGTCACGGTATAGCCGAAGATGACCTCTGGCACACGCTCCAGCGGCACAGAACGGCAGATTCGACCGATGACGATGGCCAGCTCCCCTTCCAAAGCAGTGTCCTGACTCATCGTTGGCACCACAATCGGCTCACCCGGGCCAATCACCGAGGTGTTGGGTTTGAGAAAGACCGCTGGCAAGCCGCTAGCGAGCGGTGGCTCATCTTGTCCAGGGACAGAATTCGCAGCGATGCCAACCACTTTGGATCGCGGCAAGACTGGCGCCAATAGCCGGACGGCCGTCAACTCATGCCGGACGCCACTAAGCCTGACCGGTCCAGCGAAAGGGTCACCCTCCAATTCCGAAACCGTATCAGAATCACCGTTGCCATCGATTGAAAGGTCGACGACGCCATAGTGAATTTGGTCATTGAAGGAGTACCTGGCAATTCTCATGGTTCCAGCCTAGACGATTGAGTCCAATGCCTGATCATTCCGGTGACGAGCAGGTGGTTTTGTGCGAAGCGGCGCGAAAGAACTGGACTGGGCGTCCCAGGCCCCGGCCCGAGCAGCAACACCGTCAGGACGACTCCTACCGCACGCGCCACGCCCGCAAGCGCCAACAAGCATAGCCACACAACTCAACCGGCAAAACAACTTGGCAAAACACGGCTTGGAATCAGTCATCTACAGGAGGACCGTCCTCTACAGACCAGTTTGGCCTTGGCTCTGTTAGACCACGATTGGCATGCGCCGATGCTGCGTGACCGAGACCGCCCGTCACGGCACCGCAAGTCAACCGGCGTCCATGTCGACGTTGGCCCAACAGAGCCTTGGCCTTAGTTGCTGGTGACCGGTTGCAGCCAACCGTAGGAGTCTTCAGCCCGCCCCCACTGCACATCGACCAACTGCCGGCGAATGGCTCGCGTGGCATCACCCAATGACTGGGGCAGCGCCGAACGCATGATTTCGCCGTCGTGGCGGTGAACCAGGCAACCAATCGGTGTGACGACCGCTGCTGTGCCGCAAGCGAAGGCCTCACGGACCGAGCCATCGGCGATGCCGTCAAGCAGCTCGGCCAGGGCGATCGGACGCACTTGTGGGGTCAGACCCAAGGCTGGAGCCAAGGTCAGAATCGAGTCGCGCGTGATGCCATCGAGAATGGTGCCGGAAGTCGGCGGTGTCACCAAATGGTCGTCCGATGTGACAAGGAAGAAGTTCATACCTCCCAATTCTTCGACCCACAGATGAGACGAAGCGTCGGTGAACAAAACCTGCGAGCAGCCATGGTCAGCCCCCTCTGCTTGGGCAAACAGGCTCGACGCATAATTGCCACCGCACTTGGCAGCTCCAGTGCCACCATTGCCAGCCCTGGAGTAGGTAGTGGTCACCCAAATATCAGCCGGTGTCAGTCCATCGGCAATGTAGGGGGCCGCCGGGCCACCGACTACCGCGAAACGGGCCTTGTTGGCCGCGTGCACACCCAAGAAAGCCTCATCGGCGAATAAGAATGGGCGCATGTAATAGCTCATCTCTGCGCCTTTCGGCACCCAGGCCGCATCAACCTGGGCCAAGGCACGCACAGCCGCCAGAAAATCGTCTTCGGGTAGAACCGGTAAGCACATTCTTTGAGCCGATCGCTGGAAGCGTTGAGCGTTCATCTCCGGGCGGAACAACCACAAACTGTCATCGGCATGGCGATAAACCTTGAGACCTTCAAAAATCTCTTGGGCATAATGGAAAACGGCTGTCCCCGGTGCCAGCGACCAAGGCTGATAATCAACCAACCCCGGGTCGTGCCAGCCCTTCTCCAAGCTCCATTCAGCTTGAGCCATGTGATCCGAGAAGAAGTTGACGAACCCCGGGTCGGCCAGAATCTTCGCCAACCGATCATTGTCCGAATGCGTGACCGGTTGGGCGGATTTGAAGGTCATAGTCATGTCCTCATGCTAACCCACTGATCGGACAGGTGGATTCGATTTCGCTGGACAAGCAAGCTTCTAAGGCAACCCAGTACCTATGCTTGAAACCATGAGTCAGCAAATCGCAGTCATCGCCGGCGACGGTATTGGTCCCGAAGTCATTGCCCAAGCCGTTCAAATCTTGCGTGCTGTCGATGGCAGCCTGTCGTTTGACGAATTCTCACTCGGAGCCACACACTGGCAAGCCAGTGGTGAAGTGCTAAGCGATGAGACTCTCAAGGAATTAGCGCGATATGACGCCATCCTCCTGGGTGCCGTCGGCGCCAATCCTGGATCAGATCAGGTGCCATCTGGTCTGTTGGAGCGAGGCTTGTTACTGAAACTGCGTTTCGCCTTCGACCATGGGGTCAACCTGCGTCCAGCTCGGCTTTATCCGGGGATGTCCAGCCCCTTGGCGCCTCGAATCACCGACCAAGGTCCGATTGATTTTGTGGTGGTTCGTGAGGGCACCGAGGGCCTCTATTGCGGCAATGGCGGTGTCGTCCGCCAAGGCACTGATCAAGAAATCGCCACCGAAACCAGCATCAACACTGCTTTCGCTGTCGAGCGGGTGATCCGCTTCGCCTATCGTCTGGCTGCCGAGCGCCAACAACACCTCACCTTGGTGCATAAGCACAACGTCTTGGTCAATGCTGGTGGCTTGTGGCGTCGTCTTTTCCAGGAGATCGCAACCGAATTCCCCCAAGTCAACACCGACTATCTGCACATTGACGCCGCGACCATTGCCCTGGTGACCGCACCATCACAGTTTGATGTCATCGTCACCGACAATCTTTTCGGCGACATTCTGACCGACGAAGCCGCAGCCGTCACTGGTGGCATCGGACTGGCAGCCAGCGCCAATCTCAATGTCGAAGGGGCTTTTCCATCGATGTTCGAGCCGGTGCATGGTTCAGCGCCAGATATCGCCGGGCACAACCTGGCCGATCCGAGAGCCGCTATTCTCTCGGGAGCAATGTTGCTGCGCCACTTGGGCAATCACGAGGGAGCAATAGCCATCGAGCGGACCGTGGCTGGCGATATCGCCAAAGAGCATGGCCATCGAACAACCGATCAGATTGGTAAGGCGATTTTGTCTGAGTTGACCCACTGAGCTGGTCGGCGATTCACTGTCGGCGCAGAACCGCCGCAAACATGGCGTCTGTCCCATGACGGTGCGGCCAAAGTTGCAGACAGCGACGATCGTCCAAGGCCGTGGCCTGCTCGACTTGAGGCCAAAGACTGGGGGCATCCAGTACCTCTGCTCGACCGCTGGCTTCGACAGCCGCCACCTGATCGACCGTCTCCCGGCGATGGGGCGAGCAAGTGACATAAGCAACCACACCGCCTGGCGGCACCGAGTCAAGGGCCTGGTCGATCAAGGCACGCTGGAGCAAACAAAGATCACCCAAGTCGGCTTCTTGTTTGCGCCAACGCGCTTCGGGACGACGCCGCAGTGCACCCAAACCACTACAAGGCGCGTCGACCAAAACTCGCCCGAAGGCGGAATTCCACGCCGGTATGCGCCCGTCTGCCACCACCACCGGGGCGACACCGTAGCCCCTCAAGGCGTCGACCACCAGTCTGGCTCGGTGCTGGTGCAACTCGGCGCCGACGACTGATTGCCTGCGCTTCTGGGCTAAGCCGGTCATCAAAGCAGTTTTTCCGCCTGGGCCAGCGCAGAGGTCCAACCAGGGCAGATCAGGGGCGTCGACCAGGTCCAGCAGGCCGGCCATCAATTGCGACCCCTCGTCTTGGACACCGGCCAGACCGGCTTGGATGGCCGCCACTTCCCCTGGGTCTCCCGCACGGATCACGCCCCAAGGAGAGTAGGGCGTCGGCTCGCCACCAGCCAGCGCCAGCAAGGCCGCCCGTTCAAGCAGACCGGGACGAACCACCAAGGTCGGGACAGGCGATTGATTGTTCGCCAGCAGGGCCGGCTCAACTTCACTGGCTGGCAGAACCTGGCGGTAGGCCTGGACGATCCACAAGGGGTGACTGGTCCGCAGTGCCAATTGTTGATCAGTGGACAAACCCACCGACAATTGATCCAGCCAATCGGACAGTCCTTGAACCGCCACTCGGCGCAGAACGGCGTTGACCAGGCCAGTGACCCGCTGACCGATGCGGTGACGAGCCAATTCGACCGACTGATCGATGGCCGCATGAGTGGCCACCCTCATATACAACAACTGCTGTGCACCCAGACGCAACACATCAACCACCGCTGGCTGAAGACTGGTTAGAGAACGCCCCGCTGCCGCTTCGATGATCGCGTCCAGGCTGCCAAGGTGTCGAGCAGCTCCTGACACCAATTCCGTAACCCAACGCCGATCAGCCCCGGTCAACGAACTGCCGGCCAAAGCCTTGGACAATGCCAGATTGACATAGGCCCCCTGGCGACTGTCCGCCAGAATCTGAAAAGCCAGCTCCCTCGGTCTTGACCACTGGGGCGGGACTGTCGGAGTCGTCGGCCTAGACAAGGCGCATACCTGAAACCCAGCCACCCCGGGCCCAATCGGCTCCGGACATCACTCGCCGGCCGAAGGCCTGCACCTGTGTCAACTCCACCCATGCTGCTCCCATTCGGCACCACAGGGCTCGTTTGCTGGCAACAAGTGCACCGGCCTCAGCCTGATCACCGTCTCCGCAGGCCAACTCCGTTGGCAAGTCAGACCGCATCTGACCGACTCTCAAAATCTTGAAGCCGCGATCATCGGGCAGTGTGCGTTTTGCTGCTGCCGCTTCATCAGCCGACAAAAGCGTCTGATGCTGAATCAGTTCGGCCCAAGCTCCTGGATCTGGGCTCATCGCCCGGATTCGATTGATCACAGACTCGCTGTCTGATCGCAAATCCAGGCGTGCGGCCACTCCATCGATTTTCGGAGCCAAACTGACACCAACAGTCGGTTGAGCAGTCGGTTGAGCCCCCGCAGCCAGGTCGCTGAGAGTTTCTACCATCAGATCAGCACCAAGCCGGGCCAGCTCGTCCAACAAATCACCAGCGGTGGCTGATGGATCAATCTTGATGGCCTGTTGGCGAAAAATCGGACCGGCGTCCAAAGCCGGCACAATCTTGAAGGTGGTCACACCGGTTTGATCACGCCCGTCCAACAGAGCTTGCTGAACTGGAGCAGCTCCTCGATAGGCCGGCAACAGCGAGAAGTGGAGGTTGATCCAACCAGCTGGCAAAAGTTGTAGCAGATTCCTGGGGATCAGCCCGCCATAAGCCACAACTACGGCGACCTCAATATCCAAAGCTTGCAATTGACGCGCCACTGACTGGTCGCGCAGCGACGAGGGGCTGATGATCGGCAGTTGGTGGTCAGCGGCCCAACAGGCGACCGGCGATGGCTGCTGGCGGCGGCTGCGCCCCCGGGCCGCCGGCGGCCTGGTCAAAACCCCGACCAGCTGATGGTCACTTTCCGCCAATCGATCCAGCACCGGCAGGGCGACCGATGGTGTGCCGGCAAACAAGATGCGCATCAATCTCCTACCAATCCGGGTCGAGTCTCCATTGCAGCTTACCGGCCCTGCTGGCAATCGACAGGGTCGATTGCTCACTGGCCGCCTGATGCAGCCAGTGAGCCAAGTCGTCACCATGCTGCGCATCGATGCGTATCAATAGACGACTGGTCAGATCGGGGTCACCCGAATCATCTGGGCCTAACACCGATACGCCAGCCAGTTGCCCAACCTCAGTGGCAATGGCAGCGATCACCTCTGGTTGGCCAGTGAAGATGGCCATGCGACAGGCCGGCGGAAATCCCGCTTCGCGCCGATCAGTCAGTTCGCGTCTGGCCAATCCGGCCGGGTCGAGGCGCAACCATGCCTGGGCCACCCGATCATCACTGCTTGCCAGTAGCAACACCTGCCCATGATCTTGCCCTGACCGGACGACAGCGGTGACTGCCATCCAATGCCGCAAAGCAGCCACTGCCACATCCAGACGCGGCTGACGCAAGACAGAGTCGCCGTCCAATATGATGCCAGATGCGTAGCCACCCTCGACCAAAGGCGCACTCCCCGGCGTAGCGATGACCAAACTGTTCAGCCCGATCGTCGGTGTGTCCTCGGATGGCATGCTTGAGTCATAGCGTTGGACATCTGCCTGCGGGAAAGCTCTGGCCAATTCATGGGCCGTCCGTTCAGCCCCGGTGTTCATCACTCGCCACCGATTTGACCCACAAGCACAACGCCACTGCGGTTGGGCACTGCCACAAACCGTGCAGGACAACCCCCCGGTTGAGGATTCGATCAAGCCGCCGCCACAAGCGCAACGTACTGCTTGTCCACAAGCCCGACAGATCGGATCGCGCCGATTGTTTAACCACGGCACTTGGACCAACACTGGCCCCAGAGCCAGGCCTTGCCGGATCACCTCGAACACTTGGTGCGGTAAACGCACTGATCCGGCCAGTGGGTCCAGGCGTCTCGACCAATCATCACCACCGACCACTCGTTGTGCGGCAATTTCACGGCGAATGACGCTCACCGGCGCGCTCAGATCAGTCAGCCAGCCCGTTTCAATCCAAGATTGCAGGCTGACCGACCGACTGTGACCGGCGAAAACGACTGCACATTGATCGATTCGCGCCCGCAGAGCGATGACATCGCGAATCTGGGGGTAGGGGAAATGAGGCTCGGCCAGGGACGGATCCGCCTCGTCCCAGCAGGCCAGCAGTCCCAGATCTGGCATTGGCGCATAAGCGACCGACCGCGTCCCTACCGCCACCATCGCCTGTCCACGGGCGATGGCCAGGTATGCAGAATACCGTGCTTGGGGCCCTTGATTCGCTTGCAAACTGACGATCCACCGCGGGTCATCGACCACCTGTCGCAATGCCTGAGTCATGGTTTTGACGTCCTTGGCATCAGGTAACACCACGATTGCTCGACGACCACCGGCGATGGTCGAGGCCACCAAAGCCGCCAGGCCGGCGAACCCCTGCCCCATCACCGTCGTCGTCGGTGCCACCAACCAGCTGACACGAGGGCAGGCGCCTTCTTGAAGAGCTTGCCGCAACGAACTGCCCCGTGGATAGTCATCAATCGATGCCCGAAACTGTTTGGCTGTCGCTGGCGTAGCCGTCCGACTTCGTTCAACATTCTCGGCTCGCGCATGACGTGGTGGCACCGCCAATCGTGCCACATCCATGAAGGACCCGGCCATGTGGGCCGCAACAGCCTTGATCAGTCGAATGGACGCCTCAGGAGCCACCACCTCGGACGAGATCAGGCGGGTGATTGGTTGGAGGTTCTGATACTGAGAATGTTCGCTCAAACCGACAACCAAAGCGGTCATCAGGCGACCATGAAAACGCACCCGCACGCGCACGCCGACCCTCAAGTCGGCTGACATGTCATCGGGTACGGAGTAGTCGAAGGGTCGATCAAGGTGCGACAAACCCGAATCGACCATCACCTGGGCGATCATCAGATCCAGTCTCAGCCGCGAACCGCCGCGGCCAAAGCATCAGCCCGATCAGTTCGCTCCCAGGTCATGACGTCGAGGTCGCGCCCAAAATGACCGTAGTTGGTCAACTGTGAGTAAATCGGTCGCAGCAACTGCAAAGCGTCGACGATGGCCCGGGGCCGCAAATCAAACACCTGACCGATGGCGTCCTGAATTTGAACCTCCGGGACCTTGGCTGTGCCAAAACAGTCAACTTGCAGCCCCACGGGATGTGATCGACCAATGACATAGGCAGCTTGGATCTCACAGCGATCTGCCAGCCCTGCGGCCACCACATTCTTGGCCACCCACCGCAGGGCATAGGCTGCCGAGCGATCGACTTTAGATGGGTCTTTGCCTGAAAAGGCCCCGCCACCATGTCGAGCCATGCCGCCATAGGTGTCGACAATGATCTTGCGCCCGGTCACCCCGGCGTCGCCCATCGGACCACCAATCACAAAACTACCGGTTGGATTGACGAATATTTTGCAATCATGCCTAGCCAAGTCCAAGTCGGCCAAGATTGGCTCAACCACCAACCTTTGAATATCAGTGAAAATCTGATGCTGGTCGATTCCTGGGTCATGTTGAGTTGACACCACCACCGTGTCAACGCCACGAGGCAATCCATCGACGTAATCAACCGTCACCTGGGTCTTGCCATCAGGACGTAAATAGGCCAACTCACCGCTATGGCGAACCAACGACAATCGCTGCGCCAGTCGCTGCGCCAAATGGATTGGCAAAGGCATCAACGACTTAGTTTCACGACAGGCGTAGCCGAACATTAGCCCTTGATCGCCGGCGCCCTGCAGGTCAAGCCGATCAATCGATCCATCGCGAGCCTCTTCGGATAGATCGACTCCCTGGGCGATGTCAGCCGATTGACTACCAATCGCCACCATCACACCACAGGACTGGCCATCGAAACCGACTCGTGACGAGTCATAGCCGATACGCAAGATGGTTTCACGCGCCAGACTGGCGACATCGGCATAGCCCTCAGTGGTCACCTCTCCGGCAACGACCACCAAACCAGTGGTCAGCAGCGTTTCGACAGCCACACGGCTGGCCAAATCTTGTTCAAGGAGCGCGTCCAAGACCCGGTCAGAAATGGCGTCAGCCATTTTGTCTGGGTGCCCTTCAGTCACTGCCTCTGAGGTGAACAATCGACCCATCGCAAGCTCCTAACCTGGCGAACATCGCGCCTTGCTGTATCAGACAAGGCAGTGTCCCTGCCCCAAGCTGAATCTAAACCAGACCAGCGACATTTTCTGGCGAAAGGCTCAATCCTGAGGAGTCGGTTCGACCGGGGTCGTCTCTGCGAAGGGATTAGTGAAGTCAAAGGGTGAATCCTTGAGTGCCTCTTCACGAGCAGCAGCTTCAGCTTCTGGATCAATCTCCTGACATTCCAGGAGGTCATCGTCAATTTCGCGCAGAGCGATCGACAACGGCTTCTCCTGCGATGAGGCGTCAACCAGCGGTCCGATGTTCTCCAGCAAGCCCTCACCCAACTGCGAGTAGTAGGCGTTGATCTGCCGGGCGCGTCGGGCAGCGAACAGCACCAGCCGATACTTTGAGTCGACCTTGGTCAACAAGTCGTCAATCGGTGGATATGTGATGTCTTGCCGCAAATTCGCCATCAGCTATTCTTCCTATTCAGTCGGAGACGTCGAGCCCTTGACAGGTGCTAGACCGAGAAATCTTACCAGTTGATCAGCTGCGTCGGCTACCTGGTGATTAACAATGACTGCGTCACACGACGACTGATAGGCCATTTCCCGTCGCGCCGTCGCTAGCCGTTGCTCAATCACTGAATCGGATTCTGTGCCCCGACCCCGTAAGCGCTCCTCAAGAATCGACCAATTCGGCGGCGTGATGAAGACCGTCCGGACTCGTTGGAGGCGCTCCTTGATCTGCTTGGCGCCAGCCACCTCCACTTCAATCAGGACGCACTGGCCAGATCGACCCATCTCAAACACCGGTTGACAAGGTGTGCCATAGCGATGTGCCTGATACGTGGCCCATTCAAGAAGATCGCCATCAGCCGCCATGGTGTCAAACTGTGACTCATCAACGAAGTAGTAATTTCGCCCTTCGGCTTCGCCGGGACGTGGCTGTCGGGTCGTCGCCGACACCGACAGCCACACCTGCGGATACTTGGCTCGCACTGCTGATATGACAGTGCCCTTGCCAACTCCGCTGGGACCAACGACAACAGTCGGAACGAATTTCACCCGAACTCTCTCTTTAGACCGGCCAATTGATGAGGCCCCAAGCCACCGATTCGACGGCTCATGGCTATCGAATATCTGTCCATGATCACCACTGATTTCTTCTCGCCAATTCGCGGGATCGCTTTTAAGAAATCAATGACAGCGATCAATTTGAGTTGCGGATCAGCCAGCGCCTGATCCAGAGCATCCAAGGGGCTGAGATCCCCCCTTCGGACTTGATCCTTCAAGGCGGCGCGAGCCCTGCGCGTTAGCACAGCCTTGGCGCGCGCTGCCGCGAGTTCACCTGAAGTTAGAGTTGGAATCGACATCTTCTACCCTTCCATTCCCAAGCCCCCCCTGCTGAAGGCCAGTGATTCCATATATGCGGCGGTCAGCTCTCGTTGACCACCGCATTCTTCGGCACAACCGTTATGCCGTTTGGTGACACGTAAAAGCCCCTCGCGCGATCGTGATCATGATTAACCCCGATCTCCACCCGTGGCCCAATCTTGACATTCTTGTCGAGGATGGCGTGACGCACCACCGAACTCTCAGCGAGTTGACATCCCGAGAACAACACCGAACCCTGCACAACACTCCACTTTTGAATGTTGCAGTTCGGACTGATCACCGATTGATCAACTTCACCGCCAGCAATAATACAACCTGCTGAGACAATTGAATCTTCAGCATGACCGCGCAGAACAAACTTGGCACCGGGCGCCTGTGCCTGGTTTGTCCAAATTGGCCATTGCCTGTTGTACAAGTTGAATTCAGGTTCTATTGAGACTAAATCCATATGAGCTTCATGGTAGGCGTCAATCGTGCCCACATCACGCCAATAATTGCGATCTTTAAGAGTAGATCCTGGCATATCATTGCTGGTGAAATCATAGACACCGGCCATACCGGATTCAACGAAGGCCGGGATGATATTCCCACCCATATCATGATGTGATGAGGTGTCATGCGCATCCGCCGTCAGCATTTCAACGAAATCTTTGGTGGTGAAGATGTAGTTACCCATTGAGGCGAAAGACTCCTCCGGGGATCCCGGCAGGCCCGGTGGATCAGCAGGCTTTTCCAGGAAGCGGGCTATTTTCCCCTCAGCGCTGGCATCAATAATGCCGAATTGGGCACCTTGAGAGCGCGGCACACGGATGCCAGCCACCGTCACAGCCATGCCCGAGTCAATGTGGGCATCAAGCATTTGCTCAACATCCATGCGGTAAATGTTGTCGGCCCCGAAAACGACGACGTAGTCGGGACTCTCATCCGAAATCAGATTCATTGACTGGTAGATCGCGTCGGCACTGCCTTGGAACCATTGCTTGCCGGTGCGCTGCTGTGCCGGCACGGTGGTGACGTACTGGTTGAGCATCGTCGACATACGCCAAGTGAGCGAGATATGGCGATCCAACGAGTGTGACTTGTACTGGGTCAACACAGCCACTCGCTGGAACCCAGAGTTGACCAAGTTGCTCATGACGAAGTCAATCAAGCGGTATGTGCCGCCAAATGGCACGGCAGGTTTTGCACGATCGGCCGTTAACGGCATGAGTCTTTTGCCTTCGCCCCCTGCCAGGACGATAGACAAGACATTTGGTCTGACTGCCATGGGGTCAACGCTATGTCTTTTCCGCTCAGATGACAACATGGTTAGTCGCAGATGCATCGACTCGCCACTGCTGCCAACCAAGTTCCTAAAGCTCCTCGGATGTGGCACGATGCCGTTATGCGCCTTTCAATTCTCACCCGCGAGTATCCGCCATACATCTATGGTGGTGCTGGCGTGCATGTCAGCCAATTGGTTCGCCAACTGCGTCATCGCCTCGAACTGGTCGACGTCCAATGCATGGGCGAGCCTCGCCCAGGGGCGACCGCACACCCGGAGTCGTTCCCGGAAGGCGCCAACGCGGCACTACGAGTCTTGGGCACCGATGTGGCAATGGCGGCTGCGGTGCCCAACGTCGATGTTCTGCATTCCCACACTTGGTATGCCAACATGGCCGGCCTGTGGGCCGGCAAAATGCTCAACATCCCCCATGTAGTCACCTCACATTCGTTGGAACCACATCGCCCCTGGAAGGCTGAACAACTCGGCGGTGGCTACCGCGTGTCCTGTTGGGCAGAGAAAACGGCTTTCCTTGATGCTTCGGCCGTGATTTCCGTGTCGGCTGGCATGCGTCACGATGTTCTGGAGTCTTACGATGAATTAGATCCAGATAAGGTGTTTGTGGTTCGCAACGGCATCGACACCGGTGAGTTCTACCCTGACGAAGATGACACCAAGCTGATCGAGTTGGGGGTTGATCCGGATCGGCCCATCGTCGTCTTCGTCGGTCGCATCACCCGGCAAAAGGGTTTGGTCCACCTGGTGCGGGCAGCCAAGCAGTTTGATCCGGAAACTCAGCTGCTTCTCCTGGCTGGGGCGCCCGACACCCCGGAAATTGAACAGGAGTTCACTACCGCGTTCTCAGACTTGAAAGCCAACCGAGACGGCGTCACCTGGGTCGTCGAAATGGTCCCGCGCCAGACACTGCGGCACATTCTGACCAAAGCCACTGTCTTTGCTTGCCCGTCGATCTACGAGCCACTGGGAATCGTCAATCTTGAGGCCATGGCCTGCGAGACTGCAGTGGTCGCCAGTGATGTCGGCGGCATCCCAGAGGTAGTGGTCGATGGTCAAACTGGTCTATTGGTTCATTACGATCCGAATCAGGCCGATGACCCGACGTTCATCGCGCAATTTGAAAGCCAATTCGCCAATGCCGTCAACGACCTGACCCGTGATCAAGCCAGAGCCACCGCCATGGGTGTGGCCGGTCGCGTGCGCTGCATTGAGGACTTCTCCTGGGAAAAGATCGCTGACCAGACCATCGACGTGTACCAGCGAGCGATCGACAATTTCAACTCCTGACACAAATGCATCAGGCCAATGGCTTGCTCAGTGGGCAATGACCATTGGCCTGATGATGTCCGGTGCTATTGAGTGAGGCTCAAGCGCATCAATCACCAACAACTGGTTTCAAGGCTTCATAGAGACCGGTAGCCTCCGCTACGTTCATCTCCACCACCAGACGGCCACCACCTTCCACGGGGAAGCGCAGTAGGATTCCCCGCCCCTCTTTGGTGACCTCAATTGGACCATCACCAGTGCGAGGCTTCATCGCTGCCATGTCAAACCCTTCTGTCGCTTGTCTGCTCAAGGTCCATTATTCCAGACGATTCCACCAGTCGCCGATCTGGTGACGCCAGGCGAACCGATAGGGCCTCCAAGAATCTGTCGACATCATCAACATTATAACCGGTCGCAGATATCCTAAAGCGGGCTTGATCGATCGCCGCAACCAGCGAAGCCGCATCATCGGTCAACGGCTCAGCGCTGAGGTCATCTGACCCGTCTCGACCGCCAAATTGTCCCAACCGACCGCTGGCCGCCACGGCGCCAAGTGCCAGCACCACAATCAGCAAAACCGCGATGAACCATTCCATTGATCAAACCCTCCCTGCCGTGACCAGGCTGACCGCCTGATCCGGATCATCGACCACCGGTACCCGGTCGACGTCAAAGGCGGTGATCAACCCCCGGGTCACCACCTCGGCGCGCAACCAATCCAGCAGACCAGTCCAATAAGACTTGCCCACTAAAACGACTGGGAATTGCTCCACCTTGCCGGTTTGAGCGAGCACCAGTGCTTCAAACAGCTCGTCGAAAGTGCCAAATCCACCGGGCATGACCACAAATCCCTGGGAGTATTTGAGAAACATGGTCTTGCGGACGAAGAAGTAGTGGAAGGTGAATCCCCATGTCAGGAAGGAGTTGAGCTCTTGCTCAAAAGGTAATTCGATGCCCAGTCCAATGGAGACACCACCATGCTCGAAGGCTCCTCGATTAGCCGCTTCCATGATGCCGGGGCCACCGCCAGTTATGACCGTGCGACCCTTGGTTGCCAGGCCAGAACCGATGTGTCGGGCAAGCTGGTACTCCGGTTGATCTGGCCCGATACGCGCTGATCCAAAAACCGACACGGCTGGGCCCAACTCAGCCAAATGGTCAAATCCTTCAACGAATTCAGCCTGAATCCGCATCGCCCGCCAAGGGTCTTGATCCCGCCAATCGCGCACCTGGTCATTCAAGAGTCGCTGATCTGCGGTCTGATTGCCGACAGGAGAACCTGCCTGTTTTAACGACTCTTGAATCACAGCATCATCCATGAACACTCAGTTTACCGTTGACTGGACAGGTTTCAGGCTGCTTGATTGATTGTCCCGGGCAATTGTCAAGGACTCTTAGAATTTGGCCACATGATCCTTCCTTGACTCAGGTGTCACCTGCGTCAAGGGGAGGCTGCCAGAACTGTTAGCGTCTTGCCGGTTGTAGGCTGGTCGCCATGGTTGTTCGATCCAGCCGACGCTTGCAACTCAGCTCGCCACCGCCCCTCCCCCGCCGCGCAACTCAGCACTTGATCGCCCTGGTTCTCAGTGTGGGCGCTCTGATGGGCGGCTGCAGTCGCCTCTGGCCTGACGAGCCCGTTGACACCGATCACTGTCTGGCGACCGTCGGGCAAAGCACAGCAACATTGACATTGGAACAAGCCCGAAATGCCTCCTTGATCAGTGCCGTCGCCATCGGTCGTGGCCTGCAGCCTCGGGCCAGCTCAATAGCCATCGCCACCACACTGCAAGAATCAGGGTTGCGCAACCTTGATTATGGGGACCGCGACTCATTGGGTTTGTTTCAACAACGACCGTCAATGGGTTGGGGCACTATTGAGCAGGTCACCGATCCCATATACGCCAGCAATGCCTTCTTTGATGTGATGGTGACGATTCCTGACTGGGACAGCCAAGACATCGGTGATGTCGCCCAAGCGGTTCAACGTAGCGGCTATCCAGATGCCTATGATCAACACATCACCCGAGCCCGCACCCTGGCTTCGGCCCTAACTGGCGAAACTCCTGCCGCTTGGACTTGTGGACGTCCGTCGGACAGCCTGGCTGATCCTGAACGATTCATGAGTCTGGTTCAGGACACATTCGCCAGCACTGCTCCCCTGACGATCACTGGCGCCACTTCCTTGGCAGCAACAAGTCTCCATGGCCAACTGGCTACACCTGCCTTGGCTTGGGCTCTTGCCAGTTTCGCCATCAGCTGGGCTGACGAACTCGGCATCAGTCAAGTCACCATCGCAGATCAGCAGTGGACGGCGATCAGCGATGATCTGGCTGATTGGGTGACGATTGATCCGGCTTCAGGTGTTGCAACCGACATCAGAATCGAGTTTTAGGCTGCCGACTAGCCGACTTGGGTGATAACGGCAACACAGGCCTAATGGGACGATTAGCCGATGACAGGGTCGACCATCTAGAATTGTCGTGGTGACCGTTGGTCATCGGGGCGTAGCGTAGTGGCTAGCGCGCCTGCTTTGGGAGCAGGAGATCGGAGGTTCGAGTCCTCTCGCCCCGACCAAGAGAATGGCTTTCCCCAACCGCCGTCATCAATAGACTCTCCGCAATCACTCAGGTCCAACGATTTCTTCCCGTTGGCGCGTAGACTCTTGCAAGCCGGGTGGGAACCGATGTTAGAGCAGTCTGTGCAACATGGTCCTAGGTTCCTGGCTAGGCCAACCAGAGAGGTGCAGCATGTCAGTGACGACCACTCAAGAACCGCCAGCAACCAAAGAAACCAACTGTGATGCCACTCCGACACTGGCGTGGTCGGAGATGGCCGCTCTCCAGGAAGCTTTGGTCATTTACGACTGCGCGCTCAGTTTGATTTCCACTCAATTGAATAATCTTAATCAGGCCTATCAGGCCACCACTGCGGCCAACCCCATCGAACGGATCACCTGCCGGATGAAGACTGTTGCCTCAATTGCTGGGAAGCTGGCCGGACGAGGCTTGCCAGTCACTGCTGCCAGTGCTGTGGCCAACTTGACTGACTTGGCTGGTGCCAGGGTGATCTGCTCGTATGAGCGGGACATCGCTGGCATTGCCAACCTGGTTCAGTCGCTGCCCGACGTTGAACTGATCACCGAGAAAGATTACGTGTCGCACCCAAAACCATCTGGCTACCGTAGTTACCATATGGTGTTGTCCGTACAACCGCGTGGCCTCTTCGAAGAACAGTCTTGCCCGGTTGAAGTGCAAATCCGCACAGCGGCCATGGACTTCTGGGCCAGCTTGGAACATAAAGCCCGGTATAAGTTCGGGGGCGAAATACCAGACCACTTATCCAAGGAGCTGTTTCTCTGCGCTGAGAAGACGCATGAATTAGATCAGCGGCTCTTCTTGATTCACGAGCTGCTGACCTTGGTCAACCAACCAAGAACCACTGGCAGTATTCACTAAGTCCCAACCCATTTACCCTGGAGTGAACCATGGACGAGACACCGCGGATCTATATCGCCGATGACGAAGCCAATATTCGCGAAGCCATCGACACCTTCCTCAGCGCTGAAGGCTTTACCGTCCAAGCCTTCACTACCGGCGACGCCTTGTTGGATCGCTTCATGGACGACCCATGTGACTTAGTGATATTAGATGCGATGATGCCCGGATCAAACGGTTTTGTCATATGCCGCGAGATTCGCAACATCTCCACCGTGCCGATTATCATGTTGACGGCTCGAGACACCGACCTCGACTACGCCACCGGTATCAGCGTCGGCGCCGATGATTACTTCACGAAGCCATTCAGCCCAATGGCCCTTGTGATGAGAGTCAGAGCAATGCTGCGTCGCATCGCTCTTGACAAAACCAACGATCATGACTAAGCCATCGAAAAAGCGACACCTTTTGTTGGCCCTCAAACCGATGGACGCTTCGGCCAATGGTCTCAGTCAATCTCAAGACAATCCTGCGCCACCGAAGGGGACTCGGCGATTCGTGTCACCTACCGCCTCCAGTGACAAAGCCGCATCGACTAACCCGCCGGCAAATCTGTCTGATCCACCATTCACCCTGCGCGGGCGAATCTTGGCCGTCTTCATCGGGTTGATTTTGATCATTTTTGCCTCGATCATTCTGGCATTCAATCTCTTGGTCGACTCTTACATCAGCTCGACCGCAGGCGCCCAGCTCAGTGCGGTCACCAGCCGAGCCGAGCAAGACCTGGCCAACAACGCCAGTGACGATACATCTGCGACCACTCCAAACGACAACCTGCCAGACTTCACTCAGACGGATCGAGGCCCATTCAACACCAGGCCCGGTGCTTTCAGGATGGACTCGAATTTTACCGCCTTGGCCAATGACTCATTGACCAGCGATGAAATAGAAGCCGCAAATAGCATCGTGATCAGTATGCGAGCCACCGGCCGATCACCAGACTCGATCGTCAATCTGGCATTGGTGTCAGCGACTAGTAGTTACTACGTCAGTTGTGTGCCAGATGGTTCCGGTGAGTATTTAGTTGTTTATGTCGATGTGACGGGTTTGGCTAATTTTGCCGGATCAGTCAACGCTCGACTCCTACAAATTCTTATTGCCGCCATTGCCGTCACCTTCATTGCCACTTTTGTCATCACTACTTGGATGACCCGCCCATTGGCCCGCCTGACTGAATTCGCCAGACGTCTGGGCCAGGGTGACTTTTCACCCGAGACCCGCACTTTCCATGACAAAGAAATCGTAATCTTGGCCGACACCATGAACCAGGCCGCTAGGCATCTGGATAGCTTCGACCAAGACCAAAAGGCCTTCTTCCAAAACGCTTCCCATGAGCTGCGCACGCCTTTGATGGCTATCACCTGTCAGGCCGAAGGTATCAGTTATGGATTGATGGATCCCAAAGATGCGTCACAAAAGATCCTTAAGGAGACTGCTCGCCTCACAGATATGGTAGAGGAGCTGCTGAGCATTTCGCGGATTGATTCGATCACCAAGGATCAGCCGTTGGCGCTGGTCGATCTGCGGCAGTTGCTGGACAGCCTGATTGAAGAACAAGGTCGCCAAGCTTTGGATCAAGGTCTAACCGTTGACGTTACCAGTGATCAACCATCACCGATCATTTTGGGCAATAGTAAAACGCTGCGCGGCGCCTTCAGTAACCTACTATCCAATGCCC
Source organism: Propionibacteriaceae bacterium (assembly GCA_031285505.1). GTDB lineage: Bacteria > Actinomycetota > Actinomycetes > Propionibacteriales > Propionibacteriaceae > WQYJ01. The sequence goes on from JAITVZ010000067.1 coordinate 25,391, forward strand.
TTCGCTATGCCCGCCACCGGGTCGTCTTAGACGCCCGTCAAGTCGGTGACCAAACCATTGTCACCGTTTCAGACGACGGGCCGGGGATCAGTGGTCATGACCTCCCGCACATCTTCGAGCGATTTTACAAGGGTGCCGGCGGTGTCCATGGGATAGGCCTAGCCATCGTCAAGTCAGTGGTTGATCAGCACCAGGGCGAAATAACCGTTGAAAGCTCTGATCAGGGATGTTGTTTTCGATTGGTCTTTCCAAAACTGTGAAGTAGCCTGCCAGCAAGGCCACACCTAGCAAAGCGAAGTGTCTGGCCAAAGACACCGGGTTCGATGACCACAGTGAGCGGAGCGAACGACGGGTTGTCACGTAGGGAGGAAGCCCGGTGGGCTTCCGAGCAGTGACTGGCCGCTACCGCTGGCAACGCCAGCTTGGTAGCGG
>JAITVZ010000014.1 GCA_031285505.1 Propionibacteriaceae bacterium
CTGTGTCGCCCAGGTAGATCAGATTCTCGCTGGGCAACTGATCAACAATCGCCCGAGCCACGGTCAAACCACCGAAACCCGAGTCGAAGATGCCGATCGGTGCGGCCAAGTCCTGCTCCACCCCATCATCGTAGCGCCGCACGCCAACCCCTCAGGCGCGTTTCGCGCCAGCACAGCCGGCGGTCAACAAGGCGCAGGAGCCACAGGCAGTGGCCGAGCAACCGGAGACCAGCGGCGTCGATTGCAAGCGACCCTGGGTAAGAAGGTGCTCAATCGCCGCCTCGACCACCATCGCCGGCAGACCGGTGGCGCTGGAAATTTGGGCTGTCGAGCGCACCTGGCCGTCGAAGGCGGCCAGGACCAGCGCCAGGGGCCCAGCCGCGGTGGGATCGGTCATCGCTGGAACTCCTGGTCGAGAATCGATGGGCGCTGGCCCATCGGTCAGCGAGGGCTCAGTGGCAGTGATCAGCCGATCCGGTCGGCAGCCCGGCTTGATCGCATTGCGGGGTCGCGATAACAGTTGCGCGCTGCTCACCAGATCAGCCGCCCCACTTGGAAGACGATGATCGCCATGATCGAGGCCACCGCCAACTGGAGGACCACACCAATGATGGTCCATTTCAAGCCGATCTCCCGCTTCTGGGCCGCCAGGGTGGCCACGCAGGGAGTGTAGGCCAAGAGATAGACCATGAAGGCGGCCACTGCCGGCATGACATGCCCACCCGATGACAGCTCGAAGGCCCTTTGGACGTGCTGGCCGAGGCTGGCGACATTGTCTGGGTCGGTCAGACCGTAGGTCTGACCCCAGCTGGAGATGACCGCCTCTTTGGCGATGAAGCCGACCACCAGCGCCGACACGGTTTGCCAGGATCCGAAACCGGTCAGCGAGAAGAAGGGCGCCACCCACTTGGCCAAGGCGGCATAGAGGGAGTCGTCGACTGGAATCTGGCCGAAACTACCGTCACCGGTCACCGGAATGGCTTGGAACAGCCAGACCAGAACAACAGCTGCGACGATGATGCCCGAGGCGGTTTGGAGGAAGCCACGCAGCCTGGTCCAAGTGACCATCAGAGTCAGCCGGGCGGTCGGCACCTGGTAGGGCGGCAGATCAATGACCAAGGGCTCCTCTCCCATGGATCGCCACAGGGTTTTCCGTAGGATCAAACCGGTCAGCACCACCAGGGCGATTGAGACCAGGTACATCACAAAAACCGCCGTGCCGGCCCAATTGCCGAAGAACACAGTCGCCAGCATCACGAAGACCGTCAAGCGGGCTGTGCAAGCGGTGAAGGGCACCAACAAGGCGGTTAGCAAGCGTTGCTTCGGTGTTGCCAAGACCCGGGTGGCGGCGATGGCCGGCACATTGCAGCCGAAGCCGACCACTAGCGGCAGGAAGGCCCGTCCGGGAAGGCCGAGCGCGCCCATCACCCGATCAGTCAGCACTGCTGCTCGAGCCAGGTAACCGGAATCCTCCAGCAAGGCCAGGAGCACGAACATCAAAGCCATCAGTGGTGTGAACGACAAGAGCATGCCCACCCCATTGATCAGCCCATCGACCAGCAGCCCCTGCAGCCAACTGCCACCCCAGCCGACGACGTCGAGCAGACTGATGACCGTGTTTGACACGGGTGCGGCAAACACCCATTCGAGGGCATCTTGAAGGGGCGCGGCCACCGCCGTGGTGATCTGGAAGACCAGCCACATCACCGCCAAAAAGATCAGCGGTCCGAGAACCGGCGCCAGGATGAAGCGATCGAGTCGATCGGAGAACTGGCGCCGCCCACCACCAGCGCCGCTGACACCGCGGCGCACCACCTCAGTGATCCAGGCGAAGCGTTCCTCATCAATCTCGCCGACGATCGCCCGAGGTCGGGGTTTGGGTTTCGGTGCCAGCATCGCATCGAGCATCACCCGCGTGAGTTGATCGAAGCCGACTCGGCGGCGTGGGTCAACTGCCACCACCGGCACACCGACCGCTTCAGACAAGGCGAAAGTGTCGATGTCGATGCCGTGGCGCCGAGCGACATCGGACATGGTCACTGCCAAGATCATCCGTCGTGATTGCTCGCGCAACTGTGCCACCAGATAGAGACTGCGTGCCAAATGGGCCGCATCGACCACCGCCACGAACAAGTCAGGGCTTTGATCGGCCGGCGCGCTGGCCAACTGGCCGGTCAGCTCCTCATCGGGGGAAGACGATGACAGTGAATATGCGCCAGGCAGATCCAAAATGGTGGCCTCACGGCGACTGGCGAAACGGTTGCCCGCCGCCGATGCCGTTGGGCTTGCCGCCGCCGCTGTCGGCACTGATTTGATCAGTTGGCGAGCATCGCAGCGGCAATCATCGCAATCGCAGGTGCTGGCGTCGGCGCGATAGCGCCAGATGCCGCTGGACACCTCGACGGTGGTGCCCGGCCAGTTGCCCATGGTCACCCGCGCGCCGGTCAGGACGTTGAACAGGGTTGACTTGCCGACGTTGGGAGCACCAACCAAAGCGATGGTCCGACCCCCGGCGGCCACCTCGTCGAAGACTCGACAACAACCGCGACCGGACAAGGGGCGATTAGCCATGGGCAGGCCCGACCATAGCGTCGCCCCAGCAGTCGCCCGACTGGATTGCTCGCCAGTGGGCGGCGCCATCGGGCCACCTTCGGCTCGCTCGATCGTGCTCGTCATCCGACCAGCTCCACTTGCAGTTGACCGGCTAGAGCATGACCAATGGCCACGCGGCTTCCACCCAAATCGACGACTCTTGCGCCACCAGCCGCCTTGGCCAGCACCAGCAAAGGGACGCCTAAACGCCAACCGAGGCTCGACAGGCGGCCAGCGGCCACTGGATCACTGGCGGAATTACTGATCATCAGCGGGCGGCGCAAGGGAGCATCCTCAAGGCTGATCGTGACGGCGGGTCGCATGATTGGAGCATAGCGGACCTGCCAGTAATTTCACAAACAAAATGTTGTGTAATTATTCGGGACATTTCGGCATGGCTCTGTCAGGGCTCCATTCACATAGGGACAGGACTGACTGACGGTGCATGGCAACCCTGGCCCACCGCAGTTATTGGGCTAGCGGTGTGCCGCTGACAACGAACCTGCCTCGTCCATCAATAGGTCTTTCGAACCTAACGACTGGCCTTCAAAGATCGAAGATGATGGACGTCGCCGCTGGCTAGCAGGTGGCGCTGGCCGGCTTCGTCGACGATCAATCGCCCGTCATTTGTCACATCGACCGCCAGCCCCCTCAACTGCTGCGTTGAGGACAATTCGACCATCACCTCTTGGCCGATGGTGGCGGACAGACGGCGATACTGGTTGATCAGCTGATCATCATCGGCCAGGAGCGTCGCCCAGACGTCGCGCAGCTCCGCCATTAGCAAATCAGCCATCAGCAACGGGCTGGTCTGAAGGCCCAGCATCGCCAGAGAGACTGCCGCCAGCTCACCGAGACTCGCCTGATCCTGGCAGACATTCAGCCCAATGCCGCAAATGGCCACACCATCGTGAGCCTCGACCAGAATTCCGGCCAGTTTACGATCAACCACCATGACATCGTTGGGCCACTTGAGGAGGGGTCGACCCGTCTGGTCCTTATCAATCGCTGTCATGACCACACCCTCGGGACCAACTGAGGGCTGGCGGTGCCCTGACTGGCGCTCAATCGCCCGCACCAAAGCCACACCAACCGCCAACGGTGTCAACCCCCAACGCCGCGGATCAGCTGGCAGGGGTAAAACCACCGACATCAGCAGGGCCTGGCCGGGCTCGGCCAACCAGCTGCGGCCCAACCGCCCCTTGCCCGCCAGCTGTTGGTCGCTGACCAAGACGCTGCCCACCGGCGCTTCGCCCGACTGACGCTGGGCCAACAATTCATCGTTGGTCGAGCCAATTTGGTGAACATGTTGGATGCGCCAAAGCCAATCGGTTGACGCCTCACCAGCGGGTTGATTCACACCTGCTACCGTAACAGAATGCGTTTCATCTTGGCTTCCCAGTCATCGGCCCGCCTGAACACCTTGCGCCAAGCGGGCATTGATCCCGAAGTCGTGGTCAGTTCCGTCGATGAGTCCGGCTTCCGGGCCGATCAGCCAGCCGATTTGACCCGGCAATTGGCCGTGGCCAAGGCGGAGGCGGTCTTTGACCGCTTGGGGCGTCCTGAGGATGCCATCATCATCGGCTGCGACTCGTTGTTCGAATTGGACGGTCAGGCTATCGGCAAGCCGGGCAGCGCCGAGGCCGCCGCTGCCCTGCTTCGACGGACTCGCGGGCGGCGCGGCCTGCTCCACACCGGCCACCACCTGATTGTCAGCGCCAATCCGGATTTGCCAGTGGCTGCCAGCACCGACCCGACAGTTGACGACAACATCACAATCACCAGCCATAGCCATGAGCCCGACACCAGCCCGCGCCGCGTCACGGCGGTGGCCAGTTCCCAGGTGCAGGTCGGCCCGATGACCGATGACGAGGTCGCAGCCTATGTCGCCACTGGCGAACCGCAGGCCGTGGCCGGCGGCTTCACCATCGATGGTCTCGGTGGACCTTTCATTGAATCCATCATCGGCGACCATCACAATGTCGTCGGCCTGTCACTGCCCCTGCTGCGCCAGATGCTGCGGGCAGCCGGTATCTCCTGGCCGCGCTTATGGCGCCGGCTTTAGGCGATGAACAAGCGAGCCTTTGATCCACCGCTGGCCGTGACCATGGATCAAAATGGCAAGCCGCTATTGGACGCTGGTTGACCTGGTTTTCAAGCAATCTCCCCAATGACCTTCTGGCACCAGCCGATGGTGCTTGATCCTGCCGCGACACCACCGAGCTCCAACCACCACTTGGACAGATCCTAATAGATAACAACGATGGCCTGACAATAGCAACGACAGGGGCCCCGCCGGTTTCCCGGCGGAGCCCCTGTTCAGTCATTCAGCGCTGTTTGGCGCTCAGTTGTGACGGCGACGCCGTAGCAGCAGCAAGGCTGCACCTGCGATCACCACCGCCGCTCCGGCCAGGTAAACGATCACCCAACCAGTGCTGACGCTCACTACGGCCTGCCCGCCGGTGGCGGCGTTCGCCCCGGGTGTGCGCCCATGCCACGGGTCGTGGGCGCCGACAGTCAAACCGGAGGCCTTGCCGGTGGCCGAGACGGTCACCAGATCTGAATGGCGTTGACCATTTTTCAGAGCGGTCAGCGTGCCGCTGCAGCTGAACTTCGACCCAACGGTGAAGGGCCCGGCCCAGCTGGTGCCTGTCGACGGGCCACCGAGCTTGGAGAAGTCACAGCTGATGTTCTCGACCTTGCCGGCAGTGCCGTTGATAGTGGTGTCGCTCAAGGCGACGTTGATCAGATCCTCGGTACCGTTGTTGGTCACCTCAAAGCTGATCGGCACCTTCTGACCGGGCTTGACGACCTTCGGGTTATTGATGTCGTCATAATCGCCGGTCTTGATGTCGTCCTTGTCCAACGTGTCGAACTTCTCAACGCTGATGCGCGGCGTCTCGGTCGGCGGGTTGTTGGTCAGCAAGGTGTTGACTTCAGCGGTGTCGGTGTTCGAATAGAGCAACCACTGGTCAGCCCCGCTGGGGTTGTCCAAGATGGCGCCGGTCTTCGGATCAGTCGGCACGCCACTGACCTGAGCGGTGTTGACCACGTCAGAGCCAGTTTCCTGACCGACCACGTAGTTGCCGGTGTTGGTCACCTTCGGGGCGACACAGCCGAGGAAAGCGGCTGAGTTGCCGACCCCCAGACTGGGAATGACCGTGTCACTGACCTTGCAACCGGTCAGATCACCTGATCCGCCACCGGACAAGGACTCCATCGAGACCTTGACATCTCGCAGACCGGACTGCCCGGTGTTGGTCACAACCAGCAGCCATTCGGCGTCGTTGTTGTACTTGACCGTTGTCTCCTTGACCCAACCACCAGCGGCTTGCCCGGCGGCCAGTTTGGCCAAATCGGCCGCCGACGGGGCGGAGCAGCCCATTCCCTGAGCGCAGACCCACTTGGTCAGGGCCAGGCTGGCGGAGTAAGCCTCAGTCGTCGGCTCGGTTGGCGGCTCGGTTGTGCCATTCCACGGGTCCTCGGCCTTGACCGGCAGACCCGATCCTTGGCCGACACCGGTGACAGTGGCCGTGTCCGCATGGACGGAATTAGCCGCCAGACCCGGCAAGGTGGCCTTGCACTTGAAGGAGTCACCCGGGTTGAACGGACCCTCGGCCCAACTCGTGCTTGCGGTCGGGCCACCCAACTTCGAGAAGTCACAGGTCAGGCCTTCGAGCTTGACATCACCAATGGTCGTCAGATCACTGACACGGATGTCGACCAAAGCCTCGGGACCGTCGTTGGTGATCTCGAACTCGATAGGTGTTTCCTTGTCGGTGGCCAACTCCTTCGGGCTTGACTCGAAGTCGTAATCGCCGGTGATGATGTTGTCACCATCGAGAGTGTCGTACTTCTCAATGTCGATGCCGGGCTTGTCCTCCGAGTCAGCTTCCCAAGGATCCTCATCAGTGACATTGTCGCCGCTGCCAAAACCAGTGGCGGTGACTGTGGCATTGTCGACATGAAGGGCGCCAGGCGCCAAGCCATCGAGCGTGCCGGTGCAGGTCACCTTGTCGCCGGGTTGCAAGCCGAAGACCGGGTTGACCGGGTAATTCGGGTTATCAACCGTCTCATGGGTGTTCGGATCGACGATCGTGTCCTGCTCGGGATCATAGGGATCGTTCCATTCCAGCTTCCCGTCCGCCTTGGCGTCGGTATCACTGGCTGCCCCATCGGTGATCTTCGGCCCGACCGCGCCGGTCGAGTCCTTGTAAGCGCTGAAGTCGCAGGTCAGATCCTGAACCTTGGCGCCACCGGTGGTGGTGACCTCGTCCAACTTGATGTCAAAGAGAGGCTCAGAGCCGGTGTTGACGATGTCGAAGGAGATCGGCGTCGGTGTGTTCGGCACGACTGGTTTGGCCGTGTTGTCAAAGTCACCCTTGCTCTCATCGATCGTGCCGTCTTCATTCTTGCTGCCGTCACCATTCAAGGTGTCGTACTTTTCCAGATCGATGTCTGGCTCCTTGGGCGTTTGGGCGTTCCAAGGATCATCAGCATGGACCGGCTTGTCCTTATCAGGCTGATACGGATCCTCGGTTGTGCCCTTGCCCTTGACGGCGAAGCCATCGACACTGGCGGTATCCGAGTGGATCTGGTTCTGGGGAATGCCAGGACCGTCACCTTCGGCCAGGGTGCCGCTGCAGACAAACTCATCACCGGGCTTGAACGGCCCAGTCCAAGACGTGGCCGGATAGGCCGGATCAGACGGGCGGGCGTTGATGTCGAGGTTGGTGAAGTCGCAGGTCAAATCCTGGACCTGGCCCAGGCCATCGGTCGTCTCGTCAGTCACCACGATGTTCATCAGGGTCAGGGTGCCATTGTTGCGGATGGTCATGCTGATCGGAATGTCGGTGTCAGCTGGGATCATCTTCGGCGCATCCTTTTCGTCGAAGTCGCCCGTGAAGTCGAAGGAGTCTTCACTGCGCACACCTTCGCTGGTCGGCTGGCCGGCCTCATCGAGGACACACTCACCTTGATCATCGGTGACACAGAAGGTGTCATACTTCTGCAATTCAATCGTCGGTGTGACCGACTCACCCTTCCAGGGATCTTCATCCTTGACCGGCTCGCCCGACAGGACACCAGTCGCCGAGATGGTGGCGGTGTCTTCATGGATATCGCCAGCCTGCAGGGTCAGCGTGCCGACACAGGAGACCTTGGCGCCGACCGGCAACCCGAAGCTGGGGTTGGCCGGGTAATCCGGGTTGTCCACCGTTTGATTGGTGTTCGGATCGACGATCGTGTCCTGCTCGGCATCATAGGGATCGAGCCAGCTGGTGGCGGCCTTCGGGCCAGCCGCACCGGTCGAATCCTTGTAAGCCGAGAAATCACAGGCGATGTTCTCCACCTGACCGGCGCCATTGGTGGTGGTGTCAGTCAGCGTGATGTTGTATAGATTGTCTTGCCCATTGTTGGTGAAATCGAAGGCAATCGGCGTGACATCGCCCGGCTTGACGAAGACGGCGTCACCGTTGTGGTCGCCATTTTGCTGATCCTCAGGGGTGGTCTGACAGGTGCTGACATCAGCCGGATCTTCACAAGAGGTGTTGTACTTGACCAGATCAATCGACGGATGAGGCGGGGTTTTGCCATGCCAGGGGTCTTCATCGTTGACCTTTTCACCTGAGGTGAAACCGACACCGGCCACGGTCGCGTTGTCCGAGTGGAGTTGGTTGTCATCCAAAGCGGTCAAGACACCGGTGCAGGTGAACGATGCTCCCGCCACGAATCCCTTAGTGCCACCGTCCCAGGTCAAACCGCTTTGCGGGGCAGTCGGGTCAGCTGATGAGAAGTCACAGGAGACACCATCGACCGTGCCGGCCGTCGAATTGATCGTCTGATCGGTCACGACGATGTCGCGCAGGGCTTCACCGCCGGTGTTGGTGATGGTGAAGCGGATCGGTGTGGCTTCACCGGCCACCAGTGACTTGGCCGAGTCAACATAGTCGTAGTCACCGGTGATGGCGTTGTCCTCACCGAGCTTGTCCCACTTCTCAATGTCGATGGCCGGTCCGTCAGGCGTTTTACCGACCCAAGGATCGGTGTCTTCGACCGGCTGGGCCGTCATCTTGCCCAGACCGGTGACGGACGACAGATCCTCATGGATGTATTCACCGGGCAGACCGCGCAGGGTGCCAGTGCAATCGAAGGTCGCGCCGGGCATAAAGCCATTGGCACCACCATCCCAGCGCAAACCGCTGGTCGGAGCGGTCGGATCAGCCTTTGAGAAATCGCAGGACAGGTCTTTCAGCTTGTCATCAGCCGCTTGGCCGGTGGTCACCTGATCCGAGACGACCACATTGGTCAACGGCTCAGTGCCCTTGTTGGTGATGGTGAAACGGATGCTGACTGGCGCATTGACTGCCAGTTGGGCGGCATCTTCTAGGCTGTCATGGTCACTGGCGGAGCCATCTTTGCAGGCAGCGATGTCGTTGCACTTCTCAATGTCGACCCCTGGTGTGATCGGCAGGGCGTTGACTTCTGCCTTGGACTTGTTCGAATCAATCGACCAGGGATCACTACTGCCAGGCTTGCTCGGGTCATCCAGGTTGCTGCCCGCCGAATTGGCGACGTGACCACTGGCCTGAGCGACATTGACCACATCATTACCGGTGGCCCGGGTCGGCTCGGCTGAACTGCCCTGGGGCAACCCATCGTCGCCGGTCTCATAGGAGGCCGTGTTGGTGATGTTGCCAGTACTGGCCTGCAAGGTGGTCGATGCTCCGGGAGCAAGCAAGCGCAGTGCCGACGAGTCAGTCGGCGTCAAGGCGATCGACAGATCGGTGCTAGCGATGCCGGACAGGGTGTCCGTCACCGAGACATCACTGAGGTAGGTGTTGCCGGTGTTGGTGACGATCACCAACCACTGGGCGCCGGTGTTGTAAGGCACCGATGTCTCTTCGACCCAGCCCAGAGCCGTCAAGCCCTTGACCACGCTGATCGAACCGTCAGCCGCCCGCTTGACACCCGCCAGGGTGTCAAGATCGGCGCCGGTCGGCAAAGCGCAGCCGGTGCCCTTCTGGCAGACCCACTTGGTCAACTTCAAATCCGGCGCGACCGCTTCGGTGTTGACTTCAGCGTTGGATGAGTTGGAACCAACCATCCAGAAGGTGTCGCCGTTGAGATTCGGATCGCCAGGAATGACCGGCTCCGGAATTGGCAGGGTGTATTGCCCGGCGCCATCGCCCAACAAGGTGGCAGCGCGACCTTGGGCGGTGGCGGTGTTGACCACATCTTTCCCGACAGCGTAAGTCGGTTCGTGCCAGGCGGCGTTACCATCGGTGGTCGATGACGTGCCGGTGACCGATGGCTCGGTGTTGGTGATGTGTGAGCTGGTCGCCCGGAAGAAGCCGGCCTGACCAGGCACCAACCAACGCAGTGATTCGGGGGTCAGCCCCTCAACTGCCGTGGCGCTGTGTCCAGTCAACTGATCGTCGCTGATGCGGATATTGTCGATGACGGTGTCACCGACATTCTTGACGACGATCAACCACTGGGCAGTCTGGTCGTAAGGCAGGGTCGCCTCTTTCGCCCAGCCGTTGGCCGTCACCGCAGCCCCATAATCGGCACTGATCGGATCGGCGTCCTTGTTGAAGGAGCCGCCCATGATCGCCAATTCGTCGGCTGTCGGATCGGCGCAACCAGCGGGCAAAGTGCAGACCCACTTGGTCTCCTTGAGCATTGGCGCCGGCAGTTGAGCGTTGACCTCAGCATTGGAGCTGTTCGAGGTGACCGACACCTGCTTGCCATCCAGCCCATAAACCGGCGTATTGGTGGTGGTGTTGTCGGGATTGACGGTCACCACCATGGCGTCGGCTTTGGCCGAGGCGGAGTTGACCACGTCGGCCGCCCTGGTCGGATCGGTGTTGCCCGATGCGCCGACGAAATAGGTCGGCTCAGCCGAGCTGCCCTGGACCTTGCCATCATTGCCGCTGGCGGTGGCGTTGATATTGGTGATGTCGCGGGTGGTGAAGTTGTAGACAGCCGATTGGCCGGGGGCCAGGATGCCTTCATATTCACTGATGGCCGTGGTCGAGCCATGACCAGCCGCCGGATCGTTGGCTGGCAGGTTGCGCTCATCGGTCAGCAGGATGTGATCGAGGCTGGTGTTGCCAATATTGGTGGCGATGACCAGCCATTGGGCATCGGTCTGGTAGGCGACGCTGGTCTCCTTGACCCAGTGAGGGCCGGAAGTCGCTTGGTCCTTGCCCGCCACCGGCACCACTGAGGTGCCAGAGCCGGTGATGCCGGCCAACGCATTGAACTCGGCTGTGCCCTGCTCCGGCACGGTGCAACCAGTGCCGGTGGAGCAGACATACTTGGTCAGCTTCAGATCGGCGTTGAGCGCCTCAACCTGGGCTGAGTCGATGTTCGAGGCGATTGAGCCTTGCACACCAGCGCCGGTGCCGTTGTTATCGGCATAACCGGTGAAGCGATCGGCGAACCACTCAACGGCGGGATCATTATCAAGAATGGTCGGCTCGCCCTTACTGTCGGGGGTGACAATCCATCGTGCGTCATCGCCAGTGAGCCGGTGCGGCACATCGGCATTCAAAGCGGCTGTGTTTTGGACAGTGCCACTGAAAGGTCCGTCCAGGGTGGTGGTGCAGGTTATGGTTGCTGTGGCACCATTATTCAGCCACCCGTTGGAGCCGACCAGGCTAGCGTTGACACAACTGTTCTTTTGGATGGTCGGAGCAGTCTTACCCGACGCCGGTTCGATATTGATCAGGTCTTGAGCCACCCGCACATTTTGCAGCGGTAGGTTGCCGGTGTTCTTAGCGATGACCCGCCAGAGCAAGGTGGTGACACCCTCAGGCACCGTGCCCTGCTCGACACCGCTGCCCACACCGGTGATCACGCCGTTGTCACCGTTGTTGTCGCCTGCGGTGCCATCGACCACCCAGCCCGTCGGCGAATCTTGCGTACATGTCGGCTTGCCGTCCTTATAATCAGCGCAAACCTGCTTGATTAATTCCAGCTTCGGCTCCAAGGCAGACATGTAACCATTTATCTGACTAATATCTGCGTCTTGGGTATTGGTTGAGGAACTAATTGCCGCCAGCGCATCACCAAACTCCTTCTTCGCCTCCGGTGATATGCCGATGTTCATCGACAAGCCGGGAGCAGTGGCGTCGGTCAGACCAAACTTGGTCGGGTCGGTCGCCACAGTCGGCTGCCAAGTCAGGGAGGCCACCAACACCCCTTGACACCAGGCGTTCCATAAGGTTGATGGGTGATCCGATCCAGAAGTCGGCACGCCATGTTCACCGTTGTATTCATTGTCTGCCGTGATCGCCCGGCCCGTTGACACGGTGGTGTTGGCGGCGATTGCGCCATCGACATTCCTCCACTGGGAGGTGTCATTGGTTGCCCATGAGTCATCGGCACACAGGGCGGCCTTTTGATCTTTTGTCACCAAATTGCCGTTGACATCGTAATAGGCGAAATCAACGGTCGGCTTGGCTGTGTCTAACATGACACTGCCGACAATTGTGTTGCCATCGCTGTCGATGCCAGTCAAACCATAGATGGGAATTCCAGCCTTTGTGCTCGATGTGATACCGGTTCCGCTGTAATCCGGCGTTGCCATCATCGGCGACCAGTAGCCGTCTGGCTGCGTCACCGTCATCCCGGATGCCTCCGAAGGCATATACCAGCCCAGGAGAGAGCCCTTGGCCCCATTCTCAGATAGGGGCGTACCATTTGTCTGAGGGCCGACAGTGGATGTGTTCATCACCAATGTGTCACCAACAGTGACGAACGCTGTGTCTTTCATTTTCGATGAGACGTAAGTTCCGCCGAAAGTATAGGCGACATTCGTCCGAACCATGGCACCGATATCCGTGCCATGCAGTTTCTCGTTTGAATCATAGGTCCAGGTGTAGGTCTGCTTGGCCGGCGTGGAGTCGACCGCTGTAATCTGCCTATTGTCCGCCGTAGCCGCGGCGGCCTCCGGCGAAAGGATGGTTACCGCCCCGGTTAGAACCGTGGCGACAGCCAACGTGAATGCGCTGAACAAGGTAACACCCCGGCGTCCGGCCTGGGCCCCCCACTTGCGTGTCATCTGCTGATGCTCCCTCTCCTCATGGTCCGTCGCAACAAGAATAAACAACTATCTTTGTGCGATCATCGACCTAGTATTATTACATCTAATAACATCAGTCAGAGGAAGTCAACTAGTAGGCGATAGCTTGATGACAAGCGCCCATCTGAGCCGCCCAAGCGCAGATACCGGTCAAAGAGCAGACATAAACAGGAGCCCCACCCGATGCACTCAGGTGGGGCTCCTCAGCCAAATAACAACGTGTGTTGCTTTTATTCAGTCAGGATTTAACTCCTGTATTTCCTATTGTCAGCCGTGACGCCGCCTGGTCACCACCAGGGCAACACTGACACCGCCAGCCAGCAGCAGCAGACCGACTGCCCAAGGCGCGATTGACGTGGCTTGCACCGCCGTGCCACCAGTTGACACGACAACCACTGCCGGCGGCACCTTGGCATTCCAATCGTTCTCGTCATTGACTGGCTCATCGGTCAAGGCGCCACGGGCCGTCACCTTGGCGACGTCTTGATGGCGCTCGCCAGCCGGCAAAGCAGCTAAGGTGCCCTTGCAAGTGAAGGAGTCGCCAATCAAGAAGGGCCCGGCCCACTCACGGGCCGCCGCCGGGCCACCCAGCGCCGAGAAGTCGCAGGTCCACTCGGTCAATGCCACCGTGCCCTGCATCAGCTCATCGGTCACGACAACGTCGACCAGATCCTCAGTGCCATTGTTGGTGATGGTGAACTCCAACGGAGTGGTCTGATCAACCGCCAGATCCTTGATGTCGTCGCCATCGTGATTGCCGACAACCTGGTCATTCTCACCAGCGGTGGTGTCGTACTTGATAATGTCGATGTCAGGTTGAGGCTTGTCGGTGCGGACCTCGGCATTGGACTGATTGGTCTTGATCGGTTCGGTCCAATAATCGGCCGGCTTATCCTTGGCCGCATCGGCCGAATCAGGCAAGGGCAACGGGTCGCCATTGTCATCGACCGGCAAGCCGGTCGCCTGGGCGGTGTTGACCACATCGCTACCGGTGGCGTAATCAACCTCGCCATAAATCGGATCCGGCGTGGTGCCCTTGGCCTCATCATAAGCGCCCTCGTTGGTGATGTCAGACGTCTGCATCAGGAAGGCGACGATCGGAGGAGCGTCGCCAACCGAGCCCTCCTCGGAGGACTGGCCGCTGGCCAGAGTTATGCCGGTCGATTCGCCGAAGCCACCGCCAGTCAATTGATCCATGCCTTCGGGAATCTTGACATCCATGAGTGGGGTGTCACCGATGTTGGTGACAACCATCAACCAGGAGACCGTTGAACCGTATTCCACGGTGGTCTCCTTCACCCAGCCGAGCACCGGAGCGCCTGGCGTGGTGGCGTTGCCACCGATTGTCACCAGATCGTCGCCGGTCGGCACTGGGCAATCGGTGCCGGTGGAGCAGACCCATTTGGTCAGCTTGATGGCTGGGTTGACGTCGGTGCGTGCCTCAGCCGAACTGGGGTTGGAGTCAATCGGCGTGACACCGGGATACTCCTCGCCTTCATCATCGACTGGGGTGGCCTTGGCCTGGGCGGTATTGGAGGCAGCATCAGCCAGGGCGTAAGGAGCCTCCATTGTCTCAGGATCAAGGGTGGCACCGGTCGTGCCAGCGCCGAAGGCACCTGTGTCGGTCAATTGCGGCGACTTGAACTGCCAGACCACCGAAGCGCCGGGCAGCAAATCAGCCGGGTCGCCATAGCCGGGCATGGTTGTCAGGCTATGGTTGCTGCCCATCGACCCGGCCTGATCCTCGACTGGCAAGGAGACATCGCCCAAATGGGTGTTGCCGGTGTTGGTGGCAATGATCAGCCACTGCACATCGCTGGCGTAGGGCAGCTCAGCCTGCTTGACCCAGTCACCAACGGCGGTGCCTTCGAAGACACCTTCTGCTGCAGAATAACCGGCCAATTGGGCGAACTCGGCCGAATCAGCCGCCGGCACCGCGCAATCGGAGCCGGTGGAGCAGACCCACTTGGTCAGCTTCAGACCGGGATTGGGTGATGACACCTGGGCGATGTCGGTGTTGGAGCCAACCACCCCAGGCGTTGGGGCGTCGGAATCGCCCTCAGGGTTACCGGATAGACGGTCATCCAGCGGCGCATTGTTCGGCGAGTTGAATTCGCCATCCAGTGAGGCATTGACATTGACGCCATTGCGCAGCACGCCCTCCAGGTCATCAGTCAACGGCGTGGTGCAGGTTTGAACGTCGGAGTCGCCGGCAGCCAAGTCGGCGAAGGAGCCCAAGTTGGCACAGGAAGTCATATCCGCTTTATCGGCGTCGGCGCTGGCGGCAAAGCCCCAATCCTCATTGGCCACATGCACGTCTTTCAGGTCGACATTGCCGGTGTTGGTGACGGTGATGCGCCACATCACCGACTTGGCGCCCAGCGGCAGGGTGTAATCGTCCACCCAGTCGCCGTCGTTGGCTGAGCCGTCCATGATCGCATCCTCATCGCTGATGGCCTGGCATTGCGGCTCACCTTGCTCATAGACGGCGCAGACCTCTTTGACGACCTCAATACTCGGGTCGATGACGGTGATGATGCCACTGTTGGTCGATGTGCCACCCGGGAAGGCGTTGTTCGGCCCCGACCCCGCCCCGGTCCAATCACTGTCTGACAGACCAAGGGCCTTCTTCGAGAATGGATAGACACCGACAAGCAAGATGTTCTCAGTGGCCTGAAGGTCCTTGAAGTCGACCTGGATGACGCCAGGCTGATCGGGCGACAGGCACCAGGCGTCCCAGATGCTCGATTGATCGAAAGACTCCAACCGGGGCGCACCCGGCGCACAATCGGTCGGCCAGGTGGTCATCGCCTTGATCTGAGGTGTCAGCTGAGCATTGCCCGGCAAGCTGATGCCGATGGCATTGAACTTTGGCAAGTAATTCTCGCCGGTGTAGACACCATCATTGCCAGGAATCATGGCTCCTTGGGACTGGGCGGCCCAGATGGCGTATTCCAGCGAAACGGAATCGCCGGCCAAAACAGTCCTATCCTTAGGCACAGACGAGACCAACAAGGTCTCCGACGACGGATTCTCGGGAATGGTCAACACCGACGAGTATTTGAGCAACTCATCGACGGTGGTCAACATGCCCGGAACGGCCAAGGTGGTGCCCTCCGGCAGGGTGGCCTCATCGACCTGCTCGCCGATGACATAAGATTGAGCGCCAGCTGGCACCGTTGACGGCGCTGCGGCGGTGACGATTTGGTCGGCTGACAAGGCGTCAGCCGCGCCCAGTGGCGCCGTCCAGAATTGCGAGACGCCGAGTGCGCCGACTGCGGCAGCACTCAGGGCGATGGCACTGGCGATAGATACCGCCTTATTTGCGTGCCGTGGATGTGATGACATGCGATGACCCCCCATTCGCGGATGAACACGGGGGCCCTGCCAGCCGGTACACGCCCGAGCAGCATGATCCCCCAGTAACCCGACAATTCAACCGATTGAACTGATTCATGTCAAGTAGCAGGTTATATTCGTCAATGCATCGTGTGGCTTAAGCAATGACGCTATGCTGTTTGCCGGGGTCAGTCGGAGTGGCTGCTTGGAAGAAATCGGGTCCGGCCTGGGGTGGGAGCGATGTCAAACGGGGCCAATCATTCACTCAAGAACGACTGGCCCCGTCTCAAACTCTCAACCACTGCTTCAGCGTGCGGCACTGCCTTCGTGATAATCGTTGTCCTGGGTCTTAACCCAGCTCATCAACTTGCGCAATTCGCGGCCGGTCGCCTCAATCGGGTGGGCCTCTTCCTTGGCACGCAAGGCCTTGAACTCCGGAGCGCCAGCATCCTGGTCGGCGATGAAACGTGCGGCGAAGGCGCCCGATTGGATGTCAGCCAGGACCGCCTTCATCGACTGGCGGACATGATCGTCGATCACCCGCGGTCCGGACACATAGTCACCATATTCCGCCGTGTCCGACACGCTCCAGCGCTGCTTGGCGATGCCGCCCTCATACATCAAGTCGACGATCAACTTGAGCTCATGGAGGCACTCGAAATATGCCACCTCAGGCTGGTAGCCAGCGTTGACCAGGGTCTCCCAACCAGCTTGAACCAAGTGGGACATGCCGCCACACAAGACAGCCTGCTCGCCGAACAGATCGGTTTCAGTCTCCTCCGTGAACGTGGTGGCGATGCCACCGGCCCGCAGACCGCCGATCGCCTTGGCGTAGGCCAGAGTCAAGCCCCAGGCGTCACCGGTCTCATCCTTCTCGACGGCCACTACCACCGGCACGCCGCGACCAGCCGCATATTCACGCCGGACCAAGTGACCGGGGCCCTTGGGGGCGACCATGCAGACGTCGACACCGGCCGGCGGCTCGATATAACCGAAACGGATGTTGAAGCCATGAGCGAAGAACAAAGCATCACCGGGCTTGAGGTGCGGCGCGATCTCGGCGGTGTAGAGATGACGTTGAACCTGATCGGGAGCGAGGATCATGATCAAATCAGCTTCCTGCGCAGCCGTCTCCACCGGGACGACGCGCAGACCCTGAGCCTCAGCCTTTTCGCGTGACGAAGAGCCCGCCCGCAGACCGACGCGGACATCAACCCCTGAGTCACGCAGCGACAAGGCATGGGCGTGGCCTTGAGAGCCGTAGCCGATGACAGCCACCTTGCGATTCTGGATCAACGCCAGGTTGGCGTCCTCGTCATAGAACATCTTCGCCATAATTCCTCACTTAAATCGATTAGTTGTTCTCCACCGCGGTCAGTTGGCCGAAGTGCCATTGATCGGTCGGTCAAGTCGTCAGACTAGCGCCCAGCGGCGGCTGGCGGCGGACGTATCACCAGTCACAATGCCGACTGATGGCGGCGACCACCGTGCCTGGCAGCGGCTGCGCCGCTACAGCTTGCCCGAGTCGCCGCGGCCGCGGTCGGTGATGGTCTTCGAGCCGCGGCCCAGAGCCACCTGGCCGGAGCGAGCCAATTCCTTGATCCCATAGGCCGAGATCATCTCCAAGAATGCCTGGACCTTGGATCGCTTGCCGGTCACCTCGATGGTCAGCGAATCCACCGCCACATCGACCACCTTGCCGCGGAAAGTGTCAACCAAGGCCAGGATCTCCGAGCGCTCAGCGGCGATGGCCTTGACTTTGACCAGGACCAACTCACGTCGAATGGTCTGGCCCGAAACCATCTCAGTGACCTTGACCACCTCGACCAGCTTGTTCAGTTGCTTGGCGATCTGCTCGACAGCCGCCGAATCAGCCAGCACCACCAAGGTGATCCGGGAGTAGCCCGGGCGCTCGGTCGGGCCAACCGAAAGAGATTCTAGATTGTAGGCTCTCCGGGCGAACAAGCCAGCGATCCGGCTCAAGACACCCGATGAATCCTGGACCAGGACCGACAAAGTGGCGGTGTTGCTCATAGTTCATCCTCTTCCCAGACTGGCGCCAGATCCCGGGCGTATTTGATGTCGTCGTTACTGGTGCCGGCCGCGACCATCGGCCAAACCATCGCGTCCTTGTGGACGACGAACTCAACAACGACTGGTCGATCATTGATGGCCATTGCCTCGGCGATGACGGCGTCAACCTCGTCTTCGCTGCTGGCTCGCAAGCCGGCGCAGCCCATGGCTTCAGCCAGCTTGACGAAGTCCGGCAGACGATCAGTGTGCAATTCAGTGTTGGAATAGCGCCCACCATAGAACAAGGTCTGCCATTGCCGGACCATGCCGAGAACCTGATTGTTGATGATGGCGATCTTGATCGGGATGTTGTTCAAAGCGCAGGTGGTCAATTCCTGATTGGTCATCTGGAAGCAGCCGTCGCCGTCAATGCCCCAAACCACCTTGTCAGGTTGGCCGACCTTGGCCCCCATGGCCGCCGGGACACAGTAACCCATCGTTCCGGCCCCACCCGACGTCAGCCAGTGATTAGGCCGCTCATGCGGCAGGAAGTGGGCACTCCACATCTGATGCTGACCGACTCCGGTGACGAAGATGGTGTCGTCGCCGGTCAACTGACCGATGCGGCGAATCACCTCTTGAGGCTGGAGCAGGCCATCGGCCTTGTCACCAGCCCAGGTGGGATAGCGCCGGCGCAGTCCGTTCAAATAGTCGATCCATGACTGCCAATCAGGCAGGGTCTGATCAACGAGTGCTTTGGTCAAACCCTCAGTGGTCAGTTTGGCGTCACCGACGATCGGCAGATCAGCGAAACGGTTCTTGCCAATCTCGGCCGGATCGATGTCAGCATGAATCACCTTGGCATTAGGGGCGAATGATTTGAGATCGCCGGTGACCCGATCATCGAAACGCACGCCGACGCCAATGATCAGATCGGCTTGCTGCAGGGCGCCGACCGCCGCCACCGTGCCATGCATGCCCGGCATGCCCATATTCAAGGGA
>JAITVZ010000162.1 GCA_031285505.1 Propionibacteriaceae bacterium
CCTGGTGGCTGATCAGTCGATTGCCCAGTCCTACCGGCGGATCAACCAGTGGGTGGTTGACGCCTTGCGTCAGATCGGTGTGCCTGCTGACCATCAGCCACTCAACGATATCGCCACCAGCTTGGGCAAGATCGCCGGGTCTGCCCAAAAGCGGACAGCTGCCGGCGCAGTCCTGCACCACATGATGCTGGCCTACCGGATCAATGGGCAGCAAATGCGATCGCTGCTCCGGGTCGGCCAAGCCAAACTGGCGTCACGCGGTGTCAAGTCAGCTGATCGTCGGGTCGACCCTGTGTCGAATCACACCAGTCTGGATCGATTGGCCATTGTCGACCACCTGATCGATCAATTCACGAGCCGATATCAGACGAATCCGTCGGCGTTGAACTCCGAAGAGATTGCTCTTGCCGATCAGTTGGTCGGCGACAAATTCGGCTCTGGCGATTGGCTTGGTCGAGTGCCATGATGGCTGCGCCGCCGGCGACGCGACCGGGTTGACTTGTCGCTGTTGACGGCTGGAGCAGCTGGCGATCCATCGGGGACTGTCGTCCCAGCTTCGACCGGCGCGACAGACTCTTTTTTGGCGCGCACGACCACGCCGTTGCTGCGGCGCTGGCGTCGACCAGCCGCGGGCGATCCAGCTCCAGATCGCCGGCTGCGCCCATCTGACGAAGCCGATGATCGATCGTTACTCCGCCGCCGATCGCCATTGTGATTGGCACTATGCTCCGAACGACTGCCAGCGGGCGCGGCGTCGACCAAGCGGCCGGTGGCGTCAGCTGGAATACCGAGTTCCTCCAGCAGCTGCGGTGTGGTCGAGTAAGCCTCCAATGGATCATTGAAAGGCAGCCCGAGTGCATTGTTGATCACACGCCAACGCGGCAGATCGGCCCAATCCACCAGGGTGATGGCCACCCCACTGCGCCCAGCGCGACCGGTGCGGCCAATCCGATGGACATAGGTCTTGTCATCATCAGGGCAGTCGTAATTGACGACGTGGGTGACATTGTCCACATCGATGCCGCGAGCCGCCACGTCGGTGCAAATGATCACCTGGGCCTTGCCCGCTTTGAAACGCGCCAATGACTTCTCGCGCAAGACCTGTGACAGGTCGCCATGCATCGATGTCACTGTGAATCCACGCTCGGTCAGATCATCGGATAAGCGCTGCACAGCACGCTTGGTTGTGCAGAACACCATCACCCGAGTGGCCGAAGGGGCTTGGAGCAGCTTGCCGATGATGGCCGGTTTATCAAGATCATGGGCCTGATAGACGAATTGGTGCGTCGCTGGCACCGTGGCCGCCTCTTCTTGGGACTCGGCTCGGATATTGATGGCTTGATTGAGGTGGGAGCGTGCCAGGCTGACGATGGCTGCTGGCATGGTGGCGGAGAAGAGCATCGTTTGGCGGGAAGCAGGCGTCGCGGCGATCAACCGCTCGACATCTGGCAGAAAACCAAGATCAAGCATCTCGTCGGCCTCGTCCAAGACCAGCACCTTGACCTTGGACAGGTTGAGGCTGCGACGATGGAGCAGGTCGAGCAGGCGCCCGGGGGTGCCAACGACCACGTCAACACCCGATGCCAGGGCGTCCAGCTGGGTGTCGTAACCGACCCCGCCATAGACGGTTAGGACTTTCGCGCCGATGCCGGAAGATGCAGTGGCCATATCGGCGGCGACCTGCAGGGCCAACTCGCGGGTGGGACACATCACCAGAGCCTGAGGCAATTTCGAGGGTGACGGCAGCTCTAAACGCTCCAGTAACGGGATACCGAAAGCCAAGGTCTTACCGGTGCCGGTGCGGGCCTGACCAATTAAATCGGTGCCCTTCAGGGCAATCGGGATCGCTTGTTCCTGGATGGGGAAGGGGTGGGTGATGCCCTCGGCTTGGAGGGCGCTGGTGATACGGGGATCAACCCCCAAATCAGCAAAGGTGGTCGCGACAGGCGACTTCGTCGTGGTAGACAGTGTGAATCCTTACAGTCAACCGCGTTGGCGGTTCGATGATGGCGCGTCACGGTTGACGGACAGCGCCCTTCAGATGGCGACTCCAATCACATTGATCAGTTTGTCGACAACCAAATAGAGTTTACCGGCAATTGTGCCCAATCACGACAATTGATCAGTTGACCTCTTGACCTGTGTCGGCTGAAAGCGCTTCAACCAGAGCGAGTTTTGGACAACAAAGATGGAGGAAAGAGCCATCGCAGCGCCGGCAATCATCGGGTTGAGCAGGCCCAAAACAGCCAATGGGACAGCTGCCACATTGTAGGCGAAAGCCCAGAACAAGTTGCCTTTGATTCGCCCCAGGGTTGCTCGGCTGAGTCGAATAGCGTCGGCGGCGGCCAAAGGGTCAGAACCCATCAAAGTGATGTCGCTAGCCTCGATGGCCACGTCAGTGCCGGCACCCATAGCCAGCCCTAAGTCAGCTTGAGCCAAGGCTGCGGCGTCATTGATCCCATCGCCGACCATGGCGGTGACGAAGCCATCGGCCTGGGCCTGCTTGATGATTCTCAGCTTGTCGGCTGGCTTCAAACTCGCTTGGACTTGGTCAATGCCGAGCTTGGCAGCGACCTGATCGGCGACGGCTTGATTGTCTCCGGTCAGCAGGACGCAGGTCAGGCCCAATTGCTGGAACAGCTCAATGGCTTGGCCCGAGGTCGGGCGTATCTGATCGGTTAGTTCCAACCAGCCCTGGATCTGGCCTGACCAGGCAACCACAGCGACGGTTTGAGCAGAAGTGGCGGCCGCAATCTGGTCGATCATCGGGTCGTCTGGACGATTGAGGAAGGTCCGAACCCAGGAGAGTTGTCCGACCCGGGCGATGGTGCCATTCGCTGGGGCCCCATCGGGAACGACCACTGATGTCGGCCAGTTGAGCCGAGCTTCGACCCCACCGGCCGGGTGGTTGGTGAATTGATCGGCTTTGATGACTTTCCACGGCGAATCACTGTTGGGCGCTGCCTCCCCAATGGCCTTGGCGATCGGATGATTGGAGGCTTGTTCAACGCTGGCCGCCACGGCCAACAATTGGTCAACGGTCAGTCCCGATCGCGGGTGGGCCTGTGACACGGTCATGTGGCCGTTGGTCAAGGTGCCTGTCTTATCGAGACCGATCCAGTTGATCTGGTGGGTGGCTTCGAGCACCTCCGGTCCTTTGATCAAGATGCCGAGTTGAGCGCCGCGTCCCGAACCGACCATCAAGGCGGTGGGCGTGGCCAAGCCGAGAGCACAGGGGCAGGCGATCACCAAGACGGCGACAGCGGCAGACATCGCTTCCGTCCAGGAATGGCTGTAGAGCATCCAGCCGACTGCCGTGGCGACAGCGATGACGATGACCACCGGCACGAACCAGGCGGAGATGCGGTCAACCAGACGCTGCACCGGAGCTTTTCCCATCTGGGCCTGCTCGATCAACCGGCCGATTTGAGCCAACTGTGTGTCGGCGCCGACCCGTTTGGCGGTCACCACCAAGCGCCCCTGCTGGTTGACGGTGGCACCGGTGATGGCATCGCCTGGCCCGACATCACGTGGCAACGACTCACCAGTCAGCATCGACTCATCGACCGACGACTGGCCTTGGTCGACTTGTCCATCGGTGGCCACCTTTTCACCGGGCAGGACGATGAACTGATCACCAACCATCAACTGATTGATCGGTCGGATCATGGGATGCCCTGCCACCAAGACAGTGACCTGTTTGGCGCCCAGATCCAGCAAGGAGCGGATGGCAGCCGATGACTGCTGCGAGGCGCGGGCCTCCAGCCATCGACCCAACAGCATCAAGCTGGTCAGCATTGACGCCACTTCCAAATAGATGGTGGCGCTGGCATCGCCCGGTTGAGCCAGCCAGTGGAAGGCCATATGCATGCCGCGATCACCAGCTGTACCGAAGAAGAGGGCGTAGATCGACCAGGCGTAGGCGGCGATGACGCCCAACGACACCAGGGTGTACATGGTGGTGGAACCGTGGCGGGCATTGATCGCCGCCGAGCGATGGAAGGGCCAAGCACCCCAGACAGCGACTGGTGAGGCCAAGGCCAAGCAAAGCCACTGCCAATTGGCGAATTGACAGGCGGGCACCATCGAAAGCACAGCGACCGGCAGGGTCAGGATGGCGCAGATGATCAGCCGGCGGCGCCAGGCATCAGCCGGGTTGGTTGGCTCGGGCAAGGTGTCATCCATGCCGGGCATGGCCGCCATCGGATCGGCCAGCACCCTCGACGTGTTCGCTTCGGAGTTGGATGGCTGGCCCATGCCTGTCATCGGCGGCATCGTCGCCATGCCGGTCATACCAGCCGTGTGGTTCATCTGCGACGTCGGCGACGGTGTCATCAAAGCGGGTATGTCGGGCATCTGTGGCGCTGCGACCACTGGGGCAGGCGTGGCAGGGTTAGCTTGAATCAAGGAGAAGGGGTCATGGTGGACCGTGGCGCCGTAGCCAGACGCCTTGATGGTGGCGATGATTTGTGCGGGGGTGACATCATCGGGAGCGGTGACTTGAGCCCGGTCAGTGGCCAGGTTGACGGCGGCGGTGACACCCGGAATTTTGGCAAGTTTCTTCTCGATGTGGGCCACACACGAGGCACAGGTCATGCCGGTGACGTCAAAGTCCATTCGCTTGGTCATCCGGACATTGTGGCATGTCCAATCAATGAATTCCGCGATGACTGGCGGTTATGGTTCACCTGGCTGATCCTGGCGGTCAGTCGCCTAGGCTGACTTGTATCATGAGGCCATGTCGAATCGCCCGTTGCTTGGCCCGTTGCTTGGAGTGCGCCCCCTGGTGGCCGATGGTGCCATGGGCACGATGATACAAGCGGCTGATTTGACCAGTGACGATTTTGACGGTCTCGATGGCTGCAACGAGTGGCTGAATGTGACCCGCCCGGACGTGATCACGTCGATCCATCAGGCCTACTTGGCCGCCGGCGCGCAGTTGATCACCACGAACACTTTTGGGGCCAACCTCAGCGCTCTGGGTGAATATGGCTTATCCGATCAACTGGAGGCGATCGCCTTGGCTGGAGCGCGATTGGCTCGCTCGGCCGCTGACGATCACGCCAGTGCGGATCAGCCCCGCTGGGTGTTGGGATCGATTGGCCCGGGCACTCGCTTGGCCAGCCTGGATCAGCTGTCCTTTGCCGAGCTGGTCGGCGCGACCGAGCGCCAGGTCAAGGCAATGATTGATGGGGGCATTGACGCCGTCCTCATCGAAACCGCTCAGGATCTGTTGGGTGTGCGTGCCGCGGTGGTCGGGGCTCAGCAGGCAATGCAAGCCGCTGGTGTTGACATGCCGATCATCGTCTCAGTGACCGTCGAGTTGACTGGCGCCCTGTTGGTCGGATCAGATCTGACGGCGGTGGTGGCTAGCCTGGCGCCACTGGGTATTGCTGCCATCGGCCTAAATTGTGCCGCCGGCCCGGATTTGCTGGCCGGTCATCTGCACCGACTGAGGCAGTTGACCAAGCTGCCGTTGACCTGCATGCCCAATGCCGGGCTGCCGACCCTGACCCCGACTGGGGCGCAATACCCTTTATCGCCAACGGATTTCGCGGCGGCGATGGTTGGCTTCCGCCAACGTGACGGCTTGGCGGTGTTAGGCGGTTGTTGCGGCACCACGCCGGAACACATCGAAGCCCTGGTGGCCCGTTTGACGGATGCTGCTTGGTCTGAATCGGTGGGAGAGCGCTCGAGTGAGGCAGGCTCAGAGGAGCAGATGGATCGCGGTTGGGTGTCGTCGCTCTACAGCGCCACCGATTTGACGCAGGAATTGTCCTACCTGTCAGTTGGCGAGCGAGCCAATGTCGCTGGGTCGAAGGCCTTTCGCGAGGCCTTGCTCGCAGATGAATTGGACAAGTGTGTAGCCATCGCCCACGCCCAGGTCGATGAAGGCGCCCATGTGCTTGATGTCTGCGTCGATTATGTCGGTCGCGACGCCGTCGCCGACATGACGACGTTGATCAAGCGCCTGCGCGGTGAGGTCGATATCCCCTTGCAGATTGATTCCTCGGATCCCGCGGTGATCGCCGTTGGATTGGAGCTGGCTCCGGGCCGATCAATCATCAATTCAGTCCACTTTGAATCCGGCGATGGGCCAGGGTCGAAATTCGCTGCGATGATGCACCAGGCGCGCCGTCACGGCGCGGCGGTGGTGGCACTGTGCATCGACGAAGCCGGGCAAGCGCGTACGGTGGACCGCAAGCTGGAGGTGGCGGGGCGCCTGATTGAACAATTAACCGGGCGTTATGGCATGGATCAGGCTGACATTCTGATTGACTGCTTGACTTTCCCGATCGCCACCGGTCAGGCTGACACCCGCCATGACGGGCGGTCGACCATCGACGCCATCACCACCTTGAAAAGTCGCTACCCACGAGTCCACACCATCTTGGGTATCTCCAATGTCTCGTTCGGCTTGAAACCGGCAGCTCGGTTGGTGCTCAACTCGGTTTTCTTGGCGGAATGCCGGGCGGCAGGCCTGGATTGCGCCATTGTCCATCCGTCGAAAATTCGCCCGCTGGATCAGTTGCCGCCTGATCAGGTCGCCTTGGCTCGTCAGCTGGTGCTCGATGATGGCCCCGACTCGGCTCTAGAGGACTATTTGGCCTTGTTTGACAGGGAGATCACCAGTCCGGTTGACAGCAGTGCCGACGAACTGCCAATCGATCAACGATTGCGACGCCACATCATCGGCGGTCGGGCCAATGGTTTGGCGGACACCCTGGCGGCCGCGTTGGCTGAAAAGACGGCGGTCGACATCATTAATCAAGATTTGTTGGCGGCGATGCGGATCGTCGGGGAGCGTTTCGGCCAAGGGCAAATGCAGTTGCCGTTCGTTTTGAAATCGGCGGAGGTGATGAAGCAAGCCGTCGCCTTGTTGGAGCCGGC
>JAITVZ010000041.1 GCA_031285505.1 Propionibacteriaceae bacterium
ATCATGACAGGCCAAGTCCAGCTGCGGCGGTGGGGCCGCGAGGCGATCATCGTCGCAGTCGCTCCTGGCAACCGAGAAGTCGATCGCTCGCGATGGGCAACGCGGGCAGGCCAGAGCCGGTGAAAATGCATGGGCAAGCCTCAATAGGAGGAAGTGGTGCTGACCAGCCGCTACTGCGATGGTCAGAAAGATCGGTTTAGGAAAGCAGCAATACACAACTAAAGCGTTATCAATCCGGTACCACCATAGGACATTCTTGGCTGAATTGCACCTTCGCGGCCAGCGCTGCGGATGCCTGGGCGTGATCGCTGTCGCTTGTCACTCAAGGGCAATTCGCCTCTTTCAGGAGCTCGTTGGAGACCACCAGACCGTCCGTCGCGCCGCACAATCGATCAGCCTGGCTACCGACTGGGTTAAGCCGTCGTTGGCGGCTGGTCACCTGGCTCGGCTGGCGACATAGCCGGGTCATCCAAGGGATTGTCGGCAACCGGCATGGCGCGGTTAGCCCGACGGGATTTGAAGAAGCTGGACAGGGTCACCAGCCCTAAACCGAACAACACCGCCGGCACGGTGAACCAGCCGATGCCGAGGATGCCCATTCCAGCCAACCACTGGCCCAAGCCGATCGCCACGGCACTGCCGACCACCGCCAAAGCGGCCCCGCCGATCCGCATCCAGCGGGCCTGCCGGGGGGCGAGCGGTGTCACCCCAGCCTGAACCTTCGCCGCCCGACGATAGAAACTGGCCAATCCGAGGCAAGAGGCGACGACGCACAAACCAGCTCCAGCGGCCGGGAAGACTCCACCGTCAGCCAAACCAAAGGGATTCTGACTGATTGGCGCCAAATCGACTTCAGCTCCGTGGAAACTGCCTTCCGGCCAGGTCGCTGACAAAGTCAGTCCCGATCCTGGCGGTAGCTCGCCTTGCTTAAAGACCAGCTTGCTGCTCGCCAGGCCAGATACGGCCTGACTGCACGGTTTGGCGGTTGTTGGTTGTTTGTCGATGGCTGGCCAGCCAATGAAGCACTGGCCGCTTTCGGCAGCCGTCGGCGCATGCAGGGTCATGTTTGCTTGCCCAATTGTCAGTTCGCCATGGGCATTGATGGCATTCCAATTGATTTCATCGCCATGGGCAGCCTTATCGTCAGGGCTGACCACTGCCGCAATGGTGTATTGCAATCGGTACTGCTGTGGCTGATTGGCCTTGGCATCGGATGGCTTGATCGTCAGCAGTAAATAGTCAGTCAGTTGCTGGGTGGAGAAGTCAGCCCGCCGGCCATCAATGGTTGTCACAGTGAGGTTGTCGTAAATGAAGCGGCGCTGGTATTCCTGATCGTAGTAACCGCGGGTGGTTAAGGCGATCGAACTGCTGGCATTCGGGTCGGATCGAGTTAACGAAAGGTCTTCAATGACCTGCAATTCCCCTGTTGAACTGACGGTGGCGTCAATCGTCAGCTGATTGATCCGATCAGGGCTATCAGCCCAGGCGGAACTGGCCGGGAGAAGACTGAAGCCGATAATCATAAAGCAAGCAACAATTATCAGGCGCAGGGGTTTCATGACCGCTAGTGTACGGCCTCCTGACAACGCACGACGCGCCGTGAACGGATCGTCTGTTTCACAGATAGTGAGGCAGACAAGCCATTCACGGCGCGTCCAAAGACTGATTGATCAGTCAGCTGATCAATTGGCGGCCAAATAAGCGTCAATGATGTGTTGCGGAATGCGACCGCGATCTGACACCGGGATGCCCTGGCTGAGCGCCCAAGCCCGCACCTTCTTGGTGGCGGGGCCATTGCTGGCTCCAGCCTTGCGACCACGCGCTGCGGCGCGGGCCACCGGATGGGCATTGCGGATATAAGGTGCAATCGCCTCTTGGAACTGACCATAGGAGTACTCGGACAAGTCCAGTTCGTACTGTTGGTTACCAAGGGAGAATTGGGTGACGCGAACCGAGCCGGCTGGGATTTCCTCGCCAGTCAGGTCGTCGTGGTAAACGGTAATAGTAGAGGTAGACATGTTTGTCATTATTCAGTGGATCATGGGCAATAGCAAATCGCCGCGGCGCGAATGTTGATTCTCAGCTGGTTAATCGAGGCAATTCCAGTTTGAACTGATCGCGGTCCTTTTCCGGAGATTGGCACGTTTGGTCGGCGCAGATTGCCTGATGGGCGCCAGTGAAACCGGGAATACGGGCAACTTAGAGGCTTCGTCGATTGGCCCCTGAAACCAACCCCCAATCCGAAGCTCCTGTTGGCGGAACCTCTTATTCGATCGACGCTTGGCTGTCGGCGTCGCCGGGCACCCGAGGACGCAACTTTCGTTGACCGACGCCGCCATGTCGTTCTGCTGCTGAAGACGACGCAGTTTTGTCCCCCTCGGCTGCTAACCTGTAGATCGCGGCGAAGTTGACGCTCATGGATGGGCCCAAGCCGCGACGACTCCAGCATGGAAGGCAGTGGACAGAACACCATGGCTAAATCAGTTGCATATCCCGGCGTTCCCGACGTCATCAACGGCAATGGCGCGGTCGCTTATGTGATGAAGCAGGTCTGCGGCGGGGTGATCGGTTATCCCATCACCCCGTCGACTGAGATCGCTGAGATCTTCGAGGCGGGCAAGGCCGACGGTCAGATCAATGTGTTCGGTCGCCACCCCTTCTTCGTTGAGGCTGAGGGTGAGCATTCCGCCCAGTCAGGCGCTTTGGGCGCGGCCCTGGCTGGCGGTAATTTCGTGTCGAACGCCTCATCGGCCCAGGGCATCCTCTATGGCCTGGAGTCCCATTACGTCACGACCGGCAAGACCATCGGAGGCTTCGTGCTCCAGGTGGCGGCCCGGGTGGTCACTCGCCATTCACTCAATGTCATGGCCGGCCATGACGACATCTACGCTTTGATCCCGGCTGGTTACACCGTTTTGTTTGGTTCGAACCCGCAGGAGGCCGCCGATCTGGCGGCAATCGCCTTCCGGGTGTCGTCGTTGTCACTGGTGCCAGTGGCCAACGCCATGGATGGTTTCGCCACTTCTCACGTCATGAGCGAGGTGCTGCTGCCAGAACCAGCCCTGCTCAAGGAGTATCTCGGCGATCCGGCAGGCCGTATTCCCTGCCCGACGCTCGCCCAAGAGCTGCTGTTCGGCGCCAAGGGCCGGGTGGTTTATCTGACGGGCTGGTTGAATGATCATGCTGGCGATATCGATCCGACTGATCTGGCTAACCTGCGGGTGGCCCTGACCGATCAGGCGACGGCGATCGAGACCGACGACTCCGCCAGTGCGATCGCGCCAGACTTGGCCAAATTGCTGCCGGCCCGTTTGCGCGGTGCTTGGACAAGGGCCTGGAAGGGCGCTTGGGCCAAAGGCACGCGCCAACTGGTGCCTGCCATCGTCGATCCGAACAACCCCGGTTTGACCGGCGGGGTGCAGAATCAGCCGGATTTCCAAGCCGGCGCCGCCGATCATCGCACCCATTTCCGGGCGGCCGTTCCCGGCATGATCGCCCAAGCGATGGCGGAATACGCCGACTTGACCGGGCGGTCCTATCAGCCAGTCCAGCGCTACGGCGCCGCCGACGCTGATTATGTCCTGGTCGGTCTGGGCTCGATCACCGATGACGCCCGGGCCCTGCTCGACTACTTCGCCGGCCAAGGGGTCAAGTTGGCGGTCGTCTCGGTCAAGCAGATGGCACCCTTCCCGCAGGCCGAGTTGGTCGCCGCCCTCGGTGACGCCAAGCAGGTCACCATTCTGGAGCGCTCGGAGAACACCCAGCTGACCCAGGCCGTGCGCGAATCCCTGTTCCAAGCCGGCGTCTCCAGCGACGACGTCCGCCTGACAACCGCCATCTTCGGTCTGGGTTCCCACGATGTCCAACCGCGCGATCTGATCGCCGTCGTCCAAAACATGATCGATGGCCAAGGCGCACCGCTGGTCTATGTCGGCTCACAGTTCTTCGTCAAGAATCCTGTCAGCCCGACCCTGGCCGCCATCCAGGATCGGATGCGTCAGGCTTATCCCGAGACTGAGTCGATGGCCCTCGAGACCAAGGCCAATCCGGAGGGCCTGCTGCCGGCCGATGCCATGCGCATCCGCTTCCACTCGGTCGGTGGTTATGGCACGGTCGCCACCGGCAAGCTGCTGACCGACATGCTGTCGTCGATGCTCAATCTCCATTCGAAGTCGTCGCCGAAGTATGGCTCCGAGAAGTCGGGAGCGGCCACCAACTTCTACATCACCTTGTCGCCTGAGCCGGTCTTGTTCACCAACGCCACTCTGGAAGACGTCGAGGTGGTGGTCTCACCAGATCACAAGGTCTTCGAGCATGACCGCCCGCTGCGTGGTCTGGTCAAGGGCGGCACCTTCATCCTCCAGTCCGATCAGACCCCGCTTGAGGTTTGGGCCGGGCTGCCGCCTTACGCCCGGAAGTTGATTCGCGATCAGCAGATCCACTTCCTGGTGATCGATGCCTTCGCGGTGGCGCGCAAGCACGCCCCCAGCGCCAATCTGCAAACCCGGATGATGGGCATCGCCTTCATCGGTGCGATGATCGCCCATGTCGATCGCATCTCCAAAGGCGCCGATCGGGCGGCGGTCCGTCCGCTGGTGGAGAAGGAAATCATCAAGAAGTTCGGCTCCAAAGGGCAGGCGGTGATCGACGCCAATATGGCGGTGATCGCCGATGGCATGGATGCCGGCCAGATCGTCGATTACACCCAGCCAGATTTCGCCGCCGTTGAGACGCAGGCGGCCAGCAAGCAGGCCGCCATGACCGGTTTGTTGGCTCGTTCGACCGGTCAGGCCCCGTCGGGCCTGTTCGACCCGGAATACTTCGACGACATCCTCGGCCGCCCCTTCCGCGAGGGTTGGTCGGGCGATTCGCCGGTCATGCCCGGCACTGGTGCCTTCTTGCCGGCTGGTTCGGGTGCCGCCAAGAACAAAGGCATCTTCCGCCGCGAGGTGCCGGAGTTCGACTTCACCAAGTGCACCGCTTGCTTGGAGTGCGCCATCGCCTGCCCGGATATGGCCATCCCCAACCAGGCCCACGAGATCAGCGATTTGTTGGGCCGCGCCGTCCAGGCGGCTGATTTGCCCGATGAGGCCGATAATTTCCTGACCGGCTTCATCCCCGCTTGGTCCGACCAAGTGCGGGCCGATCTGCTGGCCGACAGCAAGGCCAAGGATTTCACGGCGGTGGCCGTGGCCGCTCTGGATGAAGTGGCTCCCAAGGTCAACCCGGCGCATCGTGATGCCGTTGGCGCCGCTCTGGCTGATTTCCCGGTGTCGCGGATTCGGCCGATCTTCGACTCGATGGAAAAGGCCAACCCCGGCTCGGGCGCCCTCTATTCGGTGGTGATCGACCCGTGGAAGTGCTCCGGCTGCTTGGAGTGCGTGGCGGTTTGCGGGCCCGGGGCCCTGAAAGCCAGCGGCCAGACTGACGAGCTGCTTGATGCGATGATCGACAAATACGCCGCTTTGACGACCTTGCCGAACACCCCGGCCCGTTTCACGGCCGATGCGGCTGCGCCCGGCGGCGATGCCAAGCGCATCCTGATGGATCATGACAACTACTACTCCTTGGTCGGCGGCCATGGCGCTTGCAAGGGGTGCGGTGAGGTGACGGCCACCCATCTGGTGACCGCCCTGTCAGCCGCCGTCGGTGAACAGCGCCGTCAGGCCCGGATCGCCGAGCTGGAGTCTTTGATCTACCAGTTGACCAGCTCCCAGGACCAAGCTCCGACTGGTGAGCGGACCGTTCGGCAAGGCTTGATCGACGCTTTGGACCAAGCCCTCTGGCAGTTGGAGGCCGGCCCGACCGGGCGGGGCCCGGCATCGGCGGTGGTGGTCAACTCGACTGGTTGTTCCAGCGTCTACGCTTCGACTTTCCCCTCGACGCCGTTCGTTCAGCCCTGGTTGAACTCCTTGTTCCAGGATGCCCAGGCCAGCGCCGTCGGTGTTTTCGAGGGTGTGGTCTCGCATTACATACCTGAGGTGCGGGCCCAGCGCCTGGCCAAGCTGGCCCTGGATGGGGCGACCGATCTCGATGAGGCAGCCAAGACCTGGTCGATGCTCTCCTGGCATGATCTGACCGTTGAGGAGCAAGCCGGGTTGCCCTTCTTCTGGACGATCTCCGGTGATGGCGCCGCTTATGACATCGGTTTCGCCGCCATGTCGCGGGTGGTCGCCAGCCAGGCGCCGTTGAAGATGCTGGTGCTCGACACTGGTGGCTACTCCAACACCGGTGGCCAGGCCTCAACTGCCTCTTTCACCGGTCAGAACGCCGATTTGGCCCGTTATGGCCGGGTCGATCATGGCAAGTGGGAGCGCCGCAAAGAGCTGCCATTGCTGATCGCCATGCACCCCAATGCCTTCGTCGCTTCGGTGTCGACCGCGCTCCATTCGCACTTCTTGGCGGCCACCGCCAAGATGCTGGCCTTCCACCAGGGCACCGCCTTGATGCAGGCCTACACTCCCTGCGACTTCGAGCAAGGCTTCGCCGACGATCAAGCCAATGCCCGGGCCACCCTGGCGGTGCGCTCGCGGATGGCGCCGCTATTCGTCCATGATCCCAGCGCCGGTCCGACGCTGCCGCAGCGCTTGTCCTTGGAGGGCAACCCGGAGCTGGACAAGCCTTGGGCCACCCTCAACCTGAAGTACATCGGCGACGACGGCAAGACGGCCATCATGACCATGCCTTTGACACCGGCCGAGTTCGCTTATGGGGAGGTCCGCTTCGCAAAGCACTTCCGCAAGCTGGCCGATGATGCCGCCACTCCGACGCCGGTGGCCGAGTTCGTCGAGCTCGACGCGGCTGCTCGGGCGGGGCGCACGCCTTTCATCACGGTCACGGGGGCCGGCGGCAAGTTGGCTCGGATGGCGGTGTCGGCGGCAATGGTCTCGCTGGTGGAGGATCGCCAGGCCAATTGGCAGTTGCTCCGCTTCCTGTCGGGCCGTGACGCAGCGCTGAAGGCCTCGACGGCTGCCGCTGCCCTGGCTGATCTGCAAGCCGAGTTGGCAAAGGCTCAAGCCGATCGCCAGCAGGGCATCGATGACATCGCCCATGCCCTGGCGCAATTGGCCACCACCGGGCAAGCCGGGCCGCTGCCCAGCTTCGGCGTCGGGGTTGGCATGGCCCCGCCGGCCGAGTCGGCGGTTCCGGCGCCGGCCGCCACAGCAGCCTCGCCAGCGGCAGCCGATGACAGTGCGCCGGTTAGTGCCACCGGCCTCGGCCCCAAGCCCGCCGGCGCGCCGATCTGGTTGTCGCCCCAAGACGAGTCGAAGTGCACCGATTGTGCCACCTGCTATCAGGAGCTGCCGGACATCTTCGAATCGACCACCATCCTGGTTGACGGGCAGGCCAAGAACGTCTCGCGAATGAAGCCGGGGGCCCTCGATGGCCTGAGCGTCACGCCAGCCCTGCAAGCGGTCATCGACCGGGTCAAGAACACCTGCGATGCGGAGATCATCCAATGACAGTCACCGACACCCAGCCGGTCGCCGCCAGCAGCGGGGCTGCCGACCTGACCGCAGAGCTGAGCCTCTTGGCCGCGTCACTGTCCGCCAATCCGGCGGCTTTCCGTGATGTCATCATCAGCCAAGGGCTGGCGGGCGTGGCCGCTCAGTTTGAGGCGGGCCATCAGTTGGACACCGCCTTCACCGAGCAGCTCTGGTCGACGCTCTTGGCGGGCGGCGATCCCGCCACCGTGCTGATGCGTTTCATCTGGCAGTTGCCAGTGGGGCGCCAGCGCCTCTGGCTGAACGCCGTCGATGCCCACCTGGGCGGCCGGTACCCGATGTTCAAGGGGTTGGCGGCCTCGTGGCCGGCTCAAAACGGCATGGGGCCATTCATCCGCACACCCGAGGATCGCAGCGAGGACTTTGAGCTGGTCAACCAGGGTTATCTCGGTTACATGTCGCAGGGTTACTCGCTGCGCGAGATCGAGCTGTTCGTCTGGCTGGAGGCCCTGCGTGACAAGCAGTGCGCCGAGAAGCCTTGCGAGATCGGCAAATTGGTCCACGACAAGGATGGCGCTCCGTCGCGCGCTGGTGGCTGCCCGGTGCAGATCCACATCCCGACGATGTTCCGCTTGATCGGTGAGGGCCGCTTCGACGAGGCCTTGGCCATGCTTGAGGATTGCAACCCGCTGCCTGATGTCACCGGCCGGGTCTGCCCGCAAGAGTTGCAGTGCCAGGGTGTGTGCATCCACAAGCACCCGATGTCGATTGGTCAGGTCGAGTGGTTCTTGCCCGAATGGGACAAACTGGCCCACCCCGGCCGGGCGCTGGAGCGGTTGCAGGGCGGCGTTGACCCCTGGGCCAGCGCTGACAAGGCGCCGGTGGCGATCGTCGGTTCGGGCCCGTCGGGCCTGATCAACGCCTACCTGCTGGCCAGAGCCGGCTTCCCGGTGACGGTCTTTGAGGCCTTCCATGAACTGGGCGGGGTGCTGCGCTTCGGCATCCCCGAATTCCGCCTGCCGAACAACTTGATCGATGACGTCGTCGACAAGATCAAGGCTCTTGGGGGTCGCTTCGTCACCAACTTCGTCGTCGGCAAGACAGCGACGTTGCAGCAGCTCAAGGATGCCGGTTTCGCTGACATCTTCGTCGGCTCAGGGGCTGGTCTGCCGATGTTCCTCGGTGTGCCGGGCGAGGAGTTGCTCAATGTGATGAGTGCCAACGAGTTCCTGACTCGCGTCAATCTGATGCATGCCAACCTCGATGGCTTCGACACACCGTTGCCTGAAGTCAAGGGCAAGACGGTCTTGATCATCGGTGGCGGCAACACCGCCATGGACGCCGCCCGCACGGCGCGGCGCCTGGGCGGCGATGTCACCATCGTCTACCGGCGCACCCAGGCGGAAATGCCGGCTCGGGTCGAGGAGCTGGAGCATGCCCTAGAGGAGGGCATCGCCTTGATGCCCCTGCGCTCTCCGGTCGAATTCATCGGCGGTGACAAGCATTTCGTCGCGCAGGCAGTCGTCGATGTCATGGAGTTGGGTGAGCCGGACGCCTCGGGGCGTCGCCGGCCGATGGCCACCGGCCAGACCGAGACCATTGCCGCCGACCTGGTGATCATGGCCCTGGGCAACACCGCCAACCCGATCATCCGTGAGTCGGAGCCCCGCTTGGAGGTGTCGCGTCGAGGCACGATCGTGCTGCGTGATGGCTCCCAGGAGACATCGCTCAACGGCATCTACACCGGCGGTGATGCCGCTCGTGGTGGATCAACCGCCATTCGGGCAGCTGGCGATGGCCAATCAGCTGCACATCAGATCATGGCAGCTGCCGCCGGCTTGGCGGCGCCGGAGCCTGGCGATCAGGCGGGTTCGGCAGCCCAGTCGGCGGCTTTGGCGCCGATCGGCCTGGCCCAGGCCGTCGCCCGGGCGCTGGCCTTCACCGAAGAGGCGCAGACTGCGCCGGTGATCGTCGCCAAGCGCGAGTTGAGCGTCGGCATCGTCGAGTTCATCGTCAAAGCCCCGGTCATCGCCGCCTCGGCTCAGGCCGGGCAGTTCGTCCGGGTCGATCCCTGGGCCAAGGGCGAGCTGATCCCTTTGACCCTGGCTAATTGGGACGCCCAGGCTGGCACCATCACTTTGGTGGTCCAGGCGATGGGCGCCACTTCGATCCGCATCAACCAGATGGCGGTGGGGGAGCGTTTCGCCGGTATCGCCGGGCCGTTGGGCCGACCGTCGCATGTCGTGCCGGTGCCCGCTGGTCAAACGGTCGTGTTCACCGCTGGTGGGCTGGGCTTGCCGCCGGTTTACCCGATCATGCGGGCGCATTTGGCCATTGGCAACCACGTCACGCTGATCGCCGGTTTCCGCCGCCAGGATCTGATGTTCTGGACCGGCGAAGACGATTACGTCGGTCGGCTCAAGGCTCAATATGGCGATTTGCTCGACATCATCTACACCACTGATGATGGCTCGTTCGGCATCAAGGGCTTTGTCACCTTCCCGCTGAAGGGCCTGCTCGAAGCCAAGGCGCCAATCGCCAAGGTGGTCACTATCGGCCCACCGATGATGATGCGCGGTGTCTCCGACCTGACCAAGGGTTATGGCGTCGAGACGGAGGCCAGCCTCAACTCGATCATGGTCGATGCCACGGGTATGTGTGGCGCCTGCATGGTGCCTTACATCGAAGACGGCAAGATGGTCCGCAAGCATGCCTGCATCGATGGCCCCGAGCTGAATTCACACCTGATCGATTGGGACAAGTATCTGCCGCGCTTCGGTCTGTTCAAAGCCCAAGAAAAAGCCGTGATGGACGAGAAAGGCTTTGTGGTTCCTCGGGGGTGAGACGTGTGCTACTCGCTCCTTTGTAGCGTTTGGTCGTTGGCAGTTCGCGTCCGACCATGATGGACGAATCAACAGAATCAGACGATTCTTTCGTCATGGCGAAAGAATCGACAGAACTCGAGACGGGCAGGGGTGCCTGCTTCGCGAGTCCTATCTGGCGGTGCTGCGGTCGCTCTGCGGCAACTGTGAGGTTGTCAAGGTTCCCTCGGCGTTCGAGAACCCTGTCTTCATCTCGATCGACCCCCTGACCCATAATCGAGACGGCGTCACCCACGTCAATCTGGAGGAGTTTCTCACCGATCCTCCCGCCGATCTGGCCTAGCCGCGTCTGGAGCCGTGGACATGAAGGAGCGGAGTCTCGACGGCTGATTTCTCCACTTGACAGGGGAGCCTGAGGCCAGGCTGTCAGCACTGTGGCACAGCGTGCTACAGTGCCTGCATGTCAACAATAACGGCCATCAGTCAGCGTGATCTGCGTCTAAGGTCCAAGGAGATCATGGATGGTGTCGAGGCTGGCACGGAGTTTGTTGTCACCCGTGACGGACGGCCCATTGGGGAGCTGATCCCGCTTCGTCAACACCAGCAGTTTGTGTCGCGGCGATCATTTGCGGCGCTGTCTGCCGGAGCCCCAGTGATCGACCTTGATCGCTTCAGGCGTGACCTAGAGATGATCTCTGATGATGTGGATGACCCATATGCTCGCTGAAGGTCTGACGTCTGAGTCGCCGACACGAGGGTTGGTTGACACCAACATACTCATCCTGCGTGCGCGAATTGATCCGCTGGAACTACCTGAGGAACTCAGCATCAGTGCTGTGACTCTGGCAGAACTAAGCGCCGGAGTCCACATGGTGCTTGGCGGCAGTCCGGAGGCCATCGCCGAGAGAGGACGCCGACTCGAGATACTGCGCCTGGCGGAAGCCGAGTTCGACCCGCTAGCCTTCGATGCGTCAGCTGCTCGAATATATGGGCAGATCAGTGCGGCTGTGCAGGCGGTCGGTCGCACACCCCGACGTCGCGTGGCTGATCTGATGATCGCCGCGACCGCCGCCAGCCGTGGGATTTCGCTGTTCACGACCAATCCGAACGACTATGTCGGCACCGAGGGACTTGTGCGGGTGGTGTCAGTCCGGCGGCCATAGCCATTGGTGCGCCGGCGGGTGCTGTGTCCATGGAGGATATTCGGTCCCGTCAAGGTGAGATGGTGCCGCTCTGATCCCTGCCCCAGACAGTGCTGGTCTATTGTCATGTCCGGGAACGAGAGTGATCTCGCTACCTCACCCGCGAGCCGGCTCAGCTTTCATCCGACCCGTTGAGGAAGGATTTGATGCATTTCTGGTCTTCGCGTGATTGATCGTTCTTGCAATAGAGCTCCAGGAAGTGGATGCCGTCGCCTTGTTGCAGAACGGTGGCCCGCCAATATCCACAGGTCAAAAGGCCTGCGCCGCGTGCACTGACTCCATCGACCCGGTCCTGTCACGTCACAGCGCAAAGAATTCCTTGATGCCGCCGAGCAGCATCTGGGCGCTGATCAGCACCAGAATCATGCCCATCAGTCGTTCAATGGCGGTGACAGCCTTGTCGCCGAGCAGGCGCTGCAGGAGGCCGGAACAATAGAGAATGACCGAGCCGACCAGCCAGGCGGAAATCAGAGCGGCCAAGAGGATCAGCCAATGATCTGGTGTCTGGTGGACCAGGATCACCTCGGTGGCCAGCACCGACGGTCCGGCCATGTAGGGCACGGCCATCGGCACGATGAACGGCTCGTCGGTCGGGTCCTGCCCCAGTGTGGAATCCTGGCCCGGGAAGACCATTTTGATGGCGATCAACATCAGGATCATGCCACCGCCAACCGCCATCGCCGGCTGGGTGATGTGGAGAGCGTCGAGGAACCAACCGCCGATGAAGAAGAACAACACCATGATGACCAGGGCGATCAGCAATTCCCGGGCGATCACCCGTTGCCGGCGGTTGTTGGGCAACTGTTTGGTGGCGGTCAGAAACAAGGGGATGTTGCCCAAAGGGTCGATGACCAGGAACAACAGCAGGGTGGCTGACAGATATTGGGCCATGGTGTCGACTCTCTGTGGGGGTGGCAGGGGACGTGCGCCGATGCTGGTAACAATATCTGTTGGCTTGGGGAGTTGTCACTGGGGGAGCGGAAGCCGATGCGTCGAAGCGGCTTGGGTCAATCTGCGTGGAAAACGCTATCGGTGCAGACGAGGGTGCGGAATTCGCCAATCGGCCGGCGGTAGCTTCTTTCGGCGAAAGACTCATCGCGATGTCTGGGCCGATCAGCCGCTCCAACGACAACGGTCGATTTGGTCGAACCCGATAACCCATGTGATAGTTGTCATGAACTGATTCTCAGTAAGCCCGGCCATGTTTGCCGGGTTGAATGCTCCGCCGGGCGGCCACGAGGAAATGCGTGGAACCACCGCCCGGCATTCATTTTCCCATGACACGGGGCAAATCGGGCCTTTTGTCACCCTCATCAGTTACCCTGAAATCATGAATGGACAGGCACAGTCCGCTGCTTACCGAGTGGGCATTGATGTGGGTTTGAATTCGGTCGGGTTAGCGGCCATCTCAGTCGATGAGGCAGGGGCGCCGCAACGCCTGCTGAACATGGAGACGATCATCCATGATGGGGGCATTGATCCGTCAGCCAATAAGACCAAGGGCACTCGGCGGGCGGAATCCGGCGCGGCAAGGCGGATGCGGCGCCTCTACCGCCAGCGTCGTCGCCGCCTGGCCAACCTCGACAATGTAATCGAGCGCCTCGGTTGGCCGCTGATCGACCTCGAAACGCAGCCCGACCCATGGTTTCCCTGGCGCGCTCGTGCTGAATTGCTGACGGCGCCAGTTGCTGACCAAGAGCGTCTTCTGCAACTGATGTCTGTGGCTGTTTGCCACATGGCCCGGCACCGTGGTTGGCGCAATCCGTACATGTCTGTCGCTTCGGTGTTGCAAGTTGATCAGCCCTCGAGATTCTTCGTGACCATGGCTGAGGCGGTCGCGCCCCGCCTTGGCCTTGATGCGGCCGACATCGTTCCCCTGGCTCCGGCCGAACTGGTGTCGCTGGCTCGTTCTCTTGACATCGACCACCAGGAGCTTCAATCCATTAATCAACGTACCGGAGAAATCACCATCGTCGACTACTTTGATGTGTCTCGAAAAGTGCGCGGCACGGAAAGAATCAGTCCTCACGACAATCGGCGTCGCATCGGCCTGTTCGAATCTAAGATCCATCAGTCGGATAATGCCCGTGAACTACGTCGGATATGGTCGGTGCAGGGGCTAGGCGAGCCCGATTTTAAGACTGTTGCCAACGCTGTTTTCCAAGCCCGCTCGCCGAAAGGCTCGGCAAAGTCGCGGGTGGGATCGGACCCGTTCGACCACTTACCGCGAGCCGAAAAGGCTAGCCTGGCTTTCCAGCGGTACCGGATCGTCACCATTTTGGCCAATATCCGTTTGGCAAGCACTAACGATCCATTATCTGTCGATCAGCGTCGCTTGTTGACGGATTTCCTCTGGGATCCGCGTGATGCCAAGGGCCGGCGGATCGATGATGTCAGTTGGGCGGACGTGGCCGCGCAATTGGGCCTGGAGCGATCCCAATTAAGAGGAATGGCTAAGGAGACTGATGAGGGTGATCGTCCAAGCGCCCACCCACCGGTAAATGTCACGGCTGATCGAATCACGGGTTCGGGCATTAAAGAACTGGTGGCCAAATGGCGGGAGAGTGGTGAGCCGGCGCGCGAGGCGCTGATTGAGGCGATTGGCAATGGTTCAGGGTCAGGTGCCGAGTCGGGCCTGCTGCAGCAAGCCAACGACTGGCTAGCCTAGCTGGACGAAACGGTGTTGGGTAATCTGGAGGATAAACTGAAGTTGCCTGAAGGCCGAGCGGCTTACTCGGTTCGGACGCTGCGGCGGCTGACCCAGAGGATGCTGTCGAGTGGCGATGACCTGCATGCCGCCCGCAAGGCCGTTTTTGGTGTGCCTGACGACTGGCAACCGTCAGCTTCACCGATTGGCGAGCCGGTTGGTAATCCAGCCGTGGACCGGGTATTGAAGATTGTCAATCGCTACTTGGCTGCCTGCGAGCGTCAGTGGGGCTTGCCTCAATCTGTCAATATTGAGCACACCCGGAATGGGCTGATCAGTGAGAAACAAGCCGGGAAGATCGATCGCGAGAATCAGCAGCGCTACCAGGCCAATCAGGAGCT
This sequence comes from Propionibacteriaceae bacterium, assembly GCA_031285505.1. Classification (GTDB taxonomy): domain Bacteria; phylum Actinomycetota; class Actinomycetes; order Propionibacteriales; family Propionibacteriaceae; genus WQYJ01. Next base: position 14,518 of record JAITVZ010000041.1, read on the forward strand.
TCGAGGTGAGATCGCACAATACCTGAATAGCCAAGGTGACGCGGTCCGCCAAGGTGGTGACGATTCGTTCGTCGAGAATCCCGAATCGCCAGTCAACGGATTGGCTATCGGCCAGCGGCGCTCCGACATTGATCGCTGGCGTGCCCTGACCCGCCAAGGGTCGGCCTGCCTGTATTGCGGAGCGACCCTGCGTTGGGAGACTCTTGAGATGGACCACATCGTTCCCCGCGCGGGTGCTGGGGCGACGAACACTCAAGTCAACCTGGCAGCAGTTTGCAGAGAATGTAATCACTCCAAGGGCAAGGATGCCTTCGCGGTTTGGGTCAGATCCGGTAAGCGGCCTCAAGCCTCATTACTTGACGCGCTGGCCCGTGTTGACGGTTTCCAATTCTTCGGACTGGAATCCAGAGACCGCCGTTACCAATCACGCTTCAAACGCGACGTCAAGGACCGTCTGCGGCGCACGGAGGCTGATGATCCGATCGACAACCGATCGATTGAGTCGGTCGGCTGGATGGCCAACGAGCTGCGTCACCGGATTGACGCTCATTACAAACAGCTGCACCGTCAGGGCTCGACGCAAGGCGACACCCGTGTTGGTGTGTTCCGCGGATGGGTGACATCTGAGTCACGCCGGGCGGCCGGTATCGACAAGCGCTTACTGCTGATTGGTGGGCATCCTGGCAAGAATCGTCTTGATCGGCGCCATCACGCCGTCGACGCTGCCACGATAGCCATGATCCGCCAAGGCGCCGCCCAATCGCTGGCCACCCAGAATCAGGTGTTGCGCGCCAATGAATGGGCAGATGCCAAGCAGACGGCGCGGGATCAGGGTATGCGGGATTGGGACTTAGCCCAGGTGCTGGCCATTCGAGACAACCTGCACCGCGTCAATCAGCTTGACGGCCGCCTGGCGATTGATTGGAAAGATTATAAGGGGGCTAACCCAGATTTGTTTGACTGCTGGCGCCAGCAAATGGTCCTCCTGGCTGACCTGATCCAAGCAGCCCTTGATCGGGATCAAGTGCCGGTGTTTGAACTCCTCCGATTGCGGGTTGGCAGCTCTCGGGCGCATGAGGACACCGTCAACAAACTGGCTCAAGTGGCGGTGTCGCAGGCCATGTCGACGGAGTTGATTGACCGCTCAGCCACTCCGGCCCAGTGGGTTGCTTTGACTCGCCAGCCTGATTTCGATCCCCGGGAGGGGCTGCCGTCCGATCCGAGTCGACGGGTGCGCATCCATCAGGATTGGTTCACCGGAGCCGACAAGTTAGGTTTCTTCAAAACCGGCTCCGGCTGTCTGGCGGTGCGCGGTGGCTATGTCGAGTTGGGCTCCAGCTTCCACCACGCCCGGATCTACCGCTGTGTCAAGCGCCTGTCATCGGGCAAGACCAGCCTGTTTTACGGCCAGTTGCGCGTTTATGCCAGCGACCTGATCGAGTTTGGTGGGCGCAGCGAGGACGTCTTCCACATCGACCTGCCTCCACAGGCGATCAGCTGGCGTACCGCCGATTCTGCCCTGAGACGGGCTGTCGCCGCGGGTGACGCTGAGTACATCGATTGGCTGGTGCCTGGCGACGAGCTTGAATTGTCAATTCCCGGGGGTAAGACCGATGCTATCGGTGTCTTCTTGGGGCAGTTCCCAGAAACGAAACGGTGGGTGGTGCAAAGCCTGAAGGCCCCGACAAAGCTACATTTGAGGCCGAGACAGCTTTCTGGCGAGGGTGCGGAAGCGGAGGATCTCACAACGAGTGCATCGGCCTTGGTGGCGGTCCCAAAATCAACCAAGGCGATTCTTTGCGAAGGTAATGGCTTCGTTCCAGCCATCAACGTATTGTTTGGCCAGTACCATCCCCGGATCATTCGACGAGACATCCTGGGGCATGTGCGTCTTTCTTCGACTGCGCATTTGCCGGTTAGTTGGAGTTTGGAAAGCATCGACGATGGGGGCGGGGAAGGAATCACTCTGGAGTAAACATGGACAACTGGCGGGTGTTGGATTTCACAACATTCAAGGGTTTGCTGCGCTATCAACGCGGTCAACTGATTGCGCGCTTTGAGGATGAAAACGAGAAGGCGGTGCCGCTGGCCGACGTTGGCACGGTGCTGTTGGGGCTTCAGACAGCGACGGCCCCGGCACTATTGCATGAGTTGGCGGCCTTTGACATCATCACTTTGATCTGTGATTGGCGCGGTGTTCCGGCAGCAGCCATGACTGCCTGGATCGATCATGGTCGAGTCGGAGCTCGCCACCGGGCTCAATACGACATGACAATTCCTCGCAGGAAAAACGCCTGGGGCCAGATCATCAGGGCGAAAGTGGCCGGCCAAGCCGCCAACCTCAAGATTCTTGGGCACCGCGACGCCGAGCATCTGGCTGCCATGGTTAAGTTGGTTCGCTCGGGCGATCCGCAAAATGTCGAAGGCACTGCTGCTGGTTATTACTGGCGACGACTCTTCCAAAGCAAGTTTTCTAGGCAACCGCAAACTGACGATAACCGCAATTCAATGCTTGATTATGGTTATGCGGTGCTGCGCGGCGCCGGAGTCCGCGCCGTCATGTCTGCCGGTTTGGCGGCCAGCCTGGGTGTCTTTCATCGCGGTCGCGGCAATGCTTTCAACCTGGTTGATGACTTGATTGAGCCCTTTAGGCCGGCGATTGATTATGTCGTCGCAGCCACGCCACCGGAGATGAGTCTGGCACATCCGACGGTCAAGCATCGCCTGGTCGCCGCCTCAACCCAGGTCTTTCAGCCGAATGGCTCGAGCGTCGCTACCTGTCTGACTGATTTGGCCCAGGCATTCGGACGCTATGCCGAAGGGCACGGTGATCACTTGGCGGTGCCTGCCTGGGCCGGGCCGCGATCGGTTGCCGATGAGCACGAGGCGGCATGAGCGGATCGGATGAGGCTGTGTGGTCCTTAGTCATGTTTGATTTGCCTGTGAAGAGCAAGGCACAACGGCGCGCTGCCAGTGAGTTCCGGCATTTGCTCTTGGATGAGGGCTATCAGATGGCCCAACTGTCGGTTTACGCCCGATTCTCGCCATCAGTCCATTCAATCATGCCAACGATCAGCAGTATCAAGCGGCAGCTGCCAGAGGGAGGTGAGGTCAGGATCATCACCATCACCGACCATCAGTGGGCCACAACCATCCGCTACAGCAACGGGCATGAGGATGCGCCAGATGAAGCACCCCAGCAGCTGACTATCTTCTAAAGAGCCCTGAGGGCATGATCGACTGGAGATCGGAATCTTCGAAGTGCCTCAGTTATGAGTGTGCGCGTGGTTGGCGGTGCCTCGCTTTGTTTGAGTGCGGGGCTTGCGTTCATTGTTGGGTTATAAACTGGTTGATTGATGCTTCGAAGGTCTCATGTTGAGGAGTAGTGAGTCGGCGGGCTCGATTTTTGAGCCAGGTGGCCAGCGTGTGGTTGAATCCGCCCTCAGACCCGTTATCGGAAACCGCTCCAGGACGCGGCGGGCCTCATCACTGAACCTTCTTGCCCGCAGGCGACGCTTGTCGATCTGCTGGGCGGGGTCTGGTTGGACAGGTCCCTTTAATGGTTTCCTGTCCGGTGAACGAGTCAACCCGGTCCGTGGCATCACCTGATCCAGGATTCGGCCTCTATTCTTCTTCGACGTCCTCCCATGCGCGATCCTCAGCCTGTTCGTGACTTGCCATTGAGCAGCCATATCATTCTTGCCTTCGCTGACGACAGGCAAGTCTGTACCCCGATGGGCTACGTGCTCAAACTATCTGA
>JAITVZ010000057.1 GCA_031285505.1 Propionibacteriaceae bacterium
CACGCCACTCTTGGTTGGCTCATGACGAGTGGTACGCCTGGGGAACCGGCTATCGGCGCCCCACGACTGCAACGGGCCCGCTAGCTTTAGCAGGACAGTGCTCATGACTCACTCCAGGCGTAAATCTCCTCAACCAGGGCCTCCTCCAGTTGAGCGAGGGAGACCGACTCGCCCAGTTCCGTCAACGCCCCCGCCTCTGGCGAACCGATGACGACCAGCGAGCGTGAGGGTGCAACGCCGAAGGCGCTGTCAATGGTCGCCTCTTGAGCGATCAAGGCCTGGCAGGCCAATTCGACCCGTCCACTACTCCCCCGCGGGTCGATGGGCTTCTCGAACGCGTTGACCAGGCTGACCGGCTGGGTCTGACGCAATTGCACCAGCACGGCTGCTGGCAGGGTTCGGTTGGCGAAGGTGTTCTGCTTTCCGGTAGGCATGGAGGTGACGAATGCGTCAGCGAAGGCTCGCACAGCGCGGGCGGTGGCGTTGACCGAATCGTTGAGATTCTCGCTCAGTAGTGGCAGGTTGATCGTGGCGTAGCGGTAGAGCGTCGACGAATTGAACTCGATCGTGCCGATCATGCCGGCTCCGGCGGTGTCTGCCGGTGAGAGGTCATCCATGGCCGTGAAGTAGTCAAACTCGGGGTCAGTCTTGTGCACGCCGATGGCGTGTGCCACTTGGCAGGAGGCATCGGCGTTCAGATCCGGAGCGTCGGCGACCATGCGACCGAAGAGGGCGATATCTATGGCGTTGCCAGACGACCCTTTTTTGATCTTGAGAGCGGCTTTGGCTTGCGCCTTGTCGACTGAGGCGCCGTCGATCTTCGCAGCGATTGCGAGGCTGGCGAGCTTGGCGGCCTGATCGTGGCTGACATAAAACAAAGCCCCTGTGGTGTACTGCCCATTCTTGTCAGCGGTCAGTTTCAGGCCGGCAGCCGACAGTACGGCATGGGCCATAGACACGGCATCATCAGCCAACTCCGGAGACTGTCGTTTGATCTGGCCGGACACGAAATCAACAAGCAGTTTTGTCCGGGTGCCGAGATCATCTTCGCTGAGCAGGTCGGAGAAGCGCGCGCGTGTGGCCCGCTTCCAAGCCTGGCTGGATACACGAGCGCGACGCACACCCCCAAACATGGCCGTCTTGGGTGAACCGGTGTCGTCGCGGTTGATATTGCTCGGCGGCACGGTCTGGATGATGTGGAATTCGACGAAGAGTTGGTTGGGCATGTCAGGCTTCTTTCTGAGTGGAAGGGTTGGATGGGTCGGTCGTTGCTGTGGGTGCTTGAGCGAAGTCTCTCCCCCAGGCCAGGCGAACACCATCGGCCAGTGAAGGAACTTGGAGGCAGTAGAGCTGTTTTGCGAGTGTGCCGTAGTCCAGTGGTAGGGACACTGCTCGCAGCTGGGTGATGAGTTGCCGGGCATAGTGGCTGATCTCATGGAAATCACTGGCGGTGCCGAGAGCGGCAAAACGGGTGGGCAACTTGCCAAGGGGGTCAGAGTTGGCCGCCTGTCGTTGCAGAAGGGCCACCGCCCGACCAAGACCAAATTGCGTGCCTGGACGGTGCATGGGATCTGGTTTTGCCTGTTGATGAACAGCGAAGAGCATGAAGGCGAGGTGGGCGGATCGCTCGGCCTGCGATGGAGCGTCGCCCCTACCTATCAGCGCTTCGGGGAAGCCTTCGAATTCGATCAGCCAGGTATCGGGGGATCCGCCGGCCTCTGGACCGGCGTGCCGCAGCTGCGCCAGGTGCGCCCGACCATCAGAGCGCGTGGGATCGAGGTAGGCCCGCTGGAGCTCAGTGATTCGACGATCGACGAACCGGCCAAGTGCTTGACCAGGGCTGGCAGGCGGTGATTCGTTCATAGTGTTTTCCTTTCTGTAGGTGTGTTGGTGGGGTGATCCGTCGCGAGTGGCAGGGCTTTGCGGAGACCGCCGTGGAAGAGGCGCATGGCCACGGCACTGGTCAGCCATGGCACTTTTGCATCGTTGTTGGCGTGACCAGTGAAGGCCTGAGGCCCAGTTTGGGCGGTCAGAGCTTCGGCGAGGCTGGTAAGTATGCCCCGGGCGGTGGTGCGCCAAGCTTCGCGTCTGGCCGCCGCGTGGGCACTTTGCATATCTTCATCACCGCCGACCGGCACAAGGTCAGCCAGCCAGCGTCTGAACATGATGTCTAGTTCGTAGTAGGCCGTGCTGGTCGCTTGATCGCGGGGGCCATCTGTGGCTTGCGAGTCTCCGCCTTCGGCCAGGTAGAGGTTTCGGGCGAATGAGCCAATCTGGCGGACGCCGTTGGCGGTGTCCGCCACGCAGTCCTTGGCCAGCGCCACCAATTCCCCGCCGGCGGGGGTGAGCAATGCTGCCTTAACCAAGAGCTGGTCACTGATCACCTCAGCTACCGTGGATTCATGGGGACCATAGACGATACCGACACTTCGGAGATTAATGGTGAAGTCGCTGGGAAGCAGGCCCACCTCCTCACTGGCCAGGTGCTTGACCCAACTGACGACACCGGGGCTGCGATAGGCCGGCCCATCAAGGCTTCTTGACTCGACATCGGGGAGCACGGCATCAAGGCCCCGCCACATGGCTCGTCCGGCCTCGACCCGGAAGGGGAGATAGACTTCGGGCAGCTTGAGCGCCTTCTCTTGGTTGGGGCTACGCCGCCAACCAGACATCGGTTCAAGGTTGAACTGGTTGTGGGGTTTGAGCTTGTCGCCGTTGGTCAAGATGACGCCTGTGACCACATCGTCTACTGCGACCAACCGGACTCGCCGAGACTGCCAGGTGTAGAGGTCCGCCTGACCACTTGGCAGTCGGTTGGAGTCACCCGGAACGGCGACGGGCCGCTCCCAGGCGGGGAGGTCACTGCCACTCACCCAATGATCAACATTGTTCGGTTGTCCCAGGTGAAGGTTGAGCAGCAGGGTGGCCTTTAGACAGTCTCCCGCCACCCAGACACCACCAAGGCGGCCGGTCCAGCCGGTGCCGATAGGGTAACTCTTGCCACCCTTGACTTCCGGGTCTCCGACGACGCCACTCTTGATGCCAGCCGTGTCGAAGGCTTGCACGTGGACGAGCCAGCGGGCAGCCTCGGCCAGCGACAGTGTGTCCAGCCCTAGGCCGGACCTTACAGTGAAGAAGGGATGGCCGTCCGGCGCTTCAGCCACGATCTTGCTGATCGGATTGACCTCGTCCTTCGATGTGTGTAGACCAGCCACTTGCATGAATGGCGCCTCGCCGCCTAGCAGATAGAAGCGCTTCCACCAGTGCTGCAGGTAGGCGGACAGTTCACCCATTGGCAGCTCATCAGCTGCCCACAGCCGACTCCATGCCTCGTCAGGATAGACGGTCGCGTCAAAGGTGTCTGCACTGACGATGGCCCGTTGAAGGATCGCCAAGAGCATCCGGAGGATGGCGAACGCCTGAGTGGGCAACTCGCCGACTATCTCTTCGATATTGCCAGCATTGGTGAAGACTGTCAGCAGCGATTCGACTGATGTGTGACCATCAAGCCAACGAACCTCAATCCAAGGCTTGTCGATTAAGTTGAACGATGGGGTGTCAATCATGATCACTCTCCTTGAGCAGTTGAAGGCCGACCATGGGGTCGTAATGGAGGCGGAATGTCTTGCCGGACGAGGTGACGATTGATGCGTTGAGATTCTCGTCGAGGACCAGCGGCAGGACTCCCCGTAGCCACGGTGAGGCTTGCCAACCCTCGAAGCTGCCCTGCTGTTCGAGGGCTTTGATGACATCGAGGATCACCCAGGGCTGATTCATCGCAAACGGGAGTGAGACCGTGCAACGGGCTGCTAGTCGGGCCGAATGCCGGTCCGGTTCAGTGAGCGTGGCGAGGGTCCGGCCCTGGAGTGGATCATCCATGCTTCTTAGTGTGGATGATAGCAGTGACATTTTGTGGGCGACACCATCAGGCGGCGTATCTATCACCCACGGCAGCAATCGGATCACCCCATCGATGGTTCGCTGGACGGTCACCACCTCGATTGAATCAGTACTGTCGCGCACTGTCGCCTGTCCCCGTTGGGAGTCGTCGTCAGCGTTGTGCATCTTGGTGGCGAGGAGTCCAGTCACAGAGCGACGGCGGGGAACGGGCCCAAGGAGGAAGTCGCCAGCATGGGCGGCCTTCTCCTCTATCCGCCGTTCCATTTCCTGCGTAGTCACGGCCAATGCCTCACCCCAGCCATCGGGCACGGCGAACCGATCTTCGTCCCATTGATAAACCGTCTCCACGAGCGGCGCGATATCCGCTGGCAGGTGCAACTCGATGCCGTTGGGGGCGACCAGAGCACGAAGACAGGCGATTGTCCGCCAGAGCATGGCGGACTCGTAGATCTTGGCTACACCGTCATTGAGAGTCGGCGGAGTGGCCCGCCAGTCGCTGACTCCCACCAGCAGGCAGCGCGCCTGCCGTAGGGCGACTGGTCGGCCGGGGTCACGCATGGAGTGGCGGTGGAGGCGCCCGAGACGTTGGAGTAAGAGATCGATCGGAGCGACGTCAGTGACCATCAGGTCGAAGTCAACGTCAAGCGACTGCTCGAGCACTTGGGTGCCGACGACGATCAGCCGCTGGGGGCGTGACCGGGCCTTTGGGCCGAGCAAGTCGAGCAACCTCTGATCGTTGGTGATCCGATCGGAGGCGATGAAACGCGAGTGGACTAAGAGCACATCATCACCAAAGCGGGCGCGCGCCGCTTCGTAAGTTGCCTGCGCCCTAGTGACCGTGTCGCGAATGATCCCGACACAGCCGCCGCCGGCTAGGGCCACAGTGAGGTGATCCAGCAGGGCGACATCGTCGTCGGGGAACTCTTCTAGCACGATTTCTTGCCGCGAGGAGTCGTCGACGCAGGTGGTATAGCGAACCCCGGTGTCATCAACAATGGAGATGAGTGGGTAGGCGGGGGCTCCTTCCGCTGTCCGTGGAGCTGCCGAGATAGCAGCAGGCTCGCCCCCCTGCGTCGAATAAGCCTGCAACATCTCGGCCCGGCGACTGGGCGGCAGCGTGGCCGAGAGGAGAATAACTGGCACCTGGTAGGCCCCGAGCCAGGACAGCACTCGATCGAGATAAGTGCTCATGTAGGCGTCATAGGCGTGGACCTCGTCGATAACCACAACCTTGCCGGCCAAGCCGAGGTGCCGCAGGACGACATGCTTGGCTTTAAGGCCGGCCATGAGCAGCTGATCAACCGTGCCAACCACGAACGATGACAGCAACGATTGCTTACGGCCCTTCAGCCAGGCAGGCGCCACCAAGGCATCATCCGCGGCGTCGCCCATGTTGGTGGTCTGCCAGCGGATCTCTTCGAACGTGTCATTGAGGGCTGCTTTACCGTGAACAAGATTCAGACTTTGGGAACCCTGTGCGGGAACATGTGTCAGCCATTCGAGTACGCGTTGAAACATGGCGTTGGAAGTGGCCATCGTGGGCAAGAGGAAAGCCAAGCCTCCTTGTCCGAACTGGGCAGCGAGGATCTCGGCGGCCAGTAACGCGGCCTCCGTCTTGCCGGCCCCCATCGGCGCTTCCAGGATGATCAACCCGGGAGAAGACAAGCCTGTGGCGGCGTCGACCATGGCTGCCTGAGCGGGTCGGAGCTTGGCATCTATTGGCAGATCGGTGAAGCGCTGGTGAAAGAGGAGTTCACTGTCCGGAATGTCTGGATCAGCGACCCAGGCGTTCGGTAGATGGACCTGATCCCAACCCTGACGAGCCCTATCCACTGCACTCGGCAAGGTCTCGAGGGGGAATAGGGGGAAATAGTCGGTGTTTGAAGCGATCCAGTCAGCCATGATGACCACTCCGGTGATAAGCATCTGCCAGGTGGGAGGTAGCGAGCGCTGGGCCAGGATCGGTAGCAGCGAGGTGATGCCACTCTCCCCGGCGACCCAGTCAGCCAGTTCATTCTGGACCAGTCGCCAGTTAGACCCGCCCAGGCCTTCATCTTTGATGGGGCGCCCGAGGAGGGCTTCTAGGTCACCCTCATTGGGCGGGGCGCCGTGATGACCGCCTGGCACGATGGCGTAGGTCAGTGCGGTTGGCTTGGACCAGCCGTGGGCTTCCTCCAACCACCGAGCCAGTAGAGCTTGACTCATCAAAGCGTGGAAAGGTGGCGTGGTTGGACGAGGGTCGGGCAAGGACAGCCCTTGATCGCGCACCTTATTGGCCAAGGCATCATTCTTGTATTGGAACCCGGGAGTGGCCTTGCCTAGATCGTGCACGGCGGCTAACCATGTCACAAGCGTCTCGCCCGCCGTGTCTGATCCGGCGAACTCGCTGATTTGTCGTCGAATTGAACTAGGCAGCCATTCTCGCCATATCAGCCGTGCGACTTCCCCGGAGTCGAGCATGTGTTGATAGAGAGGTAGCCACTTCTCTGGGTTGTCACGATCCGTCTTGGCCCACAAAACTTGGGCTTGTCGGGACAAGGTGTCACAGTTATCGGTATTTCGTGAAATTATTGAGATTTCATTCACATGGGCATCATAGTATGGGTGTGACAGTTTTATTTCATGGTGACTCACGTTCCAGTGGTCATACTCGATCGGGTCCAGCATCAACGCAACTGCTCAAGCATGCCGGAAAACCAGGGCAGAACAAGTGAGACCACTGAAGGGAGTCCTCGACAAGCTGTGGCCTCCAGGTGGGCTAACCAGCTGCGATGCCCGGATCCTGCGCTAGAGGGGATTCCAATGCGCGGCGGGCGCCGTGGCATCGGTCGACGGAGACGTTGATGACCGGCGCGGAAGGCCGGAAGTCCACGAATGTGAACTGTATAGTGAAGGATCATGCTATGAGAGTGCATGCCGAGACTTTACCAGAGATTTTGAGATTATGCTGTTTCCACATAGTCGGGGAAACGTGCTGCTCTAGAGGATCCGGCCAGTTGAAACCGTGAAAACAGCCTGCGTTACCGGTGCACACCGGAGACGCAAAGGCTGCCCCCCGCCAGAGCGGGGAGTGTACCGGATCGGCCCGGCGTCCGACCGCGATTGGGTGGGGCAATCCCCGCCTGAGCGGGGAGCACTTGCGTGAGCCTTCCCAATACAAGGATCATCCCCATAGGGGAACTATGCAGGGATAGCTTAGTATTTCCGGCCAGTGCAGAATGAATTGTTTCAGCCTTCGTGCCGTCACCATGCGTGCAAAGTAGACAACGACCTATTATCGCTGTGCACGCTTCATAACGACAGGCGCACGACTGCTGCGATCCTTGTCTCCTGGGACGCCAGGTGACGCCGGGAGAAGGACGGATCCTAGCAGCGGCGACTTGTCGAGGCTGAACAGCCAGGTTGCATTGAATGCGGGGTTATACGTGGTGCCCGCATCTGCCGAGCGGTCCACATAACCCATAGTCGTCGCACGGACGCCAATGTGATAGTTCTGGGTCCTGTTAGACCACGGTTGACATGCATTGACAATGCTGCACATACACTGCCTGGTTGCGGCCACCAATCGTCGCACCGCCAGCCAATCCCATCTTCATGTCAGCGCTGGTCCACCAGAACCTAATTCTGACAGCCAGGCTGCTCATCGTCAGCCTTTGCAGTTGGCGGGAACCTACCCCCAGCCCAACCCCAGTCCTGGTTTGTTATCCACAGATCTATCGTCGGATCGCAAATTGGGCCGCCGATCCCACATGGTATTGGTATGCCGCAACCGCTGCGGCGCTTCGATTGAGAGTGGGGCCATGACTGAGGTCTTCATGCCGAGCACCGATCAGGTGTTCAAGTATGTTTTCGGCAACGCCCGTGATCTGCGTCCGTTGCGTGGGTTACTGTCGGCCACGTTGGAGGTGACCGAGGCGGCGTTGGGTCAGGTCACCATCGCCGACCCGCATCTAATGCCGAACCGTCACCGTGGCAAACTCGGCATCATTGACGTCCACGCGCAAATCAGTGGCGGTCGCTCGGCTCAGGTCGAGCTCCAGTTGCTGGCGCAGCGTGGGTTTGAGAAGCGGCTGGCGTTCTACAACTCTCGATTGTTGGAGAACAGCGCCGACCAGCGCGATGACTATGAACAGCTGCGTCAGGCGATCACAATCGCCATCACTGGCTTCAACTTTCTGCCGGGTGAGGATTGCTACCATCGCACCTTCGGTCTGCGTGAGCAGGCCTCTGGTGTCGACTTGACTGATGTCATCAGGATTGACACCCTGGAGTTGAGGAAACTGCCGTCAGTCAGCGATGGTTCCCTGTTATGGGGATGGGCTAGGTTCATCGCTTCCAAGACCAAGGAGGAGCTCGACATGATCGCCACTATCTCTCCTGAGATCGCTTCCGCTGTCGACACGGTCTACCAGTTTTCGGCCGAGAAGCTCGCCAAGATCCAGGCGATGCGCGAGGACATGGCCCGCCGTGATCTGATCCAATACCGCTCAGATGCACGCCATCAAGGGCTTGAGGAAGGTCGTGAGGAAGGTCGTGAGGAAGGTCAGCTCATGGCAGCCCGCGAGATCGGCCGGAGATTACTGGACCAGGGGCTCCCCCTTGATCAGGTGGCCGCCGCTGTCGGCCTCCCGATAGACGAACTGCGACACATTCAAACAGTGACCAGTTGAACTGAGTTGACACAGACCCATAGGCGGACTCGGGTACGGTGATTCCCGTACAGGTCCAACGCCATTAATCAGCTCGGTCCTCCCTGATCAAGGTTGTCTCAATCAACCCGGCGGGCTGCCAGCTGGTGTCTCGCATCGGAAACTCGTTGCTGGGGTGGGCCGGGTGCGGCGCCCGGCTATCTTGCAGTTGGTCGACGGGCGTCCAGCGCCCGCCTCCTTCCTCGGGCTGGCGACCTACCACACTCGGTGTCACCTTCAGATTAAGCCGCTGCTCACTTAGGCCGTTTCTGGCGATCCACCACACCTGGTGTCACCTCTACACGCACCGAACTTCCGGCGTGCGCCACCCCATGAGCCAGTGGTTGGGCTCATCAACCCAACTGGCTGGCCTCTTGGCGGCGGATGCGCCCCCGGCTGGCGATGACCGTCACCAGGAAGGCGACGACGATGGCGATCAATACCCCGAATCCGGAGTAGCCATAAGCGCCAGCGTCGAGGCCGAACAGCGGGAAGAGGTAACCCAACCAGCCCAACCAGCTGATGTCAGAGGCCGTGAAACCCCAGCCGATGGCGGTCAGCACCAGCATAGTGATGACGGCGAGCCAGTTGACCGATCCATAACGCCCCTTGGCGTCAAACAGGGCCGCATCGTCATAATCGCGGCGGCGCAGCACCATGTCACCAAGGAAGATGCCTACCCAGGCGGCGATGGGCGTGCCGACCAGGCCGAGGAAGGCCTGGAAGGGGGTGAGGAAGTCATCGGCGAACCAGACGACGGCGATGGTCCCAACCAGCATGATGATGCCATCGATCAGTGAGCCGACCCAGCGCTTGACTGGCAAACCGATGGTCAGCAAGGTCAAGCCGGAGGAGTAAATGTCAAGGACGGCGCCGGAAGCCAGACCACCGACTGCCACGATGATGAAGGGAATCAAATACCACAACGGCAGCACTGCCGCCAAGGCGCCGATCGGATTGGCGCCCAGATCGCCAGCCAGGGTCGAGCCAGCCCCCTCTGGTTGAGAGGCGACCAAGAGCAAGCCGAAGACGATCAGGATGATCGGGCCGATCGATGAGCCGAAGGTCGTCCACCACAATACTTTGCCGGATGATGTACGGCGTGGCAGGTAACGGGAGTAGTCAGCCGCAGAATTGACCCAACCAAGGCCGAGGGCGGTCATCACCATGACGGTCGCTCCTAAGAGGGACGACCAGGATCCGTTACTGAGGTTGCCGATTTGCGACAGATCGATCTGCCCTGCCGCTAGGATCAGATAGCCGAGCGTCACCACAGCGCAGACGATGGTCAACACCGTCTGGATCTTCATGATCAGGTCATAGCCAATGATGCCGGCGCCGACGATGATGGCCAGCACAATGATGAAGGCGATGATCTTCACCAGGTTGCCATCGACGCCCGGCGCCAGAATGCCGATGACCGTTTCGGCAGCCAGGGTGGCCAGGATGACCAGCACTGTTTCCCAGCCGACCAGCAGGATCCACGACAGGATGCCCGGCGCGACATTGCCCTTGACGCCGAAGGCCGCCCGTGACAGCACCATGGTTGGCGCCGAGCCGCGCTTGCCGGCCAGTGACACCGCACCGACCAGCAGGAAGCTGAGGATGGTGCCCACCAGCGCGGCAATGGTCGCCTGCCAGAAGCTCAGGCCATAGCCGAGGATCCACGAGCCATATGAGACGGCGAAGACCGAGATGTTGGCAGCGAACCAAGGCCAAAACAGGCTCGACGCCTTGCCCTTGCGCTCGGCTTCGGGGATGACGTCGATGCCGTTCTCCTCGATGGTGAAGACCGACACGTTGCTCTCGGTCGCTGGGCTGGTCGTGGTGGTCACGCCGTCCTCCTCAGTTCGGAACTTTGCAGCAGTATAAGGTCGATGAGGCCAACTAATTAGCTAATCTAACAATGTGGGCAGGGGGTCTTCAATGCGCTATCCATGAGGCTGCCTGCTGCAGGTCAGCCGGAGGTGATGGCTGGGGCAAGCGACGGCAGAATCGGTCAACCGCTGATCAATCGCTGATGGCCAATTGTTGCAGTAGGCCGCTTTGGGCGGCCGCGGAGCGCTCAGCAATGGCCACCACTTGATCGGGATCGATAGCTTCACCGCTGACTTCGTGGGCGGTGACCGTCGACAAAGCGATCAATTCCAAGCCGAGCTCCCTGGCGGCGATAACTTCCGGCACGGTCGACATGCCCACCAGCTCGGCTCCAGCTAGTTGGGCCAGCCGCCCCTCAGCCACCGTTTCAAAGGACGGCCCGGTGAACAGGGCATAGACCGCCTCGACCAGCCCCGGATCAAGCCGGCGGGCCAGTTGGCGCAGCTGGGGGCTATAACAGTCGGTCAGATCGACGAAACGGGGACCACGCAGTGGCGACACCCCAGAGAAATTGAGGTGATCGCTGATGACAGCCACCTGGCCGAGCGGCCATTCTGGGTTGAAACTGCCAGAGGCATTGGTCAGGATCAGGCGCTTGGCGCCAAGGGCAGCGATCACACGGACGCCATGGGCCACCGGATCGGCGCCAAGACCCTCGTAGAGATGGGTGCGGCCGACCAAGACCAACACCTCTTGATTGCCCCAGTGGTAAAGACGAATTTGGCCGGCATGGCCCGGAGCCACCGGCTGGCGGAAGCCGGGAACGGAGGACATTGGCCATTGCGACGCCGGTTCACCCCAGGCACTATCGGCTGGCCCCCAGCCCGAGCCCAGGATGATGGCGGCGTTGATCGCGCCGACGCCACGTTGGCGCAGCCACGCCGCTGCCGACTCAGCCATCAGGTAGGGGTCTAAGGCCGCGGCTGGGGTTGTCGGCTCGCTGGCGATGATTCGGTCGGTCCAGCCGGTTTGGTCGGTCTGGTCGCGGTGAGCGACTGCGGAATCCTCGAGACGATCACTGATGGAGTCGGGAGACTTGCCGGAGCCGGCGTCGGTCAGACGATCTGAGCTGCTGGCCGCGCCGCCCGACCGGCAGTTGGCCTGGGTTGACATCATCTCGGCCACCCCACCAGGGCGGTCGCCACCCAGCTCTGGCTGATCGCCCCTGTGACGGTTGAGCGTCGGCTCCGGCTCGCAGCCATTGCCGCGATTCATCTCTTGGCTGCCGGCGCGGTCGGTCATTCGGTTGAGCCTGTTGCTGTCATTGGTCATGTTGCCTCTGATTGAGGTTAGCAGGCCAGCCAGGCTTGGTCGGCGATTGGGCCGTTGACGAAGCGTCGCTGGCGGCGACAGCAGAGGCCGCTTGGCGCCAAGGTTGGCTTCAGTCGATGCTTCAGGCGAGCATCGCCGAGCGATGGTTGGCGCCGGTGTCTCACCAGCCTGCCATCGCTGGGATTGACCGCCATGATGGACGAAGCTGCGGCTGATGGCCGGCGGCGTCGGGCGAGCGGCGACGATCCGCGAGGAGAAGGTGTTGGCGGCCAAAGTGATGCTCGACCAGGAGCGCATCACGTCGGCGACGGTCAAACTGATGTGGTTGGAGCTGTCGGGGGCTGGGGTGGTGGTCATCTGGGGGCTTCCGTGAGAGATGTGGAAGAAAACCGCTGATCGATTAGTTGGGGACGATCAACCAGCGGTCGCTGGGGCGGGGCTGGTTCAGGTCAACATGGTGTTGTCCGAAGTGTTGTCAAAGCCGTTGTCATTGGCGGATGGATCAGGCTGAAGGCTGGCGGTGGTGTGGCGCACCTGGGGTTGCGCGGAAGAAGAAACGTCATTTGACTGAGTGAAACAGTTGAAACGCTCAAGGGCTGATGGCTTGTTGGGCCCAGTTGGCCCGGCGGATTGCGTCGGCTCGGGCGAATTGGGCGTTCGCTGCAGATGGTGAGATTTGCTCGGCTGTCGTAGTAGACCAGCCTGATCGGCTTGAGGGGCAGCATGACCGCGTCGCCAGAGCAGCACGGCCGTGGTGATCAAAAGGGCCAACGCCAGCAAAGCACTGGCTGCCAACCAGGGGGAGTGCTGTGCCAAAGCCACCAGGCCATTGAAGATCGCCAAACCGCCACAGGCGTAGATCAGGCCCCAGGCCAACCAGCCGATCGACGCCGCCAAGGTGTAGCGCAGCCAGTGCCAGGCGATCAAGCCTGAAGTCAGATTGACAGCTGTTTGAAAGCCGATCGTCAGGAAACTCAAGGGGATCAGCGGCCAGCCCCAACGCTCCAATTTGGCCCTAGCGACCTGGCTGCGCTCACCCGACCAACCTTTGGCCCAGCGGGTGCGAATGACTCCGGCGTGGATGCCCCGACCCAACCAATAGGTGCTTTGTGATCGAACGGCGGCGACGCCGGTCAGGAAGAGGACGGCCTCATGGAGGGGCCGGGCCAGAATCCACTCGATCATTTGGCTAGTATATGCAAGAAAACATTCCGTAATAACATTTGGCCAGATTGACCACAATGACGTCTCAGTGAAAGTATCAAGCTATGTCTACCACTCATTTTCAGGGCCAAGCTGTCACCACCATCGGCTCGCTGCCGGAAGTCGGCGCGACCCTGCCAGATTTCCACCTGGCTGATCCCAATCTCAACACCATCGCCCTGGCTGATTTCGAGGGCTCACCGCTGGTGTTGAACATCTTCCCCAGCCTCGACACCGCTGTCTGCGCCATGTCGGTGCGTCGCTTCAATCAATTGATCGGCGAAGCCGCCGGGGCACGCTGCCTGTGTGTCTCAATGGATCTGCCCTTCGCCGCCGGACGCTTCTGTGTGGCTGAGGGCATCGATCACGTCCAAGTCGGATCGTCCTTCCGCTCGACCTTCGGTGAGGACTACGGCGTGACGATGATGGACGGCCCATTGCGCGGCTTGCTGGCTCGGTCGGTGGTGGTAGCCGACGCCGCCGGGCGAGTCGTCTATACCGAGTTGGTGCCGCAGGTCGGCCAAGAGCCCGATTATCAGGCCGCGATGTCGGCCCTGGCAAGTGCTGTTTGAGAGTTGATGGCCCACTCGTCGCTAGCCCCTGTTATGCTGGCGTGATCGTCGCCTGAAAGAGATGCCATGTTAAAATTCCTCAAGCAATTCTGCATTTGGCTAGGGATTATCCTGATCGTTGCCACCATTGGCTTGGTCATTTGGGACACCATTCAGATCAACACTCTGGCGGCCGTCGCCAACGCCAACAAGTCGAGTTCGGCTGGCTTCATCGAGAATCCCCGCAACTGGGTCTTGCTTGGCGTCGCTGCCGCCTTGATCGGCGGCGTGGTCCTCGGCTTGGGCCTGGGCATGCCTGGCCACACCTTCAAGCAGAAGATGGAGGCGCGCAGTGGCGGCGTTGGCGGGCCTGGACAGTCGGCCGTATCGGCCGGCACAGGCAGCGATCAGGGCATGTGATCGAATCATCTACGCATGCGATTAGACCGACCGTGACGGATCGAGTTTGCCAAGCAGCCTCAGCAGGCTGACTGATCTCGGGATCGCTGGTCAGGCGGCGGGATCAACCAGCAGGGAGCTCGGCGATCGTAGGGTCATCGTTGGCCGCTGTTGGATCATGGGCGTCATTGAGCTTTTCACCGGTCAGCAAGCGCCCCAGATGGGTGACGGCACCCAGGATCGGGCCGATCAGCAAAGCCAAGAGAGCGCGAGTCTCCAAAGACACCGGTAGCAGCAACAACAGCACCGCCGCGACGATCGCCACCAACCAACCGCCCAACAGCCAACCGTATAAGCCCCTGGCCTGAGCGGCGATCGAGGTGAAGGTCAGAATGGCGATGGTGGTGGCGGCGCCGACCAAGCCGATCAGCAACCAGGGGTTGAGGCCATATGACGGGTGAACCAGATTGAGCAGGCCCTGCCCGAACAGGCCGACCAGAATCGCCAATATCACACCGATGCCGGCGATGATCCCAATGATGACCACTAACGGCCGCCAATGGGGTCGGCGATGGGCCAAGAAATTGACACCGACGTTGTAGGCGGCGGCTAGCGGCACCATGATCGGCGCTCGGGTCAAGGTGATGGCCAACATCAATGGGGCGGCGGTCAGCAGCACATTGGTCTTGGTGGTCAAGCCGAGCAACCAGGGGAAGCCGATGACTAACACTGAGTTGACGCCCTGACTGAACATCGCCCCAAGGCAGCGGCGCAACAGCACCCAGCCACCAGCGTCGAGGGGCGCACCGAGGGCGCGCCGCACCCGCCGGGAAGTCAACCAGAAGACCACCCAGACGAATTCGGCGGCGGCACACCCCCAGATCATGCCCCACAAACCCAGGCGGAGCAGAGCCGCCACCGCCACCATCAACAGGCGGGCAGCCGCCTCGGTGGCCAGCAGGATTGCATAGAAACGCCACTGCTTCGAGCCGGCCAGGCCACCGGCGATGACGGCCTGGCCGGTGTAGCCGATGACGCCGACGAAGATGGCGATGGCCACGCCCCACTGGTCGTCACCAGTGAAAGCGGGCAGGGCATGTCGCCACAATGGCAGCCCCGATCCGCCGGCCAGAGCTAACACGGTGAAGAGGACCAGCATCACCGGCACCAGTGTCAGGGCTGAGTTGGTCAGGGGTGAGCGAGCGGGGTTGCTGCTGGCGTCGGGCGCACTGCTGACAGACAAGTGGTCGACGTTGCCGCTGGCCCAGCCTGCCCGGGCGGCGGCGACCGACCTGGTCAATTCGGCGGTGATGCCGCCGATGACGCCGATCGACAAATAGAGCAGCGACCAGAAGATCAGGAAACGGGAGGTGTCGGCGATGTTCAGGTTGCTGGCGGCGATCAGCAGGCAGATCAGACCGACCAGCGCTGCCACCACACCGGCCAAGGCCACGGCCAACCATTGGGCCCGGTTCATCGGCGCTTGGCCCTCGGGTGATGGCGAGCGCCACCAACTGGCGAAGCCTTGGAGGCGGTCAGCGGTCGATGTCGGTGCTTTCATCTGACCAGATTAGACCTCAACAGCAGCATTGTTGATATGGGTATCAAATATGGCGAAGGCGACCTGCTCGGCGCGGCCTCCCGGGCGCGACCTTTTGTCGATCGACCTCGCCTGCAAAGCTAAGGATCAACGCCTGGGTCATTGCCGATGATTTGTCAGGCAGGCAGGGAGCGTGATCGCGATGGGTGCGATCAGCGCGATCGGCGTACACTCCCCATATCAACCGAACCAGGGGGACCAATGAAGGTTTTTGTCGAACAACCGCGACCAGGCGTCAGTCTGACGGGCTACCTGCTTGACGACAGCGAAGAGATGCCCAACGCCAAGCCGCGTCCGGCGGTGCTGATCTTTCCGGGTGGCGGCTATTATGCCTGCTCGGATCGCGAGGCTGAACCGGTGGCCATGGCTTATCTCGCGCAAGGCTTCCAGGCTTTCGTTCTGCGTTACACCACCGGCCAGGGGGAGGTCTTCGAAGCCGCCTTGGAGGATGCCCAAGCCGCCCTTGAGCGGTTGGTCGAGTCGGCCAGCGATTGGTCGATTGATGTCGAACGGATAGCAGTAGTCGGTTTTTCGGCCGGCGGGCATTTGGCAGCGTCGCTGGGCACGATGGGCCGGCGTCGCCCTGCGGCCTTGATTCTCGGCTACCCCTGCATCCTGGCCTCGATCGGCGAGCAGTTGGGCAAGAAGATTCCCGACCTCGACACGCTGGTCGATCAGGCGACGCCGCGCAGTTTCATCTTCCTGACCGCCAATGACGGTCTGGTGCCAGCCGCCAATGGCCTGGCTTGGGCAGCGGCGTTGGATCGGGCGGGTGTGCCATTCGAATTGCACGTTTGGCCGGATGGCGCCCATGGCTTGTCACTGGCTCAGCCGGTCACCTCGGCCGGCAATGCGCAGTTGGTGTCAGCCCGCGTTGCCCAGTGGCTGGAGTTGAGCGTCGCCTTCCTCAAGGAGGGCTGGGGGGATTTTCCGAGCAGCTGAAGCTGCGAGGTGTGAGTTTCCTTGCTAGCGCTGACATGTCACGCCGCCTGACCTTGGCCCGGCCTGGTGGATTCAACTGGGCATTGCAACACTCAGCACGAAGATGGCATCGAAGCGATAGATTTAAGTCTGCCAATCCGGCCTAATCAAGGGAGTGATCATGCAACTGGAACTATTCTTCAACTTCGACGGCAACTGCCGCGAGGCGCTTGACTTCTATGCACAAGTATTCAATGCTTCGGTGGAAAATGTGATGACGTATGGCGAAACGCCAGCCGATGATGCCAGCTACCAGATCGCCGAGGCTGACCGCCAGCGGATCATGTATGCCGGCATGAAGATTGGCCAAATGACGGCCATGTTCATGGATATGCCTGCCGATCAGCCATTGACGGTTGGCAACAACATCATGCCGACCCTGTCCGATTCGGATCTGGCTGAAGTCAAGCGCATTTTTGAGGCACTTTCAGTTGGTGGTCGGGTTTATCAGTCGTTACAGAAGACCTTCTTCGCGCCTTGTTATGGCATGGTTGAGGACAAATACGGCTTCATCTGGCAGGTGTTGCAGTATGAGCCGATGCCCAGCTAGGGCGCGTAGCGAGAGCTGACCCCCCAGCCACATCCTTGAGGCCAGCCATCCCCGCAGCAGCAGCCATTCCAGTCCAAGGTCACTGGTGGTCTAGCAGAACTGTCCTTGCTGGTTTGAGCATGGCGGGGTTGCTGGCTTCTGGCCCAGCAACCTGGTCTGGGGCATGGCGATAGCGGTCTCATCAGGCTTAAGAGTCAATCCAGCCGCCAATCCGACTGTGGTCTTGTCTGTCAGACCGCGGGCTTAAATTCAATAAAATAGCATTTATCATGACATTTAGGTGTTAGCATGATGCCATGTCTAAGTCATCTCTCAGGACTAGACGATCCAGTGCGGCAACCGATGTGCCAACCGTCATTCAATGGTGCCTCGGGCTGCCTACCGTCAGCGATCGTCAGACCATGCCCATCTGGCCATTCACCACTCGAGCTTGGCGCCGGGTCGCCATGGGCTTGTGGGGCAATTATCGCCAACATCACCCGGGAAGCGCCTTGGGGCGCTGGACGGCGGGCCTGTGGCGCTTGATCCTGGTCGCCGCCATCGCCAATCTGGCGCTGATGGTGCACTTGGTTCGACCCCGCGTGCAATCCTGGTTGGCCGACCGGGTTGGGATGGATCAACCAGCTTGGCCAGACTGGTTGGCCCGATCGACACCCTGGTTGGCCGATGGGGCGTTGCTGGCCCTGACTGGCGCCGTCGCCATGTTTTTGCTGGCTAGTCTGCTGATCGCCATGCCCTCCAGCCATCGTTTCCGGCGCTGCTTTTGGTTGTTGGATCGGGGCTTGTCGCCATTGCTGACTGTGGTTCAGGGGGCAGTCATTGTATGGCTGTGGGGCGCCATTGTCGGCTATTGGCCCAATCGACCGACAGTCATGACGGCAACCATGGTCTCGACAGTGCTCGGAGTGGTTTACCTCGGCAGCGCCTTGGTCTTGTCCACCGGTGAGACCTGGCTGCCGGAGCAGGCCCGACGCCGACTCAGTCGCTACTCGCGCCTGTTCAATGCCCCCTTGGGCCTGATCACGGGCACAGCGCTGGCGGGGATCAGCCTGATTGTCGCCCACGCCCTGGGGATGACTGCTGGCAGGGAACCGGATCAAGCCATTGGCCTGGCCTGGAGGCAGTGGCTCGACAGCCTTGCCAGATTCTTCAACCCATCGTCGGGGATCTCCACTGGTGCTGGTGTGGCTGCGCGGGAGTTCACTGATCGGTC
>JAITVZ010000060.1 GCA_031285505.1 Propionibacteriaceae bacterium
AGTTGTGTCGCCTCAGGGGCACACAATGGCGACACAACTGAGACAAAGTATGAGGGCGGGGCCCAAAAACCTCATACTTTGCTCAGTTACGGACCGGATCACGGTGGCGAGGGATCAAAGCTGGGGTGGGAGGATGGGCCATCTTCAGACGAGCTATGGACAGACCGCTTCGCTTCTAGGCTGGAGGGGCCAAAGACTCACCAGTCTTTGATCCCCACCGATGGGCAGCAATATGGACGCCCACGTGGACCTGGAACGGTCCATTCATCAAGGATCCCGACAGCCCCACAATCTCGTTGACACTCAGCCCGGACGTTGACAAGGCGCCGGTTCAGCGGGCGCGTGCGACCCCGGCGGTCGGGGTCATAGTGGGCACTCGCAGCAACCGAGCCAGGCCCCAACAAGCTGCCGAGCAGGCGGCGAAGATCAGCACATCGGAGACGGCCTGGCCCCACCCGACCTCGGTCATGGTGCGAGCCTGCACCAAGGCGCCGGTGAACAAGGCCAGCCCGAAAACACACAGATTGTTGACTATGTGGATGGCGATGGCCGACTCCAAGCCACCTGTGCGCCAGACCAAGACCCCGGCCAGCAGGCCAAAGACCAGGCGCGATCCGAACAACCAGGGGTTCTGAACCCCATGGAAAAGGGCGAAGATGACAGCCGTGGCGATGATCGGAAACCAAACCTGCCGCACCACCGTGCCGAAAGCCTGCATCAGGTAGCCACGGAACATGACCTCCTCGGCCATCGCTTGGAAGGGAGTGGTGGCTACGATGACGACTGCGTACCAGCCCCAGTCAGACGGCGGATTCCAACCAGTGCCACGACTGGCCTGGAAGGCCGTGACAGCACCCATGATGATGGCGGCGGCGATCAGGCACAGCAGCCCGTAGCGCCAACGCACACCCGGCGAAACCGACCAAAGCCAGGCAAGCGGGCGATGGTGAACGAAGTGGAACAGGGCCCAGACCACAAGGACCAGCGCTGCCAGTCCCAGATGGGCGGCCAGCAAACCCCAGACATTGCGAAACTGGCTGGCGGCGACGGTGTAATCCTGCCAGCTCACACCACTACCGGACACAGCGAAGCCCAGACCCGTGACGGCCGTGTTCACCACGGGCACCACGACGATGTAGCCGGTCAGCATCACGACCACCATGACCAGGCCCATCAAACGGTTGGTCGGCGTCGCCTCGGCCTCCTGACTGGAGACACCGCTGAGCGGATAAGACACTGAGGCCGGCGGATGGGTCAGCCAGGACGAAGTCGCCGCGCCCCCGCGTGCTTGCCCCATCAGGCGCCGATCACAGCGTTGGTCAAAACCCCGATCTCTTCAACCTCGATCGAGACCGTCTGGCCCGGCTTGATCGGGGCGGACCCAGCCGGGGCGCCGGTCAAAACGACGTCGCCGGGCAACAATGTCATGACCGACGAGACGAAGCTGATCAACTCGGCGATGCCGTGGATCAACCCCTTGGTGCTCCCCCGGGCCACGGACTCATCGTCCACCAACGAGTCGACGCGCAGACTAGATGCTTCCTCGATGCTGAGGTGGGTCACGATCCAGGGCCCCAGCGGAGTGAAGGTGTCCCAAGACTTGGCCACGCCCCACGGAATCGGCCTCTGCATCAGGTCGCGCGCGGTGACATCGTTGGCCACGGTGTAGCCGAAGATCACCTCTGGCACACGCTCGATCGGCACCGACCGGGATATCCGGCTGATGACCACCGCGAGCTCGCCCTCCAAGGCAGTGTCCTGACTCAACTGTGGCACCTGGATCGCCTCGCCTGGACCGATCACCGACGTGTTCGGCTTGAGGAAGATCGCTGGCAGTTCGGCGGATGCCGGTGGATTGTCTTGCCCCGGAATCGAGTTCTTGGCCGCACCGATCACCTTTGAACGTGGCAAGACCGGAGCCAGCAGCCGGACATCGACCAGATCGTGGCGCACACCGGTCAGATGGACAGCTCCCGCGAAAGGATCCCCGGCCAGTTCACTGACGGTGTCGGGAGCCGCCCCGCCGTCGTCCGCCAACTCGACCAAACCATAGTGGATCGTGTCCTCCACTGAATAGCGCGCAATTCTCATGCCCAACAGTGTAGAGCCCGGCGCCGACATACCGACGTCGACATCATGACCATCGCCAGATCAGGTCAGCATCATGAAGAGCTTTTCCATCTCATCAAGACTGGAAGCGCGATGCGACGAACCTGTGTCACGCCCATCCTCATCGCCACCTGACGCCTCAGCCGCGCCCGCGTCCCCTTGGCTCAGGCAGCGTTTCATGCCGCTCGCCACCACGGCGAAACCGGCTCGTTCAACAGCGGCCGAGACCGCCGACAACTGGGTCACAACGGTTCGACAATCAGCGTTCGACTCCACCGCCGCGATGACCGCGCCCAACTGCCCGTGCGCACGCTTGAGCCGATTGAGCACGCGCTTGCGGGCCGCCTCCTGATCGAACAGGGTCGAGCCAATAGCCGACTCCTCTGGCACCGCCATCGCATTCCCTTCGCCGCTTCGACTGAACACCCCCAGAATACCCTGGGGAGTATTCATCCTCCAAGCATCCACCGCCTCACTCACCGAAGAGCCCGATCCCCGCAACCCCAATGAGGCCAGGCCGATTCTGATACAGTCTGGTGACATGCGCAGGCATACACCCGCCACCACCACCGTCACCTCCTTGGTCGTCCTGATCGCCATCGTGGTCGGGGCCTGGCTCCTGGGTCGCCTCAGCCCTGACTCGTCACGATCGGATCCCTCGTCCATGTCCACGACCCTCGGTCCTACTCCCGCCCACCCATCCACAGTCGAGACAAACATTCAACAACTGTTCGACACGCAGACCACTGATGTGGAAGTGACCGGGTCGGGCATTGTGACGCGCCTCTTGTCGGACGACTCCGAGGGAGACCGTCACCAACGTTTCATCGTGGAGGTGAGATCCGGTCTGACTGTGCTGATCGCTCACAACATCGACATCGCGCCACGCTTGGAAGGGGTGGCGGTCGGCGACCAGCTGAAATTTCATGGCGAGTACGCCTACTCGGACCAAGGCGGCACCATCCACTGGACCCACCACGACCCAGACGGCTCCCACGAAGCAGGATGGTTGGAGTGGAAAGGACAACGATATGGCTAATTGCTGGGTGGCCAAGGTCGGGATCGAACCGACGACCTCATCCTTTTCAGGGATGCGCTACTACCGACTGAGCTACCTGGCCTCATGAGCCATCTGATGACTCTTGGCGACCCCGATGGGACTTGAACCCACGACCTCCGCCGTGACAGGGCGGCGCGCTAACCAACTGCGCTACGGGGCCATATGGCTTGCCGGTGAACCGGCCTCATGAACTATATCCTAACTAGCGCCGACGGGTCAATTGACCCAGGGACCCGGACATTGGGCGGCCAGACAAGGCAGGGACGCGAGCGGCGCAGGAGCTCTGGGTCGGTCTCGAACGCTCGACTCCACGCGGTCGGCTGGTACAGTGACCAGGGAGAGGATGGGACATGGCCAAAGTGAAGCGATCCGAGATCGCGGGACGAGACCGGACAAACGGGGCTAGCGCGGCGAATGATCGCGGCGTTTCAGCGACGGCGCCAACGACTGATTCACCG
>JAITVZ010000096.1 GCA_031285505.1 Propionibacteriaceae bacterium
ATATTCAAGGGATGCGAATCGGGGAAGGCGCCTCGGGCCATCAGGGTGGTCACCACCGGTAGACCGGTTTGGTCGACCAGATCGGCCACAGCCGCTTCAGCATGGGACTTGACCACGCCCCCACCGATGAACAGGACCGGCTTGGCAGCCTCGGCGATCATCGAAGCCGCCTGCCTGATTTGGCGGATATTCGGCTTGACGGTCGGCTTATAGCCAGGCAGATCGATGGACAAGGGCCATTCCCATGTCAGTTGCCCATTGAGGGCGTCTTTGGTGACGTCGACCAGGACTGGCCCTGGTCGGCCACTGCTGGCGATCAGCATCGCTTTGGCGACCGCATCGGGAATATCCTCGGCCTTGGTGACCAGGAATGAATGTTTGGTGATCGGGAAGGTGATGCCCCGGATGTCGGCCTCTTGGAAGGCGTCAGTGCCGATGACTGTCGATGCCACCTGCCCGGTGATGGCCACCAGCGGCACCGAGTCCATGAAGGCGTCCATCAGTCCGGTCACCAGGTTGGTCGCTCCGGGCCCGGAAGTGGCGATGCAGACTCCGACCTTGCCAGTCGCCATGGCGTATCCCTCGGCCGCATGAGCGGCGCCTTGCTCGTGACGCACCAAGATGTGGCGTATCGACGAGTCAAACAAGGGGTCATACAGCGGCAGGATGCAACCGCCGGGGATCCCGAAGGCCACTTCGACCGATAAGGACTCCAACGTCTTGACCAGGGCCTGCGCGCCAGTCATGGTCTGCGCCACAGCGTGCTCCTCTCCTCAGGTTCTCAACAAAAAACCCTCGTTGCCAGAGGCTACGAGGGCGGCACGAATCAACGATCCGCGCCGATCAAAGTACGAGAACAATTCCAAACACAGTCACATTTTCTCGGTTGTCCACCATGTCGTCAAAACGGGCCCACATGCTGGACAAGTCAGCCACTGACCAGGCCTTTTCATTGCCACATCGAGGAATCTATCCCTTGGTTCGACCAGCCGGCGACGCCGCCAATCAGCCGCGGATCAGCGCTGCCAACTGCGACAAATCCTCAGCTCGTGCATCACGAGTCATGAGATCAGCCATGCCCGGATGATCGGGGTAGCGCGGGATTAGGTGGACATGGAAGTGAAAGACTGACTGGCCAGCGTCGGCGCCAGCATTGGACAGTATGTTGATTCCAGTGGCGCCCAAGGCTGCTCGCAATCTTTGCCCCACGCTGACCAGCCCAACCGCAAGCTCGTCCCAGACGCTCGGATCTGTCAGCCCATCGGCAACGTGGCGACGTGGCACCAGCAGGGTGTGACCGCGATGCAGCGGCTCAATGTCGAGGAAGCCCACTGCGGTCTCATCGGCGAACACCTGTGACGAAGGGATTTCACCGGCGACGATCTTGCAGAAGAGACAATCAGACATGGGCTCACTCTAGCCCGCACCATCCAACGAATTCTCAAACATGGCCGTGTTTCAAGACGAGCTGGTTCAGTGCCAAAACAACCCAGGTTCATCAAGCGGCCCAATGCCATCGAGCCGCACCGGGAAATCGGCGGCGGCCAAGGCTTGCTTGACCTGACCGATCGACAACTCACCAAAATGAAAGACACTGGCAGCCAAGACAGCGTCAGCGCCAGCTCTGGCGGCTGCCACGAAATCCTCGACCCGCCCTGCCCCGCCGGAAGCGATCAACGGCAAGTCAGTCACCGCCCGACAAGCCTCAATCAAAGGCAGGTCGAAGCCATTGGTAGTGCCATCGGCGTCCATCGAATTGAGCAGAATCTCACCAGCACCGCAATCGGTCACCTGCTGAATCCAGGCCAAGGCGTCAACCCCAGCCGAGCGTCGACCTCCGTGAGTGGTCACGCCGAATCCCGAAGGTTGATCGGCTTCGCGCCGAGCATCAACGCTGATGACCAGCACTTGATTGCCGAAACGCGATGACACCGCCGCGATCAAACCAGGGTCGGCCAAAGCGGCGGTGTTGATGCCGACTTTGTCAGCACCGGCCCGCAGCAGTGTGTCGACATCGTCGACGCTACGCACCCCGCCACCGACCGTCAAAGGGATGAAAACCGACTCAGCAGTGGCGGTGACGACGCTCAAAGTGGTTGCCCGGCCTTGGGCGGAGGCCGAAATATCGAGAAAGGTCAACTCATCAGCGCCAGCATCACCGTAGGTCTTGGCCAATTCGACGGGGTCTCCGGCGTCACGCAAGTCAAGAAAATTGACACCCTTGACCACTCGGCCAGCATCGACATCCAAACATGGGATCACCCGCACGCCAACTGCCATGAGCGGCAGTCTAGCGTCCCGAAGGTCAAGTTCGTCGCAGAACTGTGGTCATCTATGGCGCCTCGCCGCCTTGTCGGGCGGATCGCGATGGGCCCATCAACGCTCCGGATCCACGGTGGACAACAGTCTCACTGCTGCGACATGTCGATGTCGATGACACCACGGCGCATCACGGCCACCAGGTCGCGGCAGTTTCTGGCTAAGGCCGTGCCGGGCACCGCATGAGCGATCTGGCCAGCGCAATCAATCACCTGGCGAATCCAGCGCACGAAATCGCCGGCTGACATTCCTGAATGCCCAATGCTCTCCCCCAGCCCGGCCCCATCGGCCCAGGCATAGGCCAGGCGGGAGAAAGCAGGCTCGATCGGCCGGGCTGGTTCAAGACGATGATCACGCTCGGTCAGGCCAAGCTCACGCTGCAATCGGCGCAGGGAGGCCACGGCTCGCGCCGAGGCTGCATCCGGTAGGCGAGTCTCCCGGTTGCGGTCTGCCACCCGAGGCTCAAACACCAGGGTCGACAGGCTGGCGGCCAAGCTGGGGGTCGTCAGACCGTCGAAAAGCCCGGCACTGATTGCTTCGGCAGTCAACAAATCATGATCACCATAGAGCCTGGAAAGGATCTCCCCCTTGGCTGTCAGGCGCAGGCGCGCCGGCTCAACATAGCCGAGCGACTCCATCACCGAGACCAAAGCCTCGAATTTGACAACGAGATTGTCCGAGTGGCTTTTGCCCCGAGCCTGGCGGGCGCGGTCGCTTTGGAATTGCGCGAAGCTGTCGCGCAGAATCTGACTGGCCCGGTCAAAACCCATCCAGGCCAGGAGATTGACCGCCATGTTGTAGGTCGGGGTGAACGCCGAACGCAAGGGATAAGTGCGTTTCGCTGCCAAACCAGCCAAAGCCCTTGGGTCCAAGCCAGCTTGCCAGGTGACCACGGCATATCCCTCAACATCGATGCCTCGCCGTCCGGCCCGGCCGGTCAACTGGGTGTACTCACCCGGGGTGATTTCGACGTGCCCGATGCCGTTGTATTTGACCAGCTTGTCCAAAACGACAGTCCGAGCCGGCATGTTGATGCCCAAAGCCAGAGTCTCGGTGGCGAAAACCACCTTGATCAGCCCCTGAGTGAATCCCTGCTCGACGGCTTGCTTGAACACCGGCAACAAACCAGCATGATGGCAGGCCACACCGCGCAAAAAGGCGACCCGCCAGGCCTTGAAGCCGAGCGCCGCCAGATCTGCTGGGCTCAAAGCTTGGGCAGCTGCGTCAGCGATCACCGCCAAGGCGCGACGCTCTTCCGGGCTGGTCAGCTCGACCCCGTCATCCATCAATTGCTCAACGCCCTGATCACAGCCCTTGCGCGAGAAGATGAAGTAAATCGCCGGTAAGAGATTGCTCGCGTCGAGTTGGGCCACCACCTGGCTGCGCCGAGGCACCAAATGCGAACGACTGGCGAAGCGGCCTGCCGGGCGACCGGCCAGGCCCATCCGCGAGCCAGACTTGCCTCTACCGCTATGACCGCGCATTGATCGGGAGTCATCCCGCATCAATCGTGACTCACCAGCCGCCAACCGAATCAATTCCGGGTTGACCCGAGCGACTTGACCACCACCAGCGGTGGGTTCGACACCCTCGAACAGGTTGAGTAGGCGGCGGCCAGCGAAAACCCGCTGAAACAGTGGCACGGGTCGGCGTTCACTGACCACTGTGGCCATGTCGCCACGGACCTGATCGAGCCAATCGCCGAACTCCTCGACATTGGACACCGTCGCCGACAGTCCTACCAGCTTGACGCCCAGATCGAGCGCCAAAATGATCTCTTCCCAAACTGGTCCACGGGTCGGATCGGACAAGTAGTGGACCTCATCCATCACCACATAAGCCAAGCCAGTCAACGTCGCCGAATCAGCATAGATCATGTTGCGCAGGACCTCGGTGGTCATGACGACGATTGGCGCCTCGCCATTGACGACTTGATCACCAGTCAGCAGGCCAATGCGATCGGGACCGAATTTGGCCTGCAAGTCATGGTATTTCTGATTGGACAAAGCCTTGATCGGCGTCGTGTAAAAGCACTTGCCGCCTTGCTCCAAAGCCAGATCAACGGCGAACTCACCGACCACCGTCTTGCCAGCCCCGGTCGGCGCGGCCACCAGGACCCCACGACCAGCCTCCAGAAGACGACAGGCTTCCAGTTGGTAGTCATCCAGAGCGAAGTTCAGGCCAGCGGCAAAGGTCGCCAAGCTCATCGCTTGGACCGCCGGCGCTTGGCCAAGGGATTGGGGTTGGGCACATAGACACTCAGTGCCGCAGGAGCACAGACCAAGCCGAACGGTGGTTGACCCAAAGCCTCACCGTCGGCCACACCAATCAGGCCGTCACCATCAATGACGATCTCCTTGGTGGTGAAGCGCTCAATCGCCG
Source organism: Propionibacteriaceae bacterium (assembly GCA_031285505.1). GTDB lineage: Bacteria > Actinomycetota > Actinomycetes > Propionibacteriales > Propionibacteriaceae > WQYJ01. The sequence goes on from JAITVZ010000096.1 coordinate 4,702, forward strand.
GATCAGCCACGAAGGAACCGTTGAACATCCTCGGCAGCAAGCGCAGCAGGGTCGCTCGTGAGACAGGGTGGACGATGGTGACATCCAGCAGGCCATCGGTGACGCTGGCCGTTGGCGCCACATTCATGCCGCCGCCATAGTAACCAGCATTGGCCACAGCCACGAACATTGCCGGCACCAGCCGCTCGACGCCGTTGACCCGCAAACGGTAGTTGAGCGGCTCGAAGGTGCGCAGTTCACTCAAGGCGGCGACGGCATAGGCCAGACTGCCCCAGGCCTTGGACATTGACGCACCACGAATGCCGACCTTGGCATCGAAACCGCTGGCCACCACCGAGCCGACATAACGTTGGGAATTACCATGAGCCAAGCTACCCATGGCCAATGTCAGATCAACCTTGTGGTTGAAACCCTCAGCGATGACGCGAGCCGCCTTGAGCGGGTCGAGGGGGATACCCAGTCCGCGGCAGATGTCGTTGCCAGTGCCGGCCGGAATCATGCCCACCGGCACCTCCGACTGCGCGGCCGCATTCAAGCCGAGGTGCATCAGGCCGTCACCACCCATCACCAACAGGTTGCGGCGCTGCTCCGGGTCATCCACTGCCTGGGCCACCGCCTCACGGCAGTAATCCTCGGCATCTTGATAGGTGTTGGCTTGTCGCAGCTCCAGGCTGCCCTCGGGCAGACCGCGCAACAACTCCGCCATGACTTTGGGTAACACCTTCAGGGCCTTACCACGCCCAGCAGTTGGGTTGACTACCAGGGTGCTGGTGGCGGCTGGCGAACTCACAGCGATTCCCTCCGGTCGGCTTGGGCATCGGCGCAGGCTGCCACCAGTAAGAGCTGGTGGCAGGAAACAACCGACCTGTTCACGAGTCGATTCTAGCGCCCTGGGCCAATCAACCGCGTGCCGCACCGTTAGTTCGTTGCGTTGAGAATTGGGGTCAGCTGTGGTGGATCGCCAGGCCGTAGAGCTCAAGGGCAGCTTGGGCTCGATCGGCAGCCACCAGCGCGTCGTCCGGCGGCTCGGCCGACAGGAGATCAGGCCCGAGCTGGGCCAGCAGTCGCTGCAGCCAGCCGTGATTGACCACCGGTAGAATGACTCGCCAGTGATCGCCCTCGGGCCGGGCGTCGAGGGCGTTGTAATACTCGGCAACCCAAGCGCCAGCGGTGGTCACTGTCAGACAGACCGAATCAGCTGCTGCCAGACGATCTGACCACGAATCGGCTCCCCAACCATCCTCGACCTCCGGGCTCGAATCAGCCAACTCGGCCTGCTCAATACGATCCAACCGATAGGTGCGAGCCTGCCCACTGGCACGGTCACGAGCCCGCAGATAGGCCACCCCTTCTTCGACCCAGAGGCGCTGCGGGTCGACCAGGGGGCGAGTCGTCGTGCCGCGAGCCAGACCGTTATAGACCAGCGCCAAGCCGCGGCGCTGGCTGATGGCCTGATTGATGGACTGGCGCACCGCGTCGGAGCCAACAGACAATCTCACTTCGATGATGTCAGCCAAACGATGCGACAAGAGATCAATCAATCCTTCAACAGCCTCGGCCTGATCATCGGGGCTCACCTGCCGCAGAGTCATCAGAGCCAGCCGCAAAGCGGCCGTCTCCCCCACTGTCAGCGCCAAAGGTCGATCAAACTGGGTGGGATTATGCACACTGGCCCAGCCATTGGCCAGATCATCAAAATCAACCTCAATCAGGTCGCCCGGCAAACCGCCCGGCAACCCGCAATAGCTGGCCAGCTTCAGATCGGCCACCACCTGACGGGGTGACACCGATAGGCGCTGCGCCAGATCAAGCACCGACACACCGCCATCAGCGGCCAGCGGCAGTTCAATGGCCAGCCGGGCCAATTGCTCAACCGACTTGGACATGGTGCTCCTTCCAACTGGCCACCAACCGCAGCTGGGCGATGACACCGTCGCGGACCGGTCCCGGCTCCAGCACCAGCGCATCCGGCCCCTCAGCACAGATATCACTAACGACTCGATCCAGGCGGGCATAGCCCAGTGCCCAGACTGCAAAGCCTTGAGGCGGTGTGATCCAACCTGGTTGGTCAGCTCTGTGGTCGGCCAACTGCTCTGGGCTGACCGGCCGAGCAGCTCGGCGCAGTGCGGCGCCGGCGTCGGCGCGCAAGGCGACAAACACCGTCTCGCGCGGTGCTGGCGGCTCGATCTGCCTCAGCCCCTGTTCGATCAGCGCATCGTCGGGACGGCTGAAAGCTGCTGGCGGTCCGGCCAGCCGAACGGGTCCTTCGATCCGCGACAGCTTGTACAAGCGCGGTGCCGCGGCTTGGCGCTCGTAACCCAGCACATACCATGCCCCAGCTCTGGTTGCCAGTCGCCAAGGCTCCAGCTGACGAGGTCGACCGTGATAGCCAAACTTGGCCAGCTGTGCCTGCTCAAGACCCTGCAACAGCGGCTCCATGACCTGCGCATCAACCGCCCTGCCTGTGGCCAAGGCCCACGACTGGGCTAGTGGTGGATTGCCACCAGGCGCTGACTCGGACGCAGGCTCGCCGGTTGAGTCACCCGTCGATGCGGTCTCGGCGAGGCCAGGATCAGCGGTTGGCAACTCGGTGCGACTGACAGCATCCAACTTGGCCAACGCCCAGGACATCCCTTGATCGAGGCTGGGGTCATGCCAGAGGGTGGCCGCCAGGTTGAGTAGGACCGCCTGCTGGGCAGTCAGGTCTAGGGCTGGCAGGTAAGACTGGTCGCGGGAGATGCGATAAGCATCGCGCATGTCACTGCCCGCCGTGGCAGCCGCCACCTCGATGTCGAAGCCCAGGCGGCGCAACTCTTCCTTGTCACGATCGAAGGTCTTGTCGAGCGCCTCGCCTTCTTCCTGATCAGCGTAATCAGAGACCATTTGGCGAATCTCATGAAACGTCAAGAAGCGCTTGGATTGCTGTAACGCGATGGCCAAATTGACCAAGCGCTCGGTACGGCTTTGAGCCATCATCCCTCTTCCCGGCCAGACATTAGGCTATTGGCTGGCTTCCGATCCTGTCAGACAACAGTCAATCACGCATTGGACGCTGAAAGGAGCAGTTTCGACGTGCGTTTCGGACGATTCGCGCCAACACCGAGCGGTCAACTCCATCTGGGTAACCTGCGCACAGCCTTGGTGGCCTATTTGGCAGCCAGGGCAAGCGGTCGCGGCTTTCTGATCCGGGTCGAGGATCTCGATCAGATTCGTCTGGTTGATGGCCCAACCATTGAGCAGATCCAGCTAGCCGATCTGGCGGCGCTCGGCTTGACCAGTGACGCCGCGATCATCCACCAAAGTGACCGTTTCGACCGCTACCAAGAGGCCATCGATGCTCTGGGAGATCGGATCTACCCTTGCTTTTGCTCGCGCAAGGACCTGCGCACAGCCGCCGTCGCGCCGCATGGGGCCACCCCGATCTACCCGGGCACCTGCCGCCACCTGTCGCCAGCCGAGCGCCGACGTCGTGCTGCCGGGCGCACACCGGCCTGGCGCGTCAACACTGACGATGCCATTTGGACCGTAGCCGATGACATCCACGGCGAGGTCACCCGGCAAATCGATGACTTTGTCGTCCGCCGAGCAGACGGTGTCTTCGCATACAACCTGGCAGTGGTGGTCGATGACGGCCAACAAGGCGTTGATCAGGTAGTACGAGGCGACGATCTGCTTGATCAAGCGCCCCGCCAAGCTTGGCTGGCCGACCAATTGGGATACACCCAGCCGACCTATCTCCACCTGCCACTGGTGTTGGACAGTCATGGTGACCGGTTAGCCAAGCGCGATGGCGCGCTCGGTCTGGCCGCACTGACGACCGCTGGGATGTCGGTCGAGCAAGTGTTGACCCACCTGGCGGTGTCACTCGATCTGGCGGTACCCGCTGAAGCGATCAGTCTGGATGAATTGGTTGGGCGATTCGACCCGGATCGACTGCCACACCAGCCCTGGTTGATTGACCCGCCGACCTGGATCGACTGATCGGGCAGCGCCGTCGACCAAGCCACGGCAAAAGAGATTGCCGGGCCCAACCAAGGGTCGGACCCGGCAATTTGTGGGCTAGTTGGCCACCCGGTCTAAGCGGATGGTGTCCAGGAGTAGAGCACGTCGATCAGGTAGACCATGGTCGAACCAGCCGGCACATCGAGCTTCGGCGCACCATCGGGATAGGCCTGATCGGCCGGCACCACCAATTCAATCCTTGATCCGGCAGTCTTGCCCACCAGGGCTTGTTGCCAACCCGGAATGGTCGACGACAACATGCCGGTCAGCGGGGCATAGCCATATGTCTGACGCACCAGTTTGCCGCCGTCCCAGAGGTATTCGGCGTAATTGATCACCACGGCATCAGTGGCCACGACCGCCGGGCCCTCGCCCACCACCAGATCCTGGACGACCAGGCTAGTCGGCGCGGTGGCGCCCTCCGGAATGGTGATTGTCGGGGCGTCAACCGTGCCAGCCACCACCGGCAGCGACGCATCGGTCGGGGTGACTGTTGTGCCAGTAGGCTCATCGAACTGGGTGCGCAGGATATCGACCACGAAGATCAGGGTGTCGCCCAGCGCAATGCCGGCGTCAGCCTGACCACCATTGGCATCGTATCCATCAGCACCCGGCATGGCGATCAGCACCCGTGAGCCGACCTGCTGGCCACTGAGACCCTTCTGGAAGCCTGCCACCACCCCGTTCAAGGAGAAGTTCGCTGGCGTGCCCGACGAATATGATTCATCGAAGGTTTCGCCGGTGCGGGCATCGACCCCATAGTAGTTGACTTGAACATAGCCGGACTTGGGCACCGTTGGACCATCGCCTTGGACCAGGACCTTTGTTTGAGTGGAATCAATCGCCCAAGGGGAGGGGACGGTCACGGTCGGTGACTCGCCGAATCCTCCGGTGGCCTCAACGCCGTCGAGGTTGGTCGACGCCGGTGGTTGGCTGACAGTCGGCGATGGCGTCGGTGAAGGTGACGTCGAGCTGTCATCGCTCGGCAAGGCGCTGGCCTGGGTGTCATTACCCAGGGTCGCATCAGCCGAAGCCGTCGACGGACTGGGCGAATTGGATGGAGAGACGCTTGGACTCGAACAAGCCGCCAGGGTCAACCCCAAGGCGATGACGGCGCCGGCCGCCCCCAACCGCAGTGCTCGGACATCAATCATGCTTGCTTCACCCATCTGTCTGGGGAATGCTCCTCGTGGGCACTCCGCTATCCAGTCTACAATCCCAGGGCGGCCAATTGGCTAACGATCGGCACAATAATCACAGACCGGCCCGATCAAGCAAGGCGCCGATTTCGTTGCTGGTCAGCTCGCGGGTCTCTCCACTGGGCAGATTCCCCAGGCGGATCGGCCCGATACGGGTGCGAGCCAAACGCCGGATTGGCAGCCCGACCGCCTCGAACATCCGCCGGACAATTCGGTTGCGCCCCGAATGGATCGTCACCTCGATCAAGGCCTTGGCGCCACTGCGCGACACCAGCCGAATCTTGTCCGGTTTGATTGGCCCATCATCAAGGACGACACCGCGGGTCAGGCGCTTCAAAACAGCGTTCTCCACCTCACCCTCGACCTCAACCATGTATTGCTTGTCGATCTCGAAGGACGGGTGGCTGAGCCGCTGGGCGAAATCACCATCGTTGGTCAAGACGATCAAACCCTCGGTCGGCGTGTCAAGCCGCCCGACATGGAACAAGCGCCCAGATTTACGGGGCAGAAAGTCAGTCAATGTCAGACGCCCTTGAGGATCCTCCATGGTCGACACCACCCCGCGCGGCTTGTTCAAGGCCAGATAGACGTGATTGCGCTGCGGCGGGATGCGCGATCCGTCGAGGCGAATCACGTCAACGACTGGATCAACGCGGCGACCTTGCTCGGTGACCAGCTGACCGTTGACTTCGACACGCCCATCGGCGATCATCTCCTCAGCCTCACGCCGTGAGGCCAAGCCCGCCTGGGCGATCACCTTCTGCAACCGCACACCTTCAGCGGCAGTCGATGGATTGGGCATGGGTTGGGCCCCTTTCACTTGGCGAACTGGCTGCGACGTCAACGACCATTATGACGCAGTCGCCAAGCGGGCCAACTCTTCGTCGAGAGCACTGGCATCGGGCAGATTCGGCGCCAACGGCGGCAACTCGTCCAGGCCGTTCAGGCCCATCTTCTCCAAAAACAGCTCACTGGTGACCAGTAGCGCCGCTGCACTGCCCTCTTCCCTGGGCAACTCTTTGACCAACTCGCGCGAAATCAAAGTGCGCACCACCCCGTCGACGTTGACACCGCGCACGCCGGCGATGCGTCCCCGCGAGATCGGTTGAAGAAAGGCGATGACCGCCAGTGTCTCCAGGCTGGCCTGGGTCAACTTGGCGTTGTGCCCCTCGATCATTGAATGGGCGATGACATCGGCATACTCCGGCCGACTGTAATAGCGCCAGCCCCCGGCCACTGGGCGCAACTCGAAAGCCCGTTCCGTCTGGTCGTAAAACGACTTCAGCCGAGCCAAGCTCGCTTGAATCTGATCAATCGGCCGATCCAACACCTCAGCCATCTCTTGCTCGCTGATCGGCTCGGTGGCGACGATCAGCAAGGCCTCAATGGGCGCGTCTGTCTTATCCCAGTCCATCAGTCCTCCTCAGTTTGATCAGACCCGGTCTGTCGGCGATCAGGGCGCGATTGATCGTAGTCATCAGTGATTTCCAGGGCCGCGCCATCCTGGCCGACCCACCGGATCGTCAAGCCTGTCAGTGGCTCAAGTTGCTCCAACACCACCTGATCGGATCGATACAGTTCCAACACAGCCAAGAAACGAGCCACCACCAGCAGGGTTGAATCGGCGTCGGCGATCAAAGCTCGAAAAGACAGTTGGTGATGCTCCTGCAGCCGACCGGCCAGCAGTGCGGCTTGCTCGGCCACCGAGACAGTCGCCAGGTGGATGTGCTCGACAAACACCTCCGCCGCCGCCTTGGGTGTCATCGCCTGGATGGCCAGACCGGCCAACTGATCGACCGTCAAATTCAACTGGACCGACGGCAATAGACCGATGAATTGCTCCTCGACCCCTCCTGGATGGGGCAATTGGCGGCTTTGCTGCGCCAGGCGATCCTCCAACCAGCCAGCCAATTGTTTGAAGGCGCGATACTGCAACAAACGGGCGAACAAGAGGTCGCGGGCCTCCAACAGCTCCAAATCCTCGGCGTTGTCGACTTCTCCTTGGGGCAGGAGGCGGGCGACCTTCAGATCGAGCAGCGTCGCAGCCACCACCAGAAAGTTGCTGGCCTGATCCAGATCCCAATCAGCCCCTTGCCCCTGGATGTAGGCGACAAACTCATCGGTCACTTCGGATAAAGCAATTTCCGTAATGTCCAACTGGTGCTTGGCGATCAGCGATAGGAGCAGATCGAACGGCCCCTCGAAATTGGCCAGGCTGACCGCGAATGGCCGAGCCCTGCCTTCCGTCTCCAGACTCATTCGGCGCCCAGGCGCGACACCAGTTCAGATTCCATGCCCAAACGCTCGAAGTCGGCCAAGGCCCCAGCCAAGGCCGCCCGGACTATCCGGCCTCGATCGACACTGACCCCTTGACGGCGCAGTTTCAGACGAGTGCTTTCGAGCTCGAGCAGCTCGTCGGAGGAGATGTAAACGGTAATCTTCTCATCATGACGCACCCGACCAGACGCCTGGGAATCGGCCGCCGCATCACCGCTTGGCGCCGGCTTTCGACCGGTGGGACGGAAAAGCTCCGCCGCACCGGGCAGATTCACGCGGCTGGGCATCGATCCAACACTTCCACCGCCAACTCACGGTATTGCATCGCCCCCGGCGAGGTCGGCGCATAGGTGGTGATCGGCTCGCCAGCGACGGTGGTTTCAGGGAACTTGACCGTGCGCTTGATCTTGGTGTCGAAAACCACCTCACCGAAGGCTTCTTCGACCCGATCAAGCACCTCGCGGTTATGCAGGGTGCGCTGATCGTACATCGTGCCTAGAATGCCGATCAATTGCAGGCGTTCATTGAGGCGATCACGCACCTTGCCAATGGTGTCGGTCAACATCGCCACGCCGCGCAGAGCAAAGAATTCGGCCTCCAAGGGGATGATCACCCCATCAGCGCAGGTCAAGGCGTTGACCGTCAGCAAGCCGAGCGACGGGGCGCAATCAATCAGGATGACATCATAGTCTTCCTGCAAGGGGCGCAATGCCCGCGTCAGAGTATGCTCACGGGCCACCTCCGAGACCAGCTGCACCTCGGCGGCCGACAGATCGATGTTGGCTGGCAGCACGTCGAGATTGTCAATTTTGGAGTGCTGAAGAATACTGTGGGGATCAGTGCCTTTGACCATCAACAGGTCGTAGATCGAGCAATCCATGCCATGCGCATTGATCCCCATGCCGACTGACAAAGATCCCTGGGGATCGAAGTCGACCAAGAGAACCCGCCGACCCAACTCGGTGAGAGCGGCACCAAGGTTGATGGTGGTGGTGGTCTTGCCGACGCCGCCCTTTTGGTTGCACAAAGCGATGATGAATGCCTTGGTGGCCTTGGGGTCACGGGGTCGCACCCCGGGAATGTCAAACAACGTCATTGCGCCTCCACGGTGTTGGACCAACCTCACGCCGCCGCCGGTTGGCGACATGGCATCACCAATCAAGAATACATGACCTGCTGACCATCGGGCCACGACCAAGGTTGCGAATCAGGCTCCACGACCACCGGCCGATATTGCCGCCAATCCCGCTCTGAGATCGGTTAGGCGGTCGATGGCCGATCGCTGGCCCAACCCCGTCCCTATCACCATCCGGCGACGCTCGACTGATTCAGGCCGAACGTTTGGGTTCTGGGCGATGGTGATTGGAGCCAGTGTGGCCGCTGCTGGATCGTTGGCGCTTGCTATCCGACTCGTTGGTGTAGTTGTAATAGGAGCTGCTGGCTTTGCGCTTCTCCCGGTTGAGCACCATGCCGATGTTGGTGCTGCCGGTGCGCTCAATCGATTCGATGGTTTGGGCCAACTGCGGCGCAGTCACTTGATCCGCACTGACCACGACCAGAGTTGCCGAGACAAAAGGCAGCAATGCCAGGGTGTCAGCCACCGGCAAGACTGGCGCAGTGTCGATGACCACGACGTCATATTCCCGGGACACCTGCTCGATCAGTTGTTGCATCCGCCGCGAACCGATCAGACCAGCGGGGTTCATCATCACCGTGCCAGTTGCCAAGACATCTGGCGCGCCCTTGCCCAATGACTGGACGACGTTATACAAGGGCACATGGTCCAACAAGACAGTCGCCAGACCGACTGACTCCTCCAGTGCCAGATAGTTGGCCACCTTGGGTCGGCGCAGGTCGGAATCAATCAGCAACACTCGATCACCACCCTCAGCCAAGGCATAAGCGGTATTGATCGAGGTGACGGTCTTGCCCTCCGACTCGACCGATGAGGTGATGGCGAAGGTCTTGGGCTTGTCCGAGTCGATGAAGAAGAAACGCAGATTGGTGCTGAGCTGACGGTAACGCTCACCGGTGACCGATGACGGAGCGGTCAACATCATCAATGGATTGCGTTGCAGGGCCAGATCCAATGGCACCGTCGACAGAATCGGGTAATCCGTGGCGGCCATTAGGTCATCTGAATTATGGAAACGGATGTCCATCGCTTTGCGCAGCAGCGCTTGCCCGAAACCGATCACCAGTCCAGCCACGGCGCCCAGAGCCAGCGACTGCAACAACTTCGGGCTAGACGGGGCGGTCGGCACTTGAGCCGGGGTGACGATGGTGCCTTCAAACAAGGCCTTGGCATCTGCGGCGGTGCCGGAGATCGCCTCAATCTGATCGACCAGCGATTCAGCCACCGCCTGAGCGATGTCAGCCGCCTGCTTGGCATCACCGCTCTTGGCGGAAATGTCAATCAGCGAGGTGTTGGTTGGGATGCTGGTCGTCACCGAATCGGCCAGGCTGGCAGCCGTCTCATCAAGATCCAAACGACTGATCACTGGGTCGAGCACTTTGGGGGTTGCGGCGATTTCGGCGAATGATCGGGCCTGATTGGTGGCATAGGTCGTGCCTTGCACCATGTCACTGGTTGATCCTCCGCCACTGACGAACAGGTAGACCGACGCCGAAGCAGTGTAGGTCGGTGGCGTCAACAAGGCATAAGCAGCACCGCCGGCCACACCAAGGATTGTGATGATAATTATGCTAATAATATATTTTCGTATTACTGCAAGATAATCCCGGAATTCCACTGATCCCCATTTCATTCATGCCATACGCCCAGAACCCCGACCGATTCGTCCCCACTCACGGTCGCCACCACTCTAGCGCAGACCACCCACCCTGCCTATTGCGCACCTGCACTTGGTCCGCGCCTGGCCTTCATTGACTTTGAACAGGGAGGATTTTGAATGCCTCACAGCATGCTATCTAGGGTGTTTCATGATACTGTAAGCACTATGAGCAGTCCACTCCTCCCCGAAGATCAGTCAGCCGCCTCGCCACCACCACCGCCACCAGTCGCCGCCGCCCCAGAACAGGCGATGCCGGCATTGGTGGTGCCGATCATCACTGCTTCCACCACGGCGCCCCCGCCGCCACCACCACCGATGGATCCAGTGACCGCCACCAGCCAACAGCCAACCGGCTCATCATCACTAATGGCCCCTCCCCCTCCGCCACCGACAGCCGCCGACTCAGCTGCCAGTAGCTACCATTCACCGATGACCGTTCAGCCAATTGACGTCGCCTTACCACCAGAGGATCCATCACCAATTGGAGTGTTGGCGATTTGCACTGGTAACATCTGCCGGTCGCCCGCCATCGAGCGGCTGTTAAAGCAATTGATGCCGGCTTCGGCTCCAGGAGCTGAATTTCGTTATGAATTCAGCTCAGCCGGAACCAGAGCCATGCTCGATCAACCGATTGCCGATTCAATGGCGTCGCTGATGCAGGCCGATGGCGTGCCCACCGATGATTTCGTCGCTCGCCAGCTGCAGTCTGTGTTGATCGATCGAGCCGCCTTGATCATCACGGCCACCCTCGACCACCGTTCCACGGTGGTGCGGATGCGACCCGATGCCATCAGCCGTTGTTTCACCCTGGTCGAACTAGCGGAGAGCCTTCCCCTGTTCAACCTGGCCGAAACTCTGAATATGCCCGCCGGGGCCCGACTGCCCCACTTCATGGAGGCGGTGCGCTTCGCCAGGCCACGGCTGCGCCTCAGCCCAGAGCAATCAAACATCATCGACCCCTTCGGACACTCCTCTGCCACCTATCTCAAGGCATATCAACGTATTCGGCAATGCGTCTCGGCACTGGCGCCGGTCTTGAGCCAGATGCTTGGTCCGGGATCTCGCTAAAGGAGGGTGTTGCGCTGAAAACCCGCCAGGCGATTGAAGATTGAGCCCAATGATTCAACAACCCCACCTGTCGGTGGCGGTCAGGTCAAACAAGTGTCCCACCGGAGATGGCTGATGTGGAGGGGTGGGACCGGGTGTGATGGATCGCCAGGCGGAGGAGGCACGCAGTCTGGACCGCCCACCGACCAACGACAACGCAGCCAGGCGCCGCATTCGGTCTCAGCCCGGCAACAATTTCCCGGAGCTGGACAACAGAACCTGCGCTGACGAAGACACCAGAATCTGTGTTGGCAAAACGGCGGCGGTGGGGGTGCGCCGGGGTGCGCGATGAGAGCGAGGCGGCGGAATGACGGGAGCGAAACGCCCTATGGCAAGGCATTTAACTGGTGGGCGTAACTGGGTTCGAACCAGTGACCTCTTCGGTGTGAACGAGCTAACGCCTGTCCGCGACTGTCTTCCATCGGGTGTATTTACCCTAGTCAAACTGCATAACAGCCCCAGTCGGGAGACGGTGGCGGACACCGGGAAACAGCCACCAGAAGGCCACCACAGGCCGGTTTGGGACACCATTTGGGCCACCACTCTCTGAAACGAAAAGGTCACCTCTAGACCTTCAAAATAAGCCTACCCGACACCACTGACAAACCGACGACGGCCCCACAGACGGACGCATCAACCAGAGTGAAACCGAGAGGAGCCCCCCCATGACAATGAGTGTCGCAGCCGCCCAATCCCGAGAACAAGCCAGGCAAACCGACGGCAGGTTCGGTGAGCAGCCCCAAGCCAGGCCGGACACCACCACCGAGTTCACCCCAAACCGCGACTGGTTGTGGGACCGCAGCCAATCCGTGACTGAGCAACTCCTTGATTGGGCGCTCGACTATCAAGGCCCGTCAGGCACCCACCCGACCATGTCCCGCACCAAGATCGCCGAGATGGTCACGGAGCAAGCCTGGAACGACCACAACAGTGAACTCACCGACGGCGAAGCCCTGAACCTTGCTGACCAAGTCATGGGAATGACTGGTTCGTACCGGCTACCACTCGACGGGAATAACCGGAACCACGGCCTGCAAGTGGTCCCGTTCGACGATGCAGTTCACTGTCTGCGCGCCGGCGAATGCGTGTGCTGCGGGAGACGCAACTACCGGACGGAGCATGGCACGTTCGCCAACCCGCAGGGTTTGTGCCCCACGTGCGCCAACTGGGACGACAGCAACTCCATGCCGATCCACGTCACATACACCGACCAGACAGGGTGGGAGTCCGGCATGTCGCCCACCCTCGCCCTGGATAAAATGAAGCCCCTGTATGTGCCGGACGAAGAAAACATTGACTACTACGGGAATCCTGTACTCGATGCCATCCAGTGCGTCTACACGAAACAACTAGAGGACGGCAAAGGTGAGAACGCGGTCTCACCGGCAGCCGTTGCCGATGCCCTGTGGACAGCCGCACTAAACGACAGATACCAAGACGCACTGATTCGGTTGTCGATCACCATGGAAGCTGAGGTAAAGGCAGGCGGACGACAGTGGACTGATGAGGACGAAAACAAGCTCGTTCAAGGAGCTGACCGGGAGGCAAGGCATTCAATGACCCGCACACCTGCCCAGTACGAGCCCATCGTGTGTCAGGCGGTCTCCCGGATGCGTGGGATCAAGATCACTGGTGGCATGATTTCCCGCACCGACCAGACGGAGGCACACAAGTGATCACCCAGCCAACCGTGCCGGCGAAAGAAGCCGATGTCGCTGCCGAGTGCCCGCAGTGCGGCTGGCCCTCCCCGATCACCGAGTACGGGCTCTGCAACGCCTGCACGGTGAGGGGGTTCGACTACTAGTCTTGCGGTGCAATCCACCCGGCGGGCGCCTTAACTCTCCAATCATCGACTCGCCAACCACTGTCACGGGTCATCTTCACATACCACCACTGTGGCTGGACGAATGGTGGCCAGTCGTTCGTACCAACCGGTAGCTCCGCTTCGATGTAGCGGACGGCGGCGATGCAGTAGTCCTTGTGTGACCAGTCGGCCCAATAGACGTCCTGAACCTCCAACGTGTTCTGCTTACCTTCTTTGATGATTTCCTGCACCGAGATAGGGACTGACCCCTCGTGTTCTGCCGCATTAGCATCCAAGTCTGCTGCGACGACGTCAGACACATAGGGGTAGACATCAGCATAGGTATCCAGTCTCCCTAAACCTCCATCAGGCCCGTCAGCGGCACCGTAGCTTTGGAACTCTTCCAGGAACGCTTCCGCGTTGCGGGCCGCCTCAGCCAACTCCACCCCACTCGGGCCTGTGGGTGACGGCTGGTCATAGTCATAGTCCAAGCCTTTCGACCAGCCTGGGTTCGGCACCCCACCTAGTTCTTCTTCAGTGGCGGGTCGACATGGCGGGTCAGCACAAGTCCCAGCGATCTGGGTGTTCTCCGTTCCAGGGGTCGGTGTTGCCATGGCAGGCGTCGAGCTTCCCTCTCCGGCTCCTGGTGTTGGGGTTGCACCACTGGGTGTTCCTAACGTCATGGTTTGTGTCGGTGCCGGCGGTTCGGTCTCACCCGTGCAACCTGTCAATGTGAGCATCAAAACCACTGCCCCAACCGCAGCGAGTCGTGTTCCCCTCAACATGGCTCATCCTTCCTGTTCGTCGCCTGATGGTGCGCCGATCCACCGGTACACCCCGCGAGTAGCTGTGCCGTAGTCCTCTTGGGATTCGGCTATACCAAGTATGACGGAACGCGCCGACATTACTTGATAGGTGCGAGTCGTGTGGTCGTTCAACAACACGATCCCCGTGTGGGTGCCGGTGAAGAAAATGTCACCTGGTTGCGCGGTTTCTTCAGTGACTTTCGTGAAATACACCCCAATGTCTGGGTGGTCGTCCGGTTCATATGACCACATACCAACATCGACACCGGTTGCTTGCCAGATGACGGCCCGCACGAACCCTGAACAGTCCACCCCGAACTCGTTCTGCGTGGACCCCATGTCAGTATCGCCTGCGGGTGTCTCATCAAGGGGCATGAGACGTCCACCCTTGAACTGCCGGTCGATCCTGGTTTGCAGGTCCTCCAGGGTGCCGTGACCGCCGCCCCACAAATACCAACCGCCCCATGCCCCCATCTCGGTGGCTGCTTGGACGATACCTGCCGCGTCTGCCGAATAGACTCCAGCGCTGGTGGTGGAGCATTGTGGTGTGCTGGCGGTGAGCGTCCCACCCAATGCTTGTAGCAGGGCGACTGCGACCGGCTCAATCCGAGTGTACTTATACTCCACTGTGGAGTCTGGTCGTTGGACTGCTACCGAGATTTGCCCTGCCGTCAACGACGCATCAGCGTCCGCCATTGGGATGGCCCGGTCATAGAACTGGGTCGCCTGATAGGCGACACTCGTCATGATCTGTTCGACTGTCCCCCACCCCTGTGAGGTGCGTTGCTGGAACACCCCAACCGAATCAGCGTCACCGTCGGCCACTCCGTCGTTCGGGTAGTTGAGGGACTCCGGTACGGCCTCACTGGCGAGGTTCTTCAGATGGGATTCGACTAGTCCCGTGCCGAGCGCGGCTTGGATCACCAGGTCGCTGGCGCCCAAATCTCTGCCTGTCTGCACGATGGTTTGCGCGTTCAATGTTTGGGCGGGTTCGGTGAGTTTCCACACGTCACCCTTACTGTCGGTGGCTTGGAACATCCCGTCACCAGTGGGTGTGGTTTCACCTGTGTCCAAGTTCACGCCACGGGTCTCCAAGAAATACCGTGGGCCGATAGTGTTCCCGCCAGCTTGGTCCATGGCTCCGTCCTGGTGGACCTCCAAGTGCAGGTGGCAGCCGGTGGAGTTGCCGAACGTGTTCACCAACCCGATTTGCTCACCGGCATCCACAGTCTGTCCCACTTGGACTTGCAGGTTTCCGGGGTCTTGGTGGGCGTACCAAGTGGACACCCCGCCACCATGGTCGATCTTGACCAGTCCACCGAACCCTCCACTGGCGGCCGCGAACGTAACGGTACCGCTCGCGGCAGCCATGATCGGTGTGCCGCAAGAGGCCGCGAAGTCCAGGCCGGCGTGCAACCGGTAACCCCCATCGACAGGGTTGACGCGCATCCCGTACTCGTCGTTCACCGGGGCGGCGACGGGTTTCACCCACTCCCCGGTCATGGTCATGCCAGTGGTAGTGGTGGTGTCCCCACACGAGTCCATGATGCCGAGCATGGCCCGCATCATCAGGTCATACAACCCTGGTGCCCGTTGTGTGGCTTCGGGGATCGGCAGCAACCCGAACGCTTCCGTGTAGATTTCCCGGACCCGGGTTGCTCCTGGGTCGTCCTCGTCCACACGGTAGGCGGTGCCCCCACCGGGTTTCCGGTAGGTGGTGACACCCGTCATCACATCCAACGGGGTGATGTCGCGGGTGATTTGCGACAGTGCGGTTTGTAGTTGACATGCCATGATGCTGGTGGCCGTCTTGTGGTTCGTGAACACGGTTTCGTCTTCGCCAAGATCCAGGTTCGCCGTGTTTTTGTTGGCGCACTTAGGTTCCCCGGATAGCGGCCCCGTCTGATACAGGTTCTGGTCGATACCGTACGCCCCGCCGTTGGTGGTGTAGGTCTGATAGTTGCGGGCGGTGTCTTCTTCGATGGCGAACAGCGCGCCCCAGGGAACATAGTCTTGAGCAGCGTAGTCGGCGACCGTGTCTTGGTCTCCTCCGGTGATCCACGTCCACGCCGAGGTGATGTAGTCCTTGACCTGGTTGACTGCGTTGTCGATGATCATGGAGGGCACGTTGACGATGACGGTGACAGCGGTGGTGATCATCATGCCTGCCATGAACACGATGATCGCTGTGAATAGTGCCCCGATGCCGAGGAGTCGCCTGCCGGTTTTGGTTTTGACTGCCCCTTTGACGGCACCGATGGCGGCACCATGCACACCGCCTCGGGTGGCGCCTTTCAACATTGCCCCACTGATCTTGCCGGTGTCTTGCTTCACACTAGGGTTCGCCATACTGGGTTGCTCCTTCCACCCAGGTAAACGACACCGCCAGCCGTTTGGAACGGACTCAGATGCCGGACAGGTGACTGCCTGGTACCCGCAACCCACAAACTACGGTGTATTGTGTGTATAATTATCCATATTCTGTGGAAGGAGAATGATGCTCACCGACACCAGGGACCTCGTGTCCATCACTGAAGCTAGCCGGACCCTGCCCCGCCTCATCCAAGAGGCCGAGAACGGGCGCAGCCTGCTCGTGCTCCGCAACAACACCCCAGCGGCAGCCATCGTCCCCGTCCCAGTCATCGAGCAACTCCAATCCATTGACGAACGAGAATCAGACCTGCGCCTCCTGTCACTGGCGATGGCACGGACCCTCACCGATACGGGCGAACGCTACGACCTTGACGACATCATTGAAGAGCTCGACCTCAACCCCACTGGTGACTGATGTCAACAGTTCAACTCACCAAAGACGCACTCAACGACCTGCGACAACTCGATGGGCGAGCCCGCCAACTCGTCGTCAAAGCCCTCAAGAAACTAGAGACAGAACCCAACAAACGCGGTGCCCCCCTTGGTTCCCGGGCCACCGGCAACCTCACGGGTTTCCGTAAACTCGTCGTCGGTGACCGCGACTACCGCATCATCTACCAGGTCGAACCCGACGAAACCGTCACCGTCATCTGGGTGATCGCCCGCCGCAGCGACGACGAATGCTACACACTCGCCGTGTCACGCCTCCAAGCACTACCCGACCAGCGGTTAGCGAATCTAGGCCAGCAACTCCTTGACATCGGTTTCGGGCGTACAACCCGCTAGCGAGCCATAAGACACCACCGGAACCCAATCATGGTAGGTAGCGTTCGCCTGGTTTGAACGGTGCCACCCAGTAGGTTCGCCGCCGGCGGGTGATCCACCAGGTCTCCCACACACTCGGTGACCGGTTGGATTTGTGCAGGTTGTGGGCGGCACACGACATCACCAGATTGTGGACAGTGGTTGCCCCGCCTCTGGACCACGGTATCCAATGGTCAGCGTGTTCGGCCCGCCCAGTGCAACGCACCCACCCCAACAACAGGTTGGACCGTTCGCATTGGGCTCCGCACTCTTGTTCACCCCACCGGCGTACATCCACTGGGAACATGCGCAGCGGATCTTTGACTACTGGTCGATACCGGCCCGCAACCCGAACCAAGATGACTAATCCAGCAGCAACAACCAGAACCCACCACCATGTCATAAGCCAGCCACCCGCACACCCTGAGGGATGCTCACACCCCGAAGCTCATGGTTGGGCCAGTCCTCGAACACCAAGTCCTGGCTGCCCGGGTCACCGAACGTCCAGCACTGCCCGTCAGGGGTGGACAGGGTGACCTTAGGGTGGGCGAACAACCAAACCGACAGTTGCGCCGGCATTCCCGGCAGAGACTGGCTAGCGTCGGTTTCCCCGAGTCGTGTCACCACCCCGATGGAAGCAGCACAAGGGGCCACAGTAACCATGGACATTTTGGGGGCTGGTTCCGGCACGGGCTCTAAGCTCTCCACTGCCGATTCCGGATCTCTACCACCGTCAGGTTGCTGGTCGGCATCGTCGACCTGCCCCCAACCCACCAGCGGGGCGTCCACTCCCGAGCCCCCAGCAAACTCTAACGGGATCACCATCACACTCGACGCGGTGACCTGGGGCTCTGTCTGGTCGTCTCGCCGACGGTGCCGAACCCGACCCTCAACCACCACCACCGACCCCACCGGCGGGACACCCAGCCGTTCCACCTGCTGGAGGGTTTCACTCCACACCACACCTTGGATGCTGGCTGTCACCCCATCCAGCGTGAACCGTGCATAGTCGTCGCCCGTTTTCGTTTCAGCGGTCACCCAATCCGACAGCACACCGACCACAGTCACGTTCGCGTTGTTCCCCAACCTCCTGGCGGCAGCCACCCCCAACGGCGTCAACCCACACCCACCCAACCAACTGGTGATCGCCGTCCGGTGGGTGTCCAACAGTGACGGGTCCACCGAGTACCGCAACGCCCTAGCCTGGTGGGCGTACGCTTCAACCGGCCCCCACTCGCACCCTGGTGGTTCCACCTCAGGAGTGTCAATGACCATCATCTGCCCCAAGCGTGGCCCGAACTCATCAAACACGCCGGCCTCCACCAGGCCCCGCCACGCATCCCTCGTCACCCGAGGGCACCGGTCCATGGCGTCCCGCAAACTAGTGAACAGGCCGTGTTGTTGCCGTTCAGCGACGATCATGGCGCCCATCGACCCGACACCACGGACCTCCGTCAACCCCAACACCACCACCCCGTCACGGCTGGTGGACTCGACACCTGCCATGTTCACAAACGGAGGCACCACCTGGATGCTTTCTCGTTGGAACCCGCGCAACAAAACGAGCCGCTGGTCTTTGTCTGGTGTGCAAGCCAGAGTGGCGGCAGCGAACCGGCCAGGATCACCGGTTTTCAACCCCGCCATACGCATCGTGAGAGTCGCGTAGGCGACCGCGTGAGCCTTGTTGAACATGTACGAGCCAGCGAACCGCATCGCCCGCCACACCCCCTGCACTGTGGCTGGTTGGAACCGTGTTTGCCCTCGCGCCAGGAACAGTTCACCAAGCTCACCGAGTGTCGCCTGGTCTTTGCCGCTCATCGCGTGCCGCAGTCTCGCCCGCTCCCCAGCGTCGAACCCTGCCACCACCCCCGCAAGCGCCATCACTTGTTCTTGGTACAGGATCATGCCCAACGTGTCGCCCACTACCGGGCCCAACAGGCCCGCTTCACCCGGGTCGCTGGTCCACGGGTTGACGACTTGTGACCGACCTTGGCGGCGGTCAACGAACTCTACATCCTGGTGGGCTGACAGGGGGCCGGGCCGGTTCAACGCGACACACGCCGCCACCATGCCGACACTGTCGGGTTGCACACCGACCGTGATACGGCGGGCCTGATCGGATTCCAGTTGGAAAACACCCGTCAGTTGGCCTGCCCGCAGCAATCCCAACCCGTCACCAGGCTCAACACCCTGACTGGCGATGGCGCACACGTCCAACGCCACCGACGACAACACATCCAGTTTCAGGAACCCCAACGTTTCCAGACTGTCACCGTCCCAATCGGTCAACCCGTCGGCCCGCATCGGGATGCTGCTGGTGTCACCGACAATCCAACCGCACGGGTGAGCCGCCACACTGGTGACACAACCCGCCCACTCTGCCTCTACTTGATCGGCATACTCGGTGTCACCGTCGGGAATAGTGGCACCGATCATCGACGCTAATGGTTTCCCGCCAGCCGGTTGGGGGACACTCAACCTGACCGCCCCAACCATGCTCCTTAACCGGGCAGTGACTTCACCGACACGGCTCTTCTGCACATCCACGTCAATGTCGGGTGGTTTCGGGTCAGCCGGTTCCAGGAACCGTTCAAACGACAACCCCGCAGCGAGAGGGTCGATGTCTGTCACCCCTAACAGGTGGGCGACCAGACTGGCGACACTAGACCCCCGCCCGGGCCCAACGAGTATCCCTTGGGTTTTGGCCCACCCGATGAGGTCTGCCGCCGCCAGCATGTAGCTGGTGAACCCCATCGATTGGATGGTCTCAACCTCATGCTCTGCTTGGGCGGCAGCCTCCTGGTCGTCTGGATAGTTGTGGTCCAGGCCGGCCTGGACCCGGCCCCCCAGTTCACAGTCGCTACCCCCCACGAGACACGGCGCTGCCGGAAGTTCCCAGTCTTGGCACTGCTCACCCACCCAGTTAGCGCGGTCCACGGCTTCCTGCCACAACGGGCTGGAGGCCCACAAGCCCCGTGTTTCCTGTTCTGACCGTAGATGCCATCCGGTGCCAGGTAGACGGAATGCACGGTTGTCGGTCACCAACCTGCCTTGTTTGCCAGCCATGACCGCATCTAACACGCGACGGTCCCCCGTGTTGGTGTGACGGCACTCGTTGGTCGCCACCAGCCCGACATTGTGTTCCGCCGCCAACCGTGAACAACGAGAGAACAGTCCTTGCTCGACACCGTGAGATTGCACCTCAACAAACACACGGTTCACCCCGAACGCTTCGACCAGTCGACTCAGGTTCTCGGAAGCCTCGCCGTCACTGGCGGGCTGCATGACCGGCCCCGACAGGCCACCCGTCAAACACACCAACCCGCTCGTATGCCCTTTCACCAGGTCAAGGTTGAGTGCCCCGAACCCTTGGTTGTGCAGCCACACCAGGTTCAACCAGCCTTGCAGGGTTGCCGCCAACAAGGTGACTGTGACACCCGGTCGGGTGACCCACCCGCCAGCGAGTTTCCCGTCCATGTCAGTCACAGTCTCAATGGGGGCGCTCACAGGGTCGCCCACCCAGAACTGTTCCCCCACCAATGGTTTGATGCCTTGGTAGCGGCAAGCCGACATGAACTCGGGCACACCCGAGAGCGTGCCGCGGTCAGCCAACCCGACCGCCCCGATACCCGCCTGGGCGGCGACGTCTGCGATCCTCGCGGGTGTGAGGATCGAATGATGGAGTGTCCGGTCAGACCAGCATGTCAGTTGGGTGAACATACGGTTGCCGTGTCCACCACCAGTAGCTGCCTGTCGCTACGATTATCACCCACGAAGTGAATCTTCATGCCGATACCACGACTCAGAACGGTGGTTCTAGATCGGGGTCGACCCCGTTGACCAGGTCAACAATGTCGATGATGCCAGTTGTCGGGTCTGGGATGTCAGACTGGACGGTAGGGTCAGTGGTGGTGCCGGTGCGTGGTGGTTCGACTGTCATGCAAGCTAGGGACCGTCAACCCGGTACATGGCCCCTTGCAGGCGTGAGCAAACCCGTCAGGGGCGACGTAATTCCTGGATGATGTTCGTTGCTGCGACCGCTCTGCCGGCGTCGCGCCGGATCGCCCGCTCGCGTTCATCAATGTACTGGCCGGTAGCCGTGGCCAACCGGTCAACATCGCTGCTGGCCTCAGCCGCCACTCGTCGAACCTGCTCCAACTCACCCTCCAGGCGATCCACCTTTGCCCGCAGACGTTGAGTTTCGATCCACTCACGGTACTCTCGTTGGCTCAGACATTCGGTGGGAATGAATCGGATACCCATACCCGTCAAGGCGGTGCCTGGGGTTCTGTAGGTCGTCCAAGGGGTGACAATCTCTGTGGACATGAGGCGCTGTTTCTCATCCTCGGGTAGGGTGGCGGCGAGCCGGTTGACCCACATGATTTTCGCCGCTGTCACCGCCGTTTCGGCAGTCATCCGCTTCAGCACCCATTCATCGGCTTCCCTGGGAACCTCAACATTGATCCGTGCGAACGCTTGGTCCCGGGCTGCCTGCCACCGCTCGTGTCGTGTGGACTCGGTGACCGGTACCGGGTTCCCGGCATCCCACTGTTCTTCCGCTTCACTGACGGCCCGCCATCCGGTGGTGTCACGGTTGGCTGACGCGGCATCCACCGCCACCATTCGGGCCTGGTGCTTCCCATCCAGCCAAGCAGACCATTCGGTTTGCCCCCCAGTTGGGCGGTGATGCCAGCGTTCCCATTTCTCCATGAGTTTGCGGGCTTTCCACACGCTCTCGGATCCCCAAATCTGTCGAAATCTGGCTTCTCGCTGCTCCTGCCACTCCTCATCAGCAGTTTTGGGTGAGACCTGTGGTTCAGGGTTCTCCTGCAACCAATTGTCGTGTTGTAGATTCCACTTACCCTGCGTGGCCCTGTCCAGGCACTGTTGACGGCTCTCGGGGAAGAAGTCAGCGATGTTGCGTGCCGCCCAGGCTGGGACCTCCACTTGGTCCGCCCAGACCAAGACCTCGTCGGCGGTGGTCAGATCGGGTGGGATGTCCCACTCCAGGCTTCCTTCGCCGGCGGGAGGCCGTTCAAGTGGGGCGAAGGTGTATCGGCCATCGGTGGTGCGTGGCTGCATTGTCATACCTCACAATCTTAGCTGCAAGAATGGTGCGCGATATCCTCACTTATGCTCGGTTGTCAATCAACTTCCTTGGTTGCCTTGTCAGCGACTACTTGGGCAGAACCAGCATCAGTTCCAGACTGCGGCGCCGGTTGCTCTGCCTGTTGCTGTTTCCACGCCATGTAGCCAGCGTTGCGTTCCTTCCACTGCTGGCCAGCCCGCTCAATCACACGAGCCTCACGAGCCGCCCTACGGTCCTGAACATGCTTGCCTCGGGCGTCCATGATCGGCCTCCACGCCTTCGACGCCCCGTACGCCATTGCCGGGAGCGGGCCGAGCACTGTCGAGCCAGCGACCAGGCCGGCACCGATAGCCACGCTCTTGCCCGCCTGCCATGCTTTGCGGCGCCCCTCCTCGGTAGACAACGACTGACGGATTCCTGCCGCCCGATCAGATGCCCTTTGGGCGGCAGTGAAGAACCCGGTTTTCGCCACTTCCATCCGCTGGTCACGGGTCATCGCCAGCCACTGGCTGCGATGCTCCATCACCCGCCCACCAAGCGCCTGAGATTTACGCAACAGCATTCCCGGCGCTTTGTCGATGTTCAACGGGTCCGGCAACCCATCAATCGCCTTACTGACCCTCGGGCCCAGGTTGCGACGCCACTGAGAGAACTCGGCACCATACGCGGCAGCCTTCTCCCGCACACTGCGCTTGTCCCACCACTGTTGCGCCTCAGTGCGCTTCGGTTTCCCATCACCGGCATCTTTGATCGTGTGGACCGTCTCCACTGACCCATCTGGGTGAGTGATCTGCTTCGTGTCATACCCATCCAACGGCTTGCCGCCCGGTAGTGTCGGCAACTGCACGCCAGGTTTCCCACCAGACCCTT
>JAITVZ010000150.1 GCA_031285505.1 Propionibacteriaceae bacterium
AGCGTGACCACAATTATCGACATATCCGGACCTAGATCCACCAAACGTTCACTGCCCAAGCTGCCACGCGACAAGGCCATCAAGGCCACCAGAACCAGGCCGGACAAGACTCCGGCCAATCCGCCAACCAGGGCAGTTTCGTCAAAACGGGCGGCCCGCCGGCGCCGCAAGGCCGCCACTGCCGCCAGGGCGCCGGCCAGCACCGGCACCAGCAACGGCACCAGAGCCCCAGGGCCGGTCACCGTCTCCGACGGGATGATGGCCGTGATCGGCAAACCTGGCAGCAAGCCCACCTGCGAGCCAGTCAGTGACACCAGGGAACCATCACCGACGCTGAAACCGGGGCCACTGGCCCAACTGAGTGCCCATAGGGCGAAAGTCAACAGATAGAAAGCCTGGATCACGCCTAGGATGATGCCACCGCCCCACCCGGGTTGGAGGGCCTGGGTCAAAGCGATGAACTGCTGACGATGGATCAGCAAACCGATCGCCAACAGCAGCACTGATCCAGCCAAAGCGCTCAACACCCCCGCGGCCATGGCCCTCGGCAGTGCCCTCGCCCATCCTGGCCATCGCTGCGACCAGTCCCAACCGATCGCTCGGCGCGCGCCGAGAAGCGATGACAACCCGGCCAACACCAAGCCCCACGCCAACAACCGCAGCCAGTTTTCAGTCAGGTCCAGTGTCACCATGACGATCACCAGCACTGCCAAGTAAACGGCGGCGATCAAGCCAGCCGTGGCCATCACCAAGCCACCCGGACGGCGTCGCCAAATCCTTGAGCGAACTGCTTGCCGGGCGGCGAAACCCGACAAACCATGGAACAACAGGGCAAAGATAGCCGTCAGGGTCAGTGGCATCAAACTAATGCTCAACCCCCCAGTTGCGAGCACACCCCCACCGGCCAACAACCAGGCCTGGGTGGCCAGACGCCAACTGGCGGGTTCGATGGCTCCGGTTTGGGCCAATTGGCTCAAGACAATCGTGCCGCCGGCTAGGGCCCAACCGACCACGGCCGTGATGATGGCTCCGCCCAGGGCCGCCAACCACCATGGCATGACGGCGCGTTGCTCGGGGACGATGGCCACCGGTGACAGGGTCTCAACGCTCAGTTCGGGCATGCCAGTTCGTTTGCTCACCGCATCATTGTCTCAGTCGCGACCAAACTGTGAACAACGACGCCACGCATAGCCTTCAACAACTCCTCTAAATCTTCTCCAACGGAGCGTGAGCCACCGACAACAACTTCAAGCCGGCCGTCGGGAAACGGATTTCGGCGCGTTGTTTGCCCGGCTCACCACTGACTGATTTGACCGTGCCAAGCCCGAAAATCGAATGCATCACCTTGTCACCGACAGCCAGGACCAACTTTGGCTTGGGCTTGGCCGTGGTCGCGGCGCTGACGAAGCGCTCGGCTGATCCGGCACGACCACTGCGGCGCTCGGCCTCACTCCAACCGCCTTGATCACCACCAGCTTGCCTGGAACTCGCAGCTGAGGTCACGGCCCAGTTGGCCACCTTGTCCACGCGACGCCAATCGATCAACTCCGCGGGTATCTCATTCAGGAAGCGACTCGGCGGATTGTAGAGCGGCGAACCCCACATCGTCCGCACCATCGCCCGACTCAAATAGAGTCGCTGTCTAGCCCGTGTCAGGCCGACATAGGCGAGGCGGCGTTCCTCCTCCAGTTCCTTGATGTCGGTGATGGCCCGCTCGTGGGGGAACAAGCCGTCTTCAAAACCGGTCAAAAAGACTGTGTCGAACTCCAAACCCTTGGCGGTGTGCAGGGTCATCAAGGTGACCACACCGCGCCCGGCTGGATCTGGGATCTGATCAGAATCGGCCACCAAAGCGATCCGCTCCAGGAAGGCTGGCAGTGAGTCGTCCGGCGCCGGCGCGCCAATCAGGGCATCGATATCGATCGGCGTCGAATTGGGATCGGCTAGCACCGCCGATGGTTGTGGCCCACTCAACCAACTGGCATCATCGCCGGCCTGGCGTGGATCGTCGTCGTGGCTCAAGAGCTCATCTTCGTCGACCAAGTCGATCTCGTGGGCTGAAGAAACAAACTCCGTGGCCACAGCCAACAATTCAGCCAGATTCTCCAGGCGAGTCTCATCTTGGGGATCGGTCGATGTCTTCAACGCTTCAAGCAGACCCGATTGATCGAGCACCGATCGAAGAATGACATCGGCTGACTGCCCCTGATCGACCATCAGCCGATGGCGGGCCATCAGCTCGGCGAACTGCGTCAATGACTGGCTGGCCCGTGCAGTCAAACTGGGCACCTCACCATTGCGCTCAATGGCCTCAGTCAATGTGCAATTGTTGTTGGCCGTGAAAGTGCGTAGAGCTTGCTCTGAGGTCGCCCCGATACCTCGTTTCGGCACATTGATGATCCGCTCGACGGAGACGTCGTCGGCCGGATTGGCCAGAGCCCGCAAATAGGCGATGGCGTCACGCACCTCTTTGCGCTCATAAAACTTGACCCCACCGACGATCCGGTAGGGCACTCCCAAGCGAATGAACACGTCTTCGATGGCTCGCGACTGAGCATTGGTTCGGTAGAAAACCGCTGCATCACCGAAACGACTGGAGCCATCACGCTCCAGACTGGCCAACTCTTCGGCGATGAACCGCGCTTCATCGTGCTCGGTGTCGGCCACATAACCGACGATCAGCGGTCCTGACCCTTGATCGGTCCACAACCGCTTGGCCGGGCGATCCGGGTTGTGATCGATCAAGGCATTGGCGGCCGACAGGATGTTCTGGGTCGAACGGTAGTTCTGCTCCAGGGCGATCGTCGACGCCTTCGGAAAATCCCGCTCGAAGTTGAGGATGTTCTCAATCGACGCCCCGCGGAAAGCGTAGATCGATTGATCCGAGTCACCGACCACCATCAGTTCCGGCGTCAGCTCGTCGCCGGAACTGGCTGGCCCACACAGCAGCTGTATCAACGAATATTGAGCATGGTTCGTGTCTTGGTACTCGTCGACCAAGACATGCCGGAAACGGCTGCGATAAGCCGCCAACACCGCCTGATGCTCACGGAGCAAGCGAACCGTCAGCATCAGCAAGTCGTCGAAATCGACGGCTGACGCCTTCAGTAATCGCTGTTGGTACTCACTGTAGATCTCGGCATAGATCTCCTGCGGATAGTGTCCAGCTGAGGCATCCTGAGCGCGAGAGGCGCCGACCAGGGCATTCTTCTGGTCGGAGATCCATGAGCGAATGGCCTTGACAGGAAAACGCTTGGTATCAAGGTTGCGTTCCCGGGTGATCGTCGACACCAAGCGCTTGGCGTCTGTGTCATCGTAAATCGAGAAGTTTTTGGAGTAGCCCAGTCGATCAATGTCAGCCCGCAACATCCGCACACAAGCGCTGTGAAAGGTTGACACCCACATGTAGCGGGCGCGGTTGCCGACCAAGTCGAGCACCCGCTCGCGCATTTCAGCGGCAGCCTTGTTGGTGAAGGTGATCGCCAGAATCGATCCTGGGTGAACATCGCGCCGGCTGATCAGATAGGCGATTCGCCGTGTCAACACCCGAGTCTTGCCCGAGCCAGCGCCAGCCACCACCAGCAAGGGACTGCCGATATGACTGACCGCCGCGGCCTGGGGCGGATTGAGGCCATCGAGCAAAGGATCCGCCCATGCGTTGCGTGGGGCTTGGTCCAGTGGGGCCTGGTCCGGCGTCGGTCCGGCCAGGGCATTTTCTTCAGAGCCGAAGGGGGTCGCCGCAGCGCTGGCGGCGAAGCCAGCAGCCAGGTCATCGGCGGTGAAATCATCATCAAACAGCGAATCCATAAGACCCCACACTCTACGGCTAGTCGGTGTCCTGGATACACTTAGGCCCATGACGTGGCGATCGAACCTGGGGCGACATCTGCTGCGTGTCATCGGCGCTGTTTGCGGCATTCAGCTCGGCACGGCGATCGTGGTCAACACCATCGCCTCGCTGCACCGCAAGCGCCGGAAACTGAAGCGCTTTCCCTATCTGCCACCTCAGGAGCTTGCCTGCGACGACAACCAGCTGACAATCTTCACTTACGGCGATGACCTCTACGCCTCGATGATTGAAGCAATCGATGCCGCCCATGACCGCGTCTATCTGGAATCCTTCATCTGGAAAGCCGATTCGGTCGGCCTGGCCTTCAAAGAGGCCCTGATCCGGGCGGCCAACCGCGGAGTCAAGGTGGTCTGCATTTGGGACGCCTTTGCCAATCTGGTTGTGCCAGCGAGCTTCTTCCGCTTCCCGCCAAACATTGAATGCCACTCGTTTCCGCTGGTCCACGGCGGTTTGACCTTTTGGTTGCCACGCAACTCCGGGCGTGACCACCGCAAGATCCTGCTGGTCGACGGCCAGATCGGTTATGTCGGCGGCTACAACCTCGGGTCTTTGTATGCTCATCAGTGGCGCGACACCCATCTCAAGGTCGCAGGAGATTTCGCGCTGGAGTTAGAAGCCAGCTTCGTTCAAATGTGGCGGATAGTTGATCAAGACCACCACCGCCTGACCGAAGGAAGCCCTCGCCCCTGGCACCCGGCGATGCGCCTGCTGCGCAATGTGCCGCGCACCTCGGTCTACCCGATTCGGTCAAACTACCTCGACGCCATCAACCGTGCCACCAAACGGATCTGGCTGACACATGCCTACCTCCTGCCAGACGCCGATCTGATGGCGGCCCTGCTCAGCGCTGCCAGTCGCGGCGTCGATGTGTCGATCATCATTCCCGAGACGTCGAACCATCCACTGGCTGATTGGCTGTCGCGAGCCCACTATGACGCCCTGTTGACCGGCGGGGTCAAACTCTTCCTTTACCAAGGGGCGATGATCCACTCGAAAACTGCCTCAATCGATTCGATCTGGTCGACCATCGGCACGGCCAATCTCGACCGGGTCTCCCTACTGGGCAACTATGAGATCAATGTCGAAATCATCGATCCAAGCGTCGCCGCCAAGATGGAAGCTGTCTTCCGCAATGACTTGAGCAATTGCCAAGCATTGTCGCTCGACACTTGGCGAGCCCGGCCCTACTACGCGCAGCTGGCCGAATCGATCCTCAAACCCTTACGACCCCTGTTGTGACTGGCGGCGATCAGGGCTCACCCAGGGATGATCTCAGGGAAAAACGCTAGTCACGTCGATCTTGCTCGCCTAGGATGAAGCTATGGGTTTCTTATCATTTATCATCCTTGGATTGATTGTCGGCTTGATCGCCCGGGCCATCGTGCCAGGACGCATCGGCAGTGGCATCCTGCCGGCTCTGGTGGCCGGCGTGGTCGGCTCGATTGTTGGCGGCTGGATCTCCTCGATCATCTTCCATGTCGGACTCGGCCACTTCTTCAGCCTGCGCACCTGGATCGTCGCCATTCTTGGCTCCGTCCTGGTGATCGTCATCTATGGCGCTCTGCGCAAGCGCTCCTGAGCCTGCGCGTTGGGCGACTGATCGACGGCGGGACTAGACCAGCTTGCGATCAGTCGCCCAACGCGTCAACTCGTGTCGGTTCGACAATTGAAGCTTGCGCAAAACCGACGAGACATGGGTTTCAACCGTTTTGATCGAGATGAACAATTCCCGAGCAACTTCGCGATAGGAATAACCTCGGGCGATCAAGCGCAGCACCTCCTGTTCCCTGGCTGACAGGCGATCAAGGTCCTCATCGACCGAGGCAACCTCGATCGACCCGGAGAAGGCGTCGAGCACAAAACCAGCCAGACGCGGCGAGAAGACCGCATCACCCTCCGCCACCCGGGCGATGGCGTCGACCAATTCCGTACCAGATATCGACTTAGTGACATAGCCCCTTGCCCCGGCCCGAATGGTGCCGATGACATCCTCAGCGGCGTCGGACACCGACAACGCCAGATAACGCACACTGGGCAGGGACGTCTGCCGCATCACCTCGGCGCCACCACCGCCAGGCAGATGGACATCCAGCAACACCACATCCGGAGTCAGTTCAGTGATCATTTTGACTGCGGAGGCGACGTCATCGGCCTCGCCCAAGACATCAACGGCTTGGGCGATCTCGTGGCGCACCCCGGCCCGAAACATGGCGTGATCGTCGACGATCACAACCTTGTACAACTTCTGGTCAGTCATGGTCGTGTACCTCCTGGTCAAAGGGCATGGTCAGGTGCACCTCCGTGCCCTGACCGATAGTCGATCGAATATCGACCTTACCGCCATAGTTGACCATACGATCAATGATCGAGCCCCGGATGCCCATCCGATCCGGCTCAATGTCCTCCAAGGCGAAGCCACGACCCCGATCACGGACGAACACCTCCGCCTGCTTCTGGCCGATTTCGGCGAAAACATCAACCCGCTCAGCTCCGGAATGCTTGATGGCGTTGAGGATGGCCTCGCGCGTGGCCCGCACCAACGAATCGACCAGCACCGTCATCGGCTGGTCGCCAACCGTCACCAATTCCACCGCCACCGGGAAGGTCAACTCCAACTCCGAAATGACGTCCTTCAAGGCACTGACCATCGACTCATCCTCGACCTGATCAGCGTAGAGCCATTCGCGCAGCTCCTTTTCCTGACGCCTGGCCAACTGAGCGACCACCCGCGGCTCAGCAGCTCGTTTCTGGATGACCGCCAGGGTTTGCAGCACTGAATCATGCAAGTGGGCGGCCATGTCGGCCTTGGTTTGCGCAATCAATTCGATCTGCTGCTCCTCTTGCGACCGACCCGGGTGCAACAGCCAGGGCAGCATCACAATGAACAGACCGGCCATGGTGAAACCAGCCGACACCAAAGCAATGGCGAACAGCTCCTGGGGCAGACCAACGTCAGCCGGCGCCGGCAACCAACTCAGGTCAAGGGCCAAGTAGGCCAAGAACTGGGCCTGCATGAAGGTGCCAATCGCCCAAATCAACAAGACCCCCAAGACAACCAAGCCGTATTTGGCCGGCCTGGCCCAGGAAACATCGCGGGTCACCCAGATGAACGCCAGCCCCAAGCCCAGGAGCACCAGCACAGGGGCATAGCGGCCAATGGTCGAACCATCGTAGAGGCGCACCAGCAGGGCGACCCCCATGCCGATGGCCAGGGCGATCAGCCAACCCAGCGCCCAACGCCAACGGGTGTGGTGGGCCACTCGCCGTCGTCCCAGGCGTTCCGCAGCCACCAAACCCAGCGGCACCGGGCGCTCATAGACCGGCAGAATCAGCCACAGTCCGAGGTAAATGATCGCGCCTGACAGTTTCCAGAAGCACATAGCCACCAGCACCAAGCGGACCAGCCAAATGGCAATGCCGAAATGGCTGGACAAGCCATTGGCCACGCCGGCCAGCATTGGCTTGTCGAGCAGGCGATAGGCCCGCGGCGGCACTGGCGTCAGCGGGTCAGACATGAGTCCAGCATGTCACAGGCTGCCGCTGTCGCCAAGATTGCAGCAGTGGGCACTGCCTGAAAACTGATCGAACAACCGGTCAGGGATCAACCAGGGACGCACCTCATAGCGGATCGGCTCAATCACGGGCATGCTTGAAGCCATGAGCAACCAGACACAACTACGGCGCAACCGGGGAAACCGGCGCATCGCCGGCATTGCGGCTGGGTTGTCTGATTTTCTCGGTGTCGATGTCACCTTGATCCGCGCCTTGATCATCTTCGGCACCCTGTTCACCTCTGGCGCGATGGCAGTGCTCTATCTGGTGATGTGGGTAGTCATGCCCGCTGGGCCGACCCCGTCACCCTATGACACGGTCGGCTCGCCCTACACCGCCAACCAGGCCAGGCCCAACCACTCTCCCAGCACCAACGCCAAGTTGGGCGCCAACTGGCACCAAACCATTAAACGGGTGCCAAGATGGGTTTTCTGGGTCGCAGGCTTCTTGGTCGCCATGCAACTGATCGATGGTCTCGACATGGTTCACATCGGCGACTCGGCTTGGCCGATCAGCTTCAACCTGATCTGGTTGCCCATCTTGATCATCATCGGCTTGGTGCTACGCAAGCGATGGCGCAAACGCCCATCCTGGCGGGCTCAGCAAGAGTTCGAAAAAGCCCGCTTGGCCTGGCAACGCCGCATCGACCAACAGCGTTACACAGCCGGCCAAGCGCCCTGGACGCCGAGTGGAACGGATTTCCAGATCGGCTCGTTCTACAGCACCGATCCCAATGTCAATCCGTCGACCAATCCGCAAACTGGTCAAGGCTACCCGGGCTATTTCCCGCCGGCCAATCCTTGGTCCAACCCTTACCCGCCAGTGCCACCGATTGATCCGAACAAACAATCCTGAATCCGACCAAACCAACGAAACAACAACCTCTTGAAAGGAAACAATCATGTCCAACCGTCGCTTCTGTCGCTCACGTTCCAACCGCATCCTCGGGGGTGTAGCTGGTGGCATCGCTGATTATTTCGGCTTGGATGTCACACTGACCCGTTTGATCGTCGCCGCTGTGGTCATATTCACCGGTGTTGGCTTAATCGGCTACATCCTGGCCTGGATCATCATCCCCGCTGAAGGCGCCTCGACATCGGGGCTGGAGTCGATCGTCGACGCCTTCAGGAATGGCTCCCAATCCAACAACAGCAATCCCAACCCCAATGACTATCGTTGATCGATAGCCCGATGTGAGTG